>DASQLH010000028.1:0-2499 GCA_035630155.1 Chthoniobacterales bacterium
TGCGCCGTGAAAAGCCTTTTCCCATCCTGTTCGACCGCGAACGTGAAATCGATCTGCTTCACCTTGTCCCAATTCTCGCCGCCGCTCGCTTTCCAGAGCTCGGTCGCGAGAGGCGGTTCCTTGCTCGTGGAATCTTCCGCCGCCCGCATCGCCGGCAAAATCGCCAGCAAGGAAATAACCGCCGCGATGTATGGTTTCATAAGGCCAAGCGTGCCAGAGCGCCCGATAAATTGCAATTGAGGGGACTCGCAATATCGTAGGCGCTCTTTGATGAAACTTTGCCGCATTGCCATCGTCGTTGTGCTCCTTGGAACATTCGCGCCCTTCGCGCGAGCCGGCGATCGCATTTCCACCCATTTCTCTTCAGCAGAAGTGATCGACGCCCCGAGCTTCGAGCTGGCCGCGGAGACTTCTTACATGGTCGGGATCATTGGCAACCCCAACAGCTACGATGTGGCCGCGCAATTCTTCACCGCGCGCTGGCGCTGGGGCACGATCCAGAAAGACAGCTGGCTTCAGGGTTACAATCAGGTTTACGCCCTGTTCATGGTGGAGCCGATCCTGCGCGGCCCGGAAAATTTTTACTACGGCATCTCGGTCGGTCTTCGCTACAACTTCGCCAAACCGGGCGCGCGCTTCGTCCCGTACGTTTCCGGCGGCGTCGGCCTTGGGTGGATCGACAGCCACGCCGACATCTTTGGCGCGCAGGGGCAGGACTTTACCTTCAACATTCTCACGGCGGTCGGCGTCTCCTACCAGATCAACGATCATTGGAAAGCAACCGGCGGCATTCTTTACCAGCATCTCTCCAATGCCGCCCAGACCGATCCGAATCCGAGTTTGAATCTGCTCGGGCCGCAGATTGGATTCACCTACAGCTATTAGGCGCCGCTCTGGATGAGTCAGCCGGATGAAAACGTTTTGGTCGTCAGGCGAAGCCTCTTCGACGAGCTCGGCGCTTTCCACGGCCTGAATTTCGAGCCTGAGAAATATCTGAGTGCCTTGCTCTCGCGCGGGAACAACTTCTTCCTCCCGCGCGCTCAGGCCGAGAACGATCCCACGCACAAACAGATCATTCCCTACGCCCTGATCGTGCATGGCGACACCGTCCTGCATTACGTGCGCGGAAAGAAAGCGGGCGAGCAACGCCTGGTCGCGAAGGGCTCCATCGGCATTGGCGGTCACATGAACGATACCGACGAGTCGCTTTTCGCGTGGGACGAGCACGCCTACCGCGCCGGCGTCGAGCGCGAAGTGAACGAAGAGATCAAAATCGACTCACCTTTCGAGGACCGCATCGTCGCTCTTCTCAATGACGACACCACCGAAGTCGGTCGCGTCCATCTTGGCATCGTCCACGTCTTCCGCCTGGCCGAACCCAGGGTGGAGAAACGCGAAGCGATGATAACGAACGTCGCCTTCCTGAAAAAAGACGAGCTGCTCGCCCGCCGCGAAAATCTCGAAACGTGGTCCCAGCTCTGCGTTGATTCGCTGGACCGGCTACTGGCTTAGCGCGCTGTAGCCACGGTCCCGCCGCTGCGGGATCGCCGTGCCGTGCAGTGCTAAATGGTAACAACGCGCAGACGCCTCGACATAGCGAGGCGACTACAGCGCTGCTATTTTTTCTTCCGCCTTGGTTGTTGCACCGGCGTTGGCGACGGAGTAGGGCTTGGGGCCATCGCCGGGCTCGGTGTCGGCGTTGGCGCCGGCGGCGGATTCCAGACCAGGTTGATTTCGTCAATCTGCCAGTTCGTCATGCCCTTGGAGACCGTTACGTCTAAAGAGGCGGTCAACGTCGGGTAAGTTAGTTCGGTCCGAAAAGTCCCTCGCGGATTGAAAAATTGAGATGTGAACAAGACGTCGCCCTTTGTCTCGAGGGGCTTGGAGAGCTGGCCGAACTCGCGCAAATATTGAAACATGCGGTTCCGCCACATGAGCGAATACATCGGACGTGCGTGCAGGCTAAGGCGCTGCTCGAGAAATTTGTCGTCGTAGTTCACCGCGACTCTGCGCGTCACTTCGCTGGCGAACGCGCGGGCGTTTTTTTCGTTGTCCGTACGCGCTGATTGGAGGAACCAAACGCCGCCTCCCAGAATGGCGAGGACAATCAGCCAGATGCCGAGGCCCTCGGCTTTGATATGGGAATGTCGTGCCAGTCTCACCTAAATCCAGTCGCTTTGACCACTTTGCCGTCGCGGATGAGGACGCTTTTCTTCTGCATTCCCGTGTAAGCGCCAAAACGGTTCCGGGAATTCACCTTGAACTCGACCAGGTAACCCACGAGCCGCTTCCTTTTCTTCTTGTCGATCATCTCGGACGGCTTCGGCAGGCCCATCCATTCGATGTTGGCGCTGGCCGGATCCGCCAGCATCTCGGCGAGCCAACTGGTGATGATCTGCTGGTAGTTCTTTGGATATTCGCCGTAAACCGCGGGGTCCCCGATGACCTCGACCTCGGTCGTCTGCGCCGGCGCCAGGTTGGGCGCGGCGAACGCGAACA
>DASQLH010000029.1:0-2630 GCA_035630155.1 Chthoniobacterales bacterium
ATCCGGCTGTTCCACTTCATCTTTCGGCACGTTTGTTGGCGACTGGTTGAACTGCATCCTCAGCGTGCAAATGGCGCGGCGCGCTCAGGCGCACGATGTTTTGCTCGGTGATGGGAATCATCTTCAAATAACCTTCCTTGAGGCGGCGCTGCATGGCCGAGCGCGAGGTGAGCGCCGCGATTTGCACGCTGGCCACGTCATTCTCCGAGCGCAGACTCGTCAGCTCATTTTCCAGCGCCTTCTTTCGATCGCCCAGGTGATAGAGCTGGAGCGTGAGATAAACGTAAATCAATCCGGTCACCGCCAGGAAGCCCGTGACCGCAATCCAGCGCGCCAGCGAGGCGGCGTTCATCGGATTAAAACTCTTTCGACGGGGCGCGTGCATCAGATTTTTTCGGCGACGCGCAACTTGGCGCTGCGGGAACGCGGGTTGACGCGCTGTTCGTTTTCGCCGGGCTCGACCGGCTTGGTGGTGACAAGGCGGAAAGTGAAATCGGGATTGCGCTGCGGCTCGGGCCATTCCGGGCGATCCAGCCATTCGCGGCTGCGATCGCGGAAGAAATTTTTCACGATCCGGTCTTCGAGAGAGTGGAATGTGATCACGGCCATGCGGGCGCCGGATTCCAGGCGTTTGGTCAGCACGCGCAGGCCTTCCTCGAGCGCGCCAAGCTCATCGTTCACTTCCATGCGCAACGCCTGAAAGACCTGGGTGGCGGGATGACGACGTCCATGGCGCCAAACGATTTTCTCGATCGCCTTTGCGAGCTGCAGCGTGTCCTGGAAAGGAGTCACTTTGCGAAGCTTTACCAGTTGGCTGGCGATGCGGCGCGCGGCCGGTTCTTCGCCGAGCTCGCGGAAAAGACGCGTAAGATCTTCCTCCGAGTAGGAATTGATCACGGTGGCGGCGGTCAACTCGCGCCGCGGATCCATTCGCATATCGAGGGGCCCCTGCCGCATGACGCTGAACCCGCGGCTCGCATTCTCCAATTGGCGCGAGGAGACACCGAGATCGAGGAGCGCGCCACCGATTCCCACGACGCCAAGTTCGTCGAGAACTTTGCCGGCCTCGCGAAAGTTCGCCTGGCGCAGCGTGACTCGCCCGCCATACTCGGCCAGCTTTTCGCCCGCGAATTCAATCGCGTCGGGATCCTGATCGAGCGCCACGACATCCGCGCCAGTGCGCAGGATTTCCGCGCTGTGTCCTCCGCCGCCGCAGGTCGCATCGACGACGAGCGCGCCCGCGCGCGGGGCCAGCAGCTCCACGGCTTCCCGCACCAGCACCGGACGATGATAAGTGAAGTCCTCCATTTCCTGCGCCTCCTCCTCGACCTCCAGCGGACCGGTCGCGAACCAGATGGGCCGCTCAAACAGCAACGCGTTAATCATTTTCCAAAAGCGATCGCTACAGCCCGATCACGTTAGCGACGTGTTGGTACGTCGCGGCTTCCTCCTCCTGAGCGCGCTTCCATTTCTGCAGATTCCAAATCTCAAAACGACCGTGGCCGCCGACGAGGGCGACCTCGCCTTTCAAGCCCAGCTCGCGGCAGTGAGCTTCGGGCAGGACGAGACGGCCCTGTTTGTCCGAGGCGCCATGTTCGGCGCGCGCATGAAATTGGCGGGAAAACACCCGGCGATCGCGCTGGGAAAGCGAGCTGTCCGAGGCGGCCTGTGCTCTCATCCGGGCGAACTCCTCCGGCGACATGACCAGCAAAAATTGGCCGCTCGGCTCGGGTAGGATGATAAACTCCTGCGCCTTCTCGCCGCGCCACCAGGAAGGAATGGTGATACGGTTCTTCCCATCCATGACATGGCGGAACTCGCCGGCGAAGAATTTTTGGGGTTGAGAGTCGTTGTCCATGCGCCAGCGGATGCGTGTTCCATTTCAATCCACTTCCCCCCACTTTTAACCACCTTCCGTACCAAGGGTCAATAAAAATTAACGCCCGTTTGCGGCCTTTTTCCCTCACCGTAAACTGCCCCATGTTGTCCCGGCCCTTCGTCGCCACTTTCGCCATCGCCCTGGTGGCATTCGCTGCCACGTCTCAAGGCCAGTCGGTAAGCCCAACGCCGGACACGGTGCGGGTGACGGTTTCCATCAATGCCGACGGCTCGAAGACGGTCTATGAGTTCGATGCCTTGCGCCATCGCGCGACCGCGACGACGACGCGAAAAGACGGCAAGCTCGTGGGGAAAATCCGTTACACGCTCGACGGCGCCGGGCGTTTCGCCAGCGGCGAGGTGTACGGGCCGGATGAGCAATTCCGTTTCAGGACCCTCTATAAGTATGACGACTCCGGCAAACTCACCGAGGAAACCCAGCTTGGGCAAAACGACGTGGTGCGAAACAAGATCGTCTATGCCTACGACAAGAACGGGAAGCAGACCGGCTACACGGTTTACGATACCGCCGGGAAAGTGATTCGGCGCGCGCCGGAGACGCGGCCAAAGCCGAGCCCCACGCCCAGACGAAGGTAGGCCAATCCCCTCTTGGCTTGCCACGAGCCTCAAAGCCGACTAAGACAAAACCCCATGATCGACTACATCCAGAAGGGCGGCCTGCTCATGTGGCCCATCCTGGTTTGCAGCGTGATTGCCGTCGCGGTCTTCGCCGAGCGGCTCTTTTATTTGCA
>DASQLH010000030.1:0-2647 GCA_035630155.1 Chthoniobacterales bacterium
TCTCACGAAACGCTACGCCGGCCACGCGGCCATCCAGGACCTGAGTTTTGAGGTCGGCAAGGGCGAGATCATGGGATTTCTCGGGCCGAACGGCGCCGGGAAAAGCACGACCATGCGGATTCTCTCCAGCTTCATGCCGCCAACTTCCGGGCGCGCCTCGGTCGCGGGTTTCGACATATTCGAGCAATCGCTCCAGGCCCGCGCGCACCTCGGCTACATGCCGGAAAACGTCCCGCTCTATAATGACATGCGGGTGACCGAATATCTCGATTACCGCGCGGCCTTGAAGGGCGTGCCCCATCGCAGGATCGCGGAGCGCGTGGGCGACGTGAAGGAGCTGTGCGGCTTGAAAGAAGTCGAAAAGAAAATCATCGGCACGCTTTCGAAAGGTTACCGGCAACGCGTCGGACTCGCGGACGCGCTGGTCCATGAACCGGACCTTCTTATTCTCGACGAGCCGACGAGCGGGCTCGATCCCAATCAGATTCGCCAGGTGCGCGACCTGATCAAAAACCTCGGCAAGCAGCACACCATTCTCCTTTCCACCCACATTCTGCCCGAGGTCGAGATGACCTGCAGCCGCGTCATCATCATCAACAAAGGGCGGATCGAAGCGTGCGATACCCCGGAGAATTTGCTCGGCCAAATCCGGACCGCGAGCGGCGTGGTGGTGGAAGCGAAGGTCGGCTCGGACAATGGCGTCGAGGAATTGAAGAAGATCGCCGGCGTGCGCGATGTGACGGCATCAACTGACGGCGAGTGGGAGATCTTCGCGTTGCGCGTCGAAGCGAATACGGATGTGCGCGAGGAAGTTTACCGGCTGGCCAGCGCGCGCCACTGGGCCTTGCGCGAGCTCACGCAACGCAAAGCGACCTTGGAAGATGTGTTCGTCGAGATCACCCACCCGGATGAGGTATAAAACCATGGCGAGGGCAATCATTCTTCCTGTAGCCGCTTCGCTGTGCGAAGCGCGGGAAAGCGCGCTGCTGCCAAACCATCGTCACGCTGCCCACAGGGCAGCGGCTACAGGTCTCCGGTTCGCAAGGTAACATGCGTAAGTTCTACACTCTCCTTTCGCGCGAAGTGCGCAGCTACTTCTACTCGCCGATCGCGTACATCGTGCTCGTCTTCTTCCTTTTCGTGAGCGGCGCGGATTTCTATTTCCAGCTCTCGTTCATGAACGGAAAGCCGGTGCCGTATTCCGTCCAGGAAGCTTTTTTTAACTCGGTCTTCTTCTGGTTTGCCTTCGTCCTGATTTTTCCGCTGATTACGATGCGGTTGTTCGCGGAGGAATTTAAGCTGGGAACAATCGAGCCGCTCATGACCGCTCCCGTGCGCGACTGGCAGGTCGTGCTGGCAAAATTTTTTGGCGCTCTCGTCTTCTACATCGTCCTCTGGATTCCAACCCTCATTTACTTCTGGGTTTTCCAGGCCGTGACCCACCAGCCCGCGGCGAACTCCACGGGCGCTTATCTCGGCGCGTATCTGATGCTGCTTTTGCTCGGCATGTTTTACCTCTCGATCGGCTGCCTCGCTTCCGTGCTGACGAAGAACCAGATGGTGGCCGCGATCATTTCTTTCTCCGCGATCACCCTCCATTTTTTCTCCGGCTTGATCTCGTTCATCCTCCAGGAGATCAGCTCGAGCACGCGGCAATTGCTCGGTTATTTCTCGGCTATTGAACAAATGGGAACCTTGTCGCGCGGCGAGATCGATACCCGGCCCATCGTTCTCTACGTGAGCATGACCATCGTCATGCTGACGCTGACCTATCAGGCGTTCCAATCGCGGAAGTGGAGACTGTAAACATGGCCACGGACGAGACGCCCATCGCAAAGCCGCGGAAAATCCATCGCGTTCGCATCGGCCTGAACGTGGTGGTTCAGGTGGCGCTCCTTCTTTTTCTCGCCGTGATGGTGAACTATCTCGGCTTCGAGCATTACCGGCGCTGGGACCTTTCGCGCGACCAAAAATTCGCGCTCTCGGACAAAACAAAGCGCTTCCTCAAAAGCATGCCGGGGAAGGCGCGCATCACCGTTCTCTTCATGTCCACCAGTCCGCTGGCCAGCGATGTTCAGGGAATGCTGACGGAGTATCAATACGCCGCAAAAGGGAAGCTCGACGTCGAGACGGTCGATCCCGAACGCAGTCTCTCGCGAGCGAAAGCTGTCCTCGACAAATACAAAATCGTTCCAGGGGAGGAGCTCCTGATCCTTGATTACGAAGGCCGGAACAAAACCGTGAAAGCCTCCGAGATGGCGGAGGTCGATCCGGGGAATCCGATGTTTGGGGAGCCGCCCAAGATGACGGCGTTTAAAGGCGAGCAGGCCATCACCGGCGCCCTGATGGAGCTGGTGGAAGGCAAGAAGAACGCGATCGGTTATGTGACCGGCCATAAGGAACCGACCATCGCGGAGGCCCCGCCGCCCACGCCGATGCAACCGCCAACCGAGACGGCAACCAGTCCTATCCGGGTCTTGAAAGCCTTCATCGAGAGCGAAAACATCAAGTTCGAGGAACTGAATCTCTTCGAGGTCGGCGCGATTCCGGCCGAGCTGAAGACCATCATGATCAACGGTCCTCAATACGATTTGACCGATCGCGAGATGACCTTGCTCCGGGATTTTTGGGAGAAGCAGGGACGCAT
>DASQLH010000031.1:0-4883 GCA_035630155.1 Chthoniobacterales bacterium
TGCTGTTCCTGCTGCGCCCGGGCCGCCGCCTCGTTCGCGGCCGCGCGCGACATCTGGAGCGATGGCGGCATGCTGCTGTCGATCGGGAGAGGATGGCTCTGGGTTTTGGCCTGGGAATGCAAGGTGGCGGCGTAGCTCGAAGTGCGCGGGAGATGGTAAATGACCTGCGGCTTGGCCCGCGGGGGCGGCGCGGTCTTCACTTCCGCGGGCGGAGGACTCATCGCGGGGGGCTGTTCCGCTTTCGCGACAAAGCCTGGCGCGCACATCGCCGCGACAGCGATGAGCACGGACAAGCGAAGATGGAAACGGGGACGAGTCATGGGAGCGTCGCTGAAACAAGCGGGGCGAAACAGCGACAACGGGAACTTACGGTAAATCCGTTCGAAAAGACAGGAAAAACACGCGAACGGCCCGAAACGGTCGCGCAATCAACAAAAGGCTTGCCAGCGGCTCGCGAAATTCCCCAGAATTCGCCTCCCGAAACAAGCCATGATTGCGCCAATGCAATATAAGACAGGGATCGCTTCCACCCGGAGCCCGCAACGCATTTTTAATCCACCGCCTGGCAGCGGTAATCGACGGAGAAGAATCCCATGAAGAAAAAAACTCCAGCTTCCAAAATCGGCGCGAGCCTGCTCGTGACGCTAGCCGTCATAATGCTGAGTTATTTGCTGCTCCCGCAGGTGACCTCCATAGGGGCAGCGAACGGCCCGGCCCAGAGCCCGCAACGAAAAAGCGCCGCGGCCGCAGCCAAGGCGGTGGAAAAACAAGCGCGCCTGGCGCTCGGCGCGTTGCCGCTGTCGTTCGAGATGAATCGCGGCCAGTTCGATCCGCAGGTGCAGTTCGTTTCGCGCGGCACCGGCTACAAAGCATTCCTCACCCAGAGTGAGACCGTCTTCGTGTTAAGGAAGCCGGGGACCACATCGGCGGCCACCAATTCGCTGGAAAAAATCAGGGGCGCGACACGGGCGGCGCGGGCGGCGGAAATCGCCCGCCTGAAGCAAGCGCAGGCGGCGGAACGGGCCGCATCCAAGGCGGTGGTGCGAATGAGTCTGGTCGGCGGCAACTCGAACGCCCGGATGGCGGGCATGGAAGAAATGCCGGGGAAGATCAATTATTTCCGCGGCAAAGATGAGCAGAAATGGGTCAAGGATGTTCCGACTTACCGCCGCGTTGTTCAGGCGGGCGTTTATCCCGGGATCGACCTGGTGTATTACACTAACGGCAGCGAACTTGAATACGATCTCGTGGTCGCGCCCGGCGCGGATCCCAATCAAATCGCGCTTGAATTCGATGGCGCGGAACGGATCGAAGTAGACGCGACGACCGGCGGATTGGTCATCCACGCCGCCGGTGGCGCTCAACTGCGCCAGGGCAAGCCGTTCCTCTATCAGGAACTGAACGGCCTGAAACAGCCGGTTCCGGGCGCGTTTATCGCGGCGGGTAATCGCGCTGGCTTCTCCGTGGGCCAATACGATCGCAACCGTCCGCTGGTTATCGATCCAGCCATCATCTCCTATTCGACATATCTCGGCGGCGAAGGCAATGACCGCGCGCACGCCATCGCCGCGGACGCCGACGGCAACGCCTATGTCGTCGGATGGACGCAGTCGGAGCTTTTTCCGGTGAAAGACGCGTATCAGGCGGGACAGAATGCCGACAGCGATGAAGCGTTTATCACGAAATTCAACCCGGATGGATCGCAGTTGATTTGGTCGACCTACCTCGGGGGCGGTCAGGGTGTATTCACCGACGAGGGCCCCACTGATCCCAGCGAAGGGGCCTATGGTGTGGCGCTTGATGCCGATCGCAATGTCTATGTCACCGGATACACGTTTTCGTCCGATTTTCCGGTGCGCAATGCGATGCAGCCCAACCTATCGGACGCGGGTTGCTGTTTTCTTGGCGATAGCTTTATCGCAAAACTAAATGCCGCCGGCAATCAGCTCGTCTTTTCGACCTACTTTGGCGGCGCGGACGGTGACGATTTTGGCCGTGGCATCGCCGTGGACCGCAACAACCACGTCTATGTAACGGGCTACACCAACTCGTTTGCATTCCCCACGACGAACCCAATTCAGGGAGAAATCGATGGCAGAACGGAGCACTTCAATAACTTCGAACAATCTTTCGACGGCTATCTGGCCAAGATCGATGCGTCAGGCCAATTCCGAGTCTATTCGACCTACATTGGCGGTCCCCAAAATGACCTGGCCCTCGGCGTCGCGGTCGATGCCAATGGTGTTGCTTATGTAACCGGCTGGACCGAATCAACGCAGCCCGTTCCGGAGGTGTCGCCCAGCCCCAGCCCGAGTCCCACCCCGCCGGACGCCAGCCCGACGCCGACGCCCGAACCGACGCCGCTGGAACGTTTTCCGATAACCGAGAATGCCTTTCAGCCGAACCCTGGCGGCGGTGGTCAGACGCGCGATGCCTTCGTCACAAAAGTCGCCGCCGACGGCGTGGAATTCATTTATTCCACGTTCCTGGGTGGGGACGGGACGGACGAAGCGTGGGGGATCGCGGTCGGCGCCGACAGAGGAACGTATGTAACGGGATATACGGACTCTGGCGCGCCAATAGGCGGGGCGGGCCCAGTGCCCTTTCAAAACGAGTTTCCGACGACAGAGCACGCCTTCCAACCGGATAACGCAGGCGGCTTCGACGCGTTTCTAACGAGGTTCAGTCCCGTCGGGTCCGAGCTTGTTTATTCCACCTACCTCGGCGGCCAGTTCGACGAGGGGCCAGGCGGAGATGAGTGCGGGTTTGGCTGCGGGTTTCGTTACGATGGCGGAGCTGTCGCGGTGGACATCCTGGGCAACGCCTACATCACGGGATGGACGGAATCCACCTTTGTTCCTTTTCCAGATGACAGACCGAACGGAGCAGACGGAGCGCCTCCGATAGGCAATTTCCCGACGAAAGATGCCTTCCAGCCCGACCCCGGAAGCAACCCGGGAAGTTCGGGGCCCGAGTCGCGTGACGCATTCGTGGCGATGTTCAACACCAATGTCGAGGGCGACCCGCCATCGGAAGATACGCTGGTTTACTCCTCGTTCCTCGGCGGCAGCAGCCAGGATGAGGGCCAGGGGATCTCGCTCGATCCGGGCGGTAATGTTTTCATTGCGGGCTGGACCCGTTCGGAGTGCGGCTGCGAAAGTGTGACCGGGCCCGCGCCGGTCGGAGATAACGATTTCCCAACCACGGAGGGAGCGTTCCAGGAAGAGCCGAGCTTCGCGGACGACGGCTGGGTGGTGGCGCTGGTGGGCAGTACCACCGGGACCGAAGGCCAGGGTCTCGGCTTTATGATTTTCGGTCAGGTGCTCACCGACGAGGGTGATCCGCTACCGGGCGTCACTATCACTTTGACCAGACCGGACGGCACCACCGAAGAAACGACCACCGACGCAAACGGCACTTATTCTTTCCCGAACCTGCCGCCTGTGCCGGAAAACCCGTACACCGTCACACCCTCGGGCGGTGGCTTCTCTTATCAGCCATCGAGCCGCGAGATTGTTATCACAAACAAGAATGAGCGGGCCGACTTCGAAGCGACTTTAAATCCGTCGCCAACGCCAACGCCCACCCCGGAGGGGCCGATCCCGAGCCCGACGTCAACGCCTACCCCGACGCCGAGCCCCGGTTCGACCCCGACCCCAACCCCAACCCCGGCATCACAGGCGTTGAATCTTTCGACTCGCCTCCACGTCCTGACGGGCGATCAGGTTGGCATCGGCGGCTTCATCATTACCGGAGGCGCACCCAAGCACGTGATCATCCGAGCCATCGGACCGTCGCTGACCCGCTTCGGCATCCCCAATCCGCTGCCTGATCCGGTTCTCGAGCTGCACGGCCCGGGAAGTTTCGTCACCATCACGAACAACAACTGGCGCGATACGCAGGAAGAAGAGATTAAGGCAAGTGGGATCCCGCCGACGGACAATCTCGAGTCGGCCATCGATATTACCCTGGCCCCCGGCAACTACACCGGGATCATCAGGGGCAACGGTGGAACTACCGGCATCGGGCTGATCGAAGTTTACGATCTGGATAGCTCGGCCGCCTCCAAGCTGTCGAACATCAGCACCCGCGGCTTTGTCGGGAGCACGCCAGGCGACAGCATCATCGCCGGCTTCATCCTGGGCAACGGTGACGGCGCGGACCGGATCGTGATCCGCGGTCTCGGGCCGAGCCTCGCTTCCTCGGGCGTGCCGAACACCCTGCAAAATCCGACCCTCGAGTTGCATGATGGCGATGGCGCCTTGCTCTACACGAACAACGATTGGCAGGACGACCCGGACAACGCGGCGGAAGTGATAAACGCGAACCTCGCGCCGAGCAACGATCTCGAGGCGGCAATCGCGGCCACACTTCCACCTGGAGTTTACACCGCGATCCTGGCCGGGCTCCAGAACACGACCGGCAACGGACTGATCGAAATTTACGATCGCGGTGCCGGACCGTAGTTGCGGGCGAAGAAGCCAGGAAGCAGTCGATCCAAAGGAGATCGCCGCGACCGCGCGGCGATGCTGAGGCGATGTCCAACAAAAGCTTGCTGCACATTCAACTTCAACTTAAACTTCAAGCTCAATGAAAACCGTGACCATGCTTGAGTTCCGCAAAAACGCGGAACGCATTTTGCGGCGCATCGCCAAGGGGGAACGCCTCGTCCTTTCCCACCGGGGGAAGGCCGCAGCTCGTCTCGAGCCGGTGACTTCCGCGCCTGGCGCGCTGTCGTCCACCGATCCTTTTCTCAGCATCGGCCGGCGCGCCACGGCCAGCCCCAAGGGCAAAACGAAGCACGCGGAAATCGACCGCCTTCTCTATGGCGGCCGTTGATGTCTTCATGGACACCGCCGGATTCCTCGCTCTTTGGGACGCCA
>DASQLH010000032.1:0-5000 GCA_035630155.1 Chthoniobacterales bacterium
CACGCGAACGTCGAATCCGCGTGGGCCTTGAGCGACGGCACCGGCAATCAGGTTTTCGCCGAAGCGCCATTATCCCGCGGGGCCCGCGCCGTGGTGGGTGAATTCGATCTTGTCGCGCGCTTCCAGGAAGCGGGCGTGGAGGTCCTGCGGGTGACCCGGCAAACCGCGCCAAGGACGGTGCGCGATCGGGCGCGCACGGTCTTGAAGAAAGACCCCGCCGTCGAATTCGCCGGCCGCGTTCTAACGGACGCCAGCGGCGAGCCCATTCTCTACACGGAGAATTTCTTCGTAAAATTCAGCGGAGACCTTTCGCAGCGGGCCTGCCTGAAAATCATCAAGAGCTACAAACTGGAAATAAAGCGCGAGCTCGAATACTCGCGTAACGCCTTTTTCATCCAGGCCCCCGAATGCACGGGGCAGAAAATATTCGACATCGCCGAGCGGCTTTTAAACGAAAAAGACGTTGAGCTTTGCCATCCCGAGCTCGTGCGGCGGAAGCGCAGCCGCGGCGCATTCAACCAGCAATGGCATTTGAAGAGCACCAGCATTGGCGGCCGGGTGGTGAACCAACACGCGAACGTCGAATCCGCGTGGGCCTTGAGCGACGGCACCGGCACCATCATCGCGGTGATCGATGACGGCGTCGATCTCGAGCACGAGGAGTTTCGTTCCTCCGGCAAAATCATTGCGCCGCGCGACGTCGGTGGGCGAAATGACAATCCGCGGCCGCGGAGCGGGGACAACCATGGCACGGCCTGCGCCGGAGTGGCGTGCGGCGACGGGAATTTTAAAGCGTCGGGAGTCGCGCCGCGGGCGCGCCTGATTCCCATCCGTTCGAACGTCGCCCTCGGCTCGCAAGCCGAAGCCGACGCTTTTGTCTGGGCGGCGCAAAACGGTGCGGACGTGATTTCGTGCAGCTGGGGACCGCCCGATGGCGACTTCAGAGACCCTCAGGACCCGGACCATCAACAGGTCGTTCCGCTGCCGGACAGCACCCGACTGGCCATCGATTTCGCTACTCAGAATGGCCGGGGCGGAAAAGGTTGCGTGGTGCTGTTTGCCGCGGGCAACGGAAACGAGAGCGTCGATAACGATGGTTACGCGAGTTACCCCAAAGTTATTGCCGTCGCTGCCTGCGATGACCTCGGGAAGAAGGCGCCTTACAGCGATTTCGGTCGCGCGGTTTGGTGCTCTTTCCCCAGTAATCATGCTGATCAATCAGTCACGCCCGGCATCTGGACCACCGACCGAATGGGAGGCTCCGGATACAATCCCGGCGACGCGAATGACGGTGATTCAGCGGGCCATTACACCAACAGCTTCGGCGGCACCTCGAGCGCCTGCCCCGGCGCGGCCGGCGTCGCGGCGCTCGTTATCGCGCGCAACCCGAACCTGCGCGGCGATGAGGTGCGCGAGATCCTGAAGAATTGCTGCGATCGCATTGACACGGCCGGCGGAGGCTACGATGCCACCGGCCGCAGCGCGCTATATGGTTACGGGCGCCTGAATGCGCGGAAAGCGGTCGAACTGGCGCTGCCGGCTCAACCGAATGCCGTCGCCATTCGCACGGCTCGGCAGGATGTTCCCATCCAGGATTTGAAAACCTCACGGCTCACGCTCGCGGTCGCGGACACGAAGCCGGTGAAGTCACTCAAAGTGACTGTGGACATCGATCATACCTACATCGGCGATCTCCTCGTCACCTTGAAACCGCCCGCCACGGTGAGCTCGAACCGGGCCGTGCTGCACGACCGCAAAGAAGCGTCGAAGGACAATTTGAAACGCACTTATGACGTGGTGAACGCACCCAATCTCGCCCAGTACATCAACAAGAATCCAGCCGGCACATGGACCCTCGAAGTGGCTGACAAGGAGAAAGCGGACACCGGCATGATTCGGAGCTTCACGCTGGAGATGGGATTCTGACCTGGTCGTAAGTGCCGCCATCAGCGGCGGCCGAACGTCGCCGATTCTTAGCGAAGTTTTCTTCGCCGGCAGGGCAGTCGCCGCGGGGCGCCACGCGGCTGATTCTCGTTGCGGGAATGACAGGGCGTGGAATGGTCGCAATCTGTGAAATTTTTGCGCGCCGCCTTTTGTTTGGTCCTGCTCTCCGCCTTTGCCCGCGCGGAAGATCCTCCGGCCAAACCGCCCATCGGGGTGCCGCCGATGGAGTTCAAACATTTCACGCTCCCGAACGGTCTCGAAGTTTATGCGGTCGAGGATCACGACACGCCCATCGTGGCCGTCCAGGTCTGGTATCACGTCGGCTCGAAAGACGATCCGCCGGGCCGGAGTGGTTTCGCGCACATGTTCGAGCACATGATGTTCAAGGGGAACGAGAACCTGACCCCGGACGCGTTCGATAATCTTACCGAAAATATCGGCGGCCAGAACAACGCTTACACCGCGGACGACGTGACGGTTTATCATGAGACCGTGCCCTCGAATTATCTTCACCCAATCATCTGGGCGGAGGCGGAACGGATGTCCTCGCTCGCGCTTAACGACGCCAATTTCGCATCGGAACGCGATGTCGTGAAAGAGGAATACCGGCAACGGGTCCAGGCGAATCCGTATGGCGAGTTCTATCTCGACATCGAAAAGAAATCGTTCGCGGTCCATCCCTACAAACGGCCGGGGATTGGAAACATCGATGAGCTCGACGCTTCGAAGCTTCCTGAGATCAAGGCGTTTCACGCCACCTTTTATCGGCCGGACAACGCGACCGTCGTCGTCGTGGGCGATTTCAAACAGGACGAGCTCGAGGAGTGGGTGAAAAAATATTTCGGGCCGATCCCCAAACCGTCAAAGCCGATCCCGCGGGTCACCGTAAAAGAGCCGCCGCGCAAGGCGGATAAACGGGAGACTTCCTACAGCCCGCGCGCGCCGCTGCCCGCGCTGGCGATTACCTACCTCGCGCCCTCCATTCGCAGTGAAGATAGCTCCGCGCTTTCGCTCGTGGGGGAAATTCTCGCTGGCGGCGAATCGTCGCGCCTCTATCAAAAGATGGTTTACGAGCAGCAGATCGTGCAAAACGTCGCCTGCGATGCCGACCTGCGAGAGGACCTCGGCCTCATCGCCTTTCGGCTGATTCTCGCCAGCGGCAAACCGATTGCCGACGTCGAAAAAGCGCTCTACGGCGAAATTGAAAAAGTCATCAAAGAGGGCGTGACGCAGGCTGAGCTCGACAAGGCGAAGAACCGTTTCCTCACCGGCAAATTGCTCGAACGAGAGACCGTCAATGGAAAGGCGAGCGCGCTCGGCCAGGCCGTGGTCGTGTATGGCGACGCCACCCGCGTGAATACCGATCTGGCGAAACTCCAGGCGGTGACGATCGATCAGATCAAGGCGGTCATGAACAAATATCTCACCGGCAAGAGCAAGGTAGTGCTCGAATATTTGCCGGAAACGATGAAGGCGGGTCCTCCCAGGAGACCTGCGCCACCGGCTCCTCCCGTGAAGAAGGAGAAAAAGCCCTGATGAAAACACGCACCTTTCTCGCCACCGGTCTCTTGTTTTGCTCGGCGCTCTCGAACCTCTTGGCCATCGGCGGCGTGGACAAACCGCCTCCGCCTTCGGAGCCCCATGAAGTCACGTTCACCCAGCCGCAGGAAACGAAGCTGGAGAATGGTTTGCGAGTGGTCGTGATCGAACGCCCCAAATTGCCGTTGCTCGCGGCGGAGCTTCTCATTCGAAACGGCGCTGAAGTCGATCCCAAGGATCTCGCCGGCACCGCGAGCATGACTGGCACGCTTTTGACCAGGGGCACCGAGAGCATGTCGGCGCCAGAAATTGCCAGCGCGGTCGAATCGCTCGGCGGCTCAATCGATTCCGGCGCGCATTGGGACGCAGCTCGCGCGACCGTGGTGGTGATGTCGGACAAGGCGGAGCCGGCCCTGCGCATTCTCGCGGATGTGGTCTTGCATCCCACCTTCAAGCAGGAGGAAATCGATCGGCTGAAGAACCAGACGCTGGATGGCCTGCGCGTGGCGCTCCGGCAACCGGGCTCACTGGCGCAATTCGTGATGGGCCGCGCGGTTTTCGGGGACGGCTCTTATGGACATTCGCATACCGGCACGATGGAAACCGTCCAGGCCATCAAGCGCGACGACATCGTAAAACTTTATCAAAGTTATTACGTGCCGGCGAACGCATCCCTGATTCTCTCGGGCAATATCACGCTGGAACAGGGGAGAAAGTACGCGGAGCAATTCTTCGGTGGATGGAAAGGTGGCACGCCCCCGGCGCCGCCCGCGTCGGCGAACACTCCTGAATGGAAACCCTCGAATATCGTCGTTGATATGCCGGAAGCCGGCCAGGCCGCGGTGCTCCTGGCGCGACCGGCCATCAAGCGTGCTTCCCCGGATTATTATGCCGGCTTGGTTGCTAACGCGGCGCTTGGCAGCGGTTTTGTCTCGCGCCTGAACCGGGAGATTCGCATCAAGCGCGGGCTCAGTTATGGTGCTCGAAGTTCGATCGACGCCCGTCGTGATGTGGGTCCTTTTTCCACGTTCGCGCAGACAAAGAATGAATCGGCCGCGGAAGTCGCCGGCCTGATGCAATCCGAGTTGAAGCGCCTGCACACGGACCCTGTCCAGGGCGACGAGCTGAAATCGCGGAAGGCGGTTTTAACCGGGGCCTACGCTCGCAGCCTGGAGACGAATGGCGGCTTCGTTGGAAAAATGTCGGCGATGATTACCTACGATTTGCCCCTGGAGACGCTGAACAAATTCATCCCCTCGATCAGCGCGATCACCACCGAAAACGTGAGCGCGTTCGCTGCGAAGTATTTCGACAGCCCGCCGAGCCTGATCATTATCGGAAAAGCGCCGGCCTTCCTCGAACCGCTCAAGAAGAACTTCCCCGAGGCGAGGGTGATTCCAATTCCCGAGCTCGACCTGAATCGCGCCGATCTCGCCAAACCGAAGCCGTAACTAAGGAGCGGCGATTTTCAATCGCTGACCCAAATAAACGGCGATTTCAAATCGCCGCTCCTTGGA
>DASQLH010000033.1:0-2848 GCA_035630155.1 Chthoniobacterales bacterium
CCTGAGCGCCGATTCGAACTCCAGGCTAGCCAACATCTCCACGCGAGGAGTGGTCGAATCGGGCGATAACGTTATGATCGGCGGGTTCATCATTGGCGGCGGTGAATCTACTAATGTTGCTGTCCGCGCGATCGGACCTTCTCTCGGGACTCATGGCGTTTCCGGAGCGCTCAGCGATCCCATGTTGGAGGTTTACAATGCTAACGGCGGGTTGCTGGCCCACGATGACGACTGGCGAATGTTCCAGCAACAACAGCTGATCGATTCCGGTCTCGCGCCCGCGGACGATCGTGAATCGGCCATGCTCCTCTATCTTCAGCCGGGGGCGTACACCGCAATCGTCCGCGGGAAGAACAATGGTATCGGCGTCGGTTTGGTAGAAGTTTACAACTTGGATGGGAACTAGAGCGGCGCCGAGTGTCCTGGCGTTGGTGGAGTTTGTTATTGTCGAGCGTTAGCTCCGACCTTACGCTGAGGAGCGCCGAGCCAATGCCGGTTCGGTTAAGCTGAGGAGCAAACGCCATGACCACCGCTACCGCCGCACAGGAGAAAACGGACACGAAACTGAGCCAGCTCGAGCAGCTCAGGAAATTTACGGTCGTCGTAGCCGACACGGGCGACTTCCAGAGCATCAAGGATTTCAAACCGCGCGATGCGACGACAAACCCAAGCCTGATCTATGCGGCGACGCAGAAGGAACAGTATTTCGATTTGCTGGATGAAGTGCTGGCGGACCGGAAAAATTCCGGACTGACCGGCGCGGCGCAGATCGAGGACATCATCGATCATCTGCTCGTCAAATTCGGCTGCGAAATTCTCAAGATCGTGCCGGGACGCGTTTCGACGGAGACGGACGCGCGACTCTCTTTCGATACCGAAGGCTCGATCGACAAGGGCCGGCATCTGATCAAGCTTTATGAAGACAAGGGGATCGATCGAAAGCGGGTGCTGATCAAAATCGCCTCGACGTGGGAGGGAATAAAGGCGGGTGAAGTGCTCGAGAAAGAGGGGATCAACTGCAACCTGACTCTGATGTTTTCGCTGCCGCAGGCGGTCCTGTGTGCCGAGGCGGGCATCGAGCTGATCTCACCCTTCGTTGGCCGGATTTACGATTGGTACAAGGCGACGACCAAGAAGGAATATACCGGCGCGGACGATCCGGGCGTCCAATCGGTGAATGAGATTTACACCTATTACAAGGAGTTCGGCCACCCGACGGAAGTGATGGGGGCCAGCTTCCGGAACGTCGGCCAGATCCTCGAGCTGGCTGGTTGCGATCTGCTCACGATCAGCCCCGATTTACTCGAGAAACTGGCGGAATCCCACGAGCCGGTGGAGCGCAAGCTCGATCCGGAAAAGGCCAGAAGCGCGAACATCGAGCGGCTCGAGCTCGACGAGAAAAAATTCCGATTCCTGTTCAACGAGAACGCGATGGCGACGGAGAAGACGGCGGAAGGCATCCGCAAGTTCGCCGCCGATATTGTTAAGCTGGAGAAATTTGTCGCCAACAAGATTAAGTAAGGCAGACAAAAGGATTCAGAGTTCAGATTTCGGATTTCGGATGGGGACCTTTTCTGAACCCTGAACCCTGAACCCTGAACCCTGAACCCTGAACCCTGTTTACTTGGAAGATGTTCCACATCGTCCTGGTCGAACCCGAGATTCCGCCAAACACGGGCAACATCGGGCGGCTCTGTCTCGCGACGGACTCGACGCTCCACCTCATCAAGCCGCTTGGTTTTTCCATCGACGATCGCGAACTGAAAAGAGCGGGACTCGATTATTGGAAGGAAGTCGAGGTGCGGCTTTGGGATTCGTTCGAGGCTCTTAGAAAGGCGCTCGAATCGGAGGCGCGTTTCTTCTTTCTCACCACCAAATCGGATCGCGCTTACTGGGACGTCGCGTTCCAGCCAGGCGATTATCTGGTTTTCGGCCGCGAGACAAAAGGCCTGCCGGAAAGTTTGCTCGCGGGCCATCCGGAAGAATTGCTCACGATTCCGATGCGTGGCACGCGCAGCCTCAATCTCGCCACCGCCGTGGGCATCGTCCTGTTCGAAGCGATCCGCCAGCAGCGCTAACGGCCGTCGAAGCAGCCGCGTGGCTGTCCCCAGATAGGCCGCAACTCTCCGTTGCTATCGGAGTTGAATAAATTGAGGCGGCACGGGTCTAACCTCTCGAGCACAACTATGAAAAAATCTCTTCTAACAATTTTTGCCTTGGCCATCGCGATCGGACCCGTTCTGGGCGAGGACGAACAGGACAAGGTCAAACAACCGAAAAACCGCAGCAATGTGGCGCCCGCCCCAACCCGGCGCGTGAACCCGCCGCCGCCACGGCCGCAAACAGTGCCGCAAGCGCCGAAGGTCCAGTCGAACGCCAATCTGACCCCGCGGTTCCGGAATAAGGTTCTGCCTCCGACGAATCGCGTTCAGACGACCAATGTTCAGGCGCCCAACCAGACCTTCAATCCACCCAATCAGGATGCGGTGCGCGCGCCCCGACTGCGATCCGACGGCGACCTCTCGAATAGTAATTGGCGCAAGCGAACCCCGAAACAGACTCCGCCCCCGGTGGTCACCCCGCAGACTCCGAATACCACCGTGCAGGCCGACACGACGGTCCAGGCAGACACCAACAGGCGGAACCGCGATTGGCAGAATCGGGATGGGCAAAATCGGAATCGCGATGGGCAAAATCGCAATCGCGACCGGACGGACAACAACAACCGGAATTGGCGGAACTACAACCCGTCCGGGACGTGGACCTACGACCAGGCGCGCCGGCGTCATCATCGCCAACGCCACGATCGCAGCTGGTGGAGAAGCCGTTACAGCCGGATCGCGCTCTT
>DASQLH010000034.1:0-7214 GCA_035630155.1 Chthoniobacterales bacterium
GCGGGTCGAGAGCTGGTAATTGTCCGAGAGACCGCGTTCCGTCGCGAGGAAACGGATAAACGAATCAATCTCCTGTTCCACTTCGATCGTTAGCGAACCAGCGATTGTGCGATTTAGCGAATGGAAATTCGCCGCCGCCGTCCAAATAATATGAATCGCTTTCGTTACTGAGCAGCGATTGACAAAGAGAGGCGGAGTTCCGAACGTTATTCACATCATGAGTCTTGATCTCAATTCGTTGCTCAAGGATTGGCCGCATGAAACCGGCGCGATCAAAGTGCGCAAGATTATCGGGTTGGACGGGCGAGAGAAATTGCAGCTCCGGATCGACCTTGGCGTTCTCCAAATGGAAGTCGCCGGCCGGCCCGATGGACAGCGCCCGCACAATTGCGAGTCGCTTTTGGTTTACCATCAGCGCCGGGCGGAGCGCGCCGAAGCGCGCGGCGAGAACTACGAGCTGAGCGCCGAGCAATGCAACGACCTCCAGCAGGAAGGCATCCAGTATTACCACCGGTATCTCAGCCTCTTTCAGATCAACGACTTTCCCGGGGTCATCCGCGACACCCAGCGCAATCTCGACCTCTTCGCTTTCGTCGCCGAGCACGCCGACCGCGACGAGATGATTTGGAGCTTCCAGCAGTTCCGGCCTTACGTGCTCATGATGAACACGCGCGCCAAAGCCTCGATCTTCCTCGGAGACGGCAAGTTTGCCGAAGCGATGCGCGAGATCGAACGGGGCCGCGATGCCATCCAGGAATTCTTCCAGCAATCGAGCTTCCCGGAACTGGCCACCAAGAGCTCCGAGCTCGCTTTCCTCGAGGAATGGCTGGAAGAAGTCAGCTCGAAGCGCCCGCTCTCGAAGCTGGAGATCATGCAGCGCGAGATGGAAGTCGCCATCGCCAGCGAGCTCTACGAGCGCGCCGCCGAGCTGCGCGACGCCATCAAGCTCCTCCAAACGCAATCGAGCTGAGATCTCGGCGCCGGTTTCGGCAATTCAACTGAACGCCTTTACCGGATCAGACCTTGCGAGGCTTGACCAGGACGTAGCGACGGGGGGCGACGTCCACCAGATCAAGCGGTCGCATGACGATGTAAGGCACGCCTAGGTAGGTGAAGACTACTGGAACCAAAGGCCGCCTCTCCGGCACCTTCTCTCGCATGCCCATAATCGGCTCCATCGCGACGTAGGTAAACTCCAAAGGCTCATGTCCGCGAATCGCGAGCATGAGCAAAGCAACGGCGTCATGTGGGCACAGTTTGTATCCAGCCTCCGTGACTTTGGCCGTGAACTCGTCGAATGGAATCCGCAGGTTCCAGCGAGAAACCGGCAACTTTAGCTCGTCGGCGCTGACCACAATCAGATCGAGATCTTCCTTTGTTGGACTGATTTTGAAGTCAGGAGAGTCTTTGACGAGGAGGATGAAACTTTCATCCTCATTTTGCTCGGAGAGGGATATCTTCCTCAAGCGCTCGAAGAGCTGCTCACGACTTTGTTCGCCGACTGTCACAGTCCAGCGCGACTGCTCGGTTTTTTCCGATTTCCTCCCGCAACTGGAACCAAGGACCGCTGCAACACCGCAAACCAAGATTAGCCGTATTAGATTCATGTAAGTCCGGAAGGGCAGCCACCATCATTAAACGAAGATTCGTCTTTGAAAGCGAGTGTTTTCAACGGTTGGGCAAGGTCCTTGGTTATTCGTAGACAGCTTCGAGCTGCTGATCAATTACCTGGCGGGTAAAGCGATCGAGAGCGATGTGGAGCCAGTAGCGCTTTTCGGCGTGCACGACGAATCTTGGCAGATCTGCCGCCGAAGTCGCGTTCGGCGGATATCTTCCGCTCTGCGCGACCAGATCAATCATCAGTCCCCATGTTCGGGTTTGACCGACTTCGGCGAGCGCTCGTGCGATTGATTCTTGCTCTTCTTCGGTCGCTCCGGCTCGTGAACCGCCCGCCGCCGCGAGTCGCGCCACTGCGGCGCGTCCGATCGCTGGATTGGCGGCGGTCCCCAGAACAGGGTCTGACACAATACTATTTGCTGCATTTGTTGCGGCCGTTTGCGTGACGAAGCTCACAACGGCCGCGCTCGACGTACTGTCCTGTGACACAGCACCCCTCAGGACGGCAGCCAGCACGCCAGAGTTTCGAGTGTTTAGGCTAACCGTGCCCAGTCTCGGATTGGCTGTGTTGTATGTGAAGAGATCAAGCAAGGGGGCGTCCGTGGAAGTGGTCGATCGGAAGTCCAGGCTCGTTGAACCATTCCGATATGCATAACTCAACTCGCCAACGTTCCGGAAAGCTCGATTCAAAACCAAAACCGTTGCGGGACGAGACGGTGCGTCCGCTTCAGTTGAAGCAGCTCTGTCGATCCCGAACGCCTTTAGCGGAGGGGACGAAGGATCGGGCGCTGCGAACTCGATCCACGTGGTTTCGTCATTGCCGTCACATTGGTCGATCAATGACGCGCCAATCGAAAGGATTTCGCCAATCGTGGCGGTTGGCAGGGCATACTGAAGCAAAGGGAACAAATCGGGGTCTTGATTGCTTCCTGATACGGCGGGGATTCCGGATAAGAGAGCGCTACCGATCTTACCGACGTACCGCCAGTGCTCAGCCACGGAACCGGCGGAAGGAACATAGATCAAGCCAAACAACGCTTGAATGCCCGAGGTATTCGCGGCCGGCGGTGGCGTCGTGGTGAAAAGATCGAATCGACTGAGTGGAAATCTTCCGGCTAACACTGTTCCGGAGGTGCCCCAGGTTGGACGATTAGTTTCGCGCGAAAACGTTCCAAGGTATTGCATCGCGTCCTGGGCGAACGTCAAACTTTTGCGCAGGGCGAGGAGTTCAGTGCGATTTATTATCGCCTGGTCAGTGCGCGGATTGGCGGAGCTGTAGCCGGCTGGCGTTGTCACAACGCCGAAATTACGGTTTCGGTCTGCGCCCGCGGGGCCGCCAGTCTCAAGAAAATATCGAATGAACTCGGTCGGGTTGGCCGCAAACGTGAAGGCAGAATAGGACCCTGCCGGATTGGCATTATAGTAGTTTCTCCAGCCAATCAAGTTGTCGACAGCGTCAAAGGAAAGACCCGTCGCGGTGAGGTCGGCGAACGCCAAAACGCCCTTTCGGCCAATAGTGCGCAGGTATCCGGCGTCTGTTGAATTCGCGGATGGAAACCCCGCCACATTCAAATCCAATAGTCCTCCTTCGTCGTAAACGGCATACGCATATCGCCCAATTACCGCAGGGTTCGGGGCTGTTAAGACCGTTGGTCCGAGATTGGTCACGAAGACCCAATCGGGCGGGATGAAGCCGGCTATCGGATCGGTGTAGACCGTTGTGGCGGTCTCGCCGATGGCGGGGGCTCGGCGAGGGATCAAATAATGTTTGTTCCATCGGGCAGCGGAAATCGCCCGTCCATTTAAGGAAGCGTCGTCGGTTGAATTGACCGCAGAGGCAAAGCTTGCGACCGCGGGTGGAGGAGGGACATCGGAGCGATGACTTCGCCGGATTAAATTAGGGACGTCTCCAAAACTGCCGCTGCGCTGCGGTACGATATTCGTGCTGGGACTCGGTGGCGTTCCGCCGTCGGTCATTTCCTTTTTGAAGTCGGCGATGATGATATCCAGAGCGCTCCGAGCAAGCAAATCGGCGGATGTATTATCGAAACTTGACCGGGCGAGCGCGCGGTCGGTCGTCGTGCGCGAGAGATAAGCGACGACCAAAGTCGTGAGGAGCACGACAAACGCCAACACTATGACCAGTGCGGCCCCTTTTTGATCTGAATTCCGGCCTTTGGGCGGCGCAAATCTCGGAGACCTGGTCACTGCGGAGTAGGCGCTAAATAGAAGTGACGTTCGTAAAGACGAATGCCCGCGATAATCGAGCGGGGCAATGCTTGAACCGAGGCGTTCGTGGGGGTGTTCAACGCATTCTGCCATTGAGTCAGTAACCAACCCGGCCCACTCCCCGGCGCGTAGTCAATTAAGGTTCCCGAAATCGTCGCCACCTGCGGATTCGTGAGCAATACCCGACTCCTCGAGTCAAGAGTCGCCATGGCTGCAACCACTGCTGCGACGTCGCGCATCCCAGCGGGACTGGCGTGGCCTGCCAGCGATGGATCCCACGGCGTGGTCGAAAAAGTGCCATTGGTAAGCAGGTAATAATATTCAAATCGAAATACCTGTGGGCCCGCGATCTCATATTTCGAGTCGGTGGTCGCGTTGCTGGTCACGCTTGTCCACACCGTCGAAATATTCACCGGAGCAAAGGCAATGGGACCATCGTTGATAGCGGAGGAGTCGCCGTTCATCACCAGCCCTCTCGCCATGCGCTGGAACCGCGTGTAGACCGCTGCATTTGCCGCCGCGAGACTGGAATTGACCTTGTATGCGATAACGGAAAAGGGACTTTCCGAGCCTGTGGAAGGATAATCCCCCGGGACCATGCTGAAAAAGGCGATCCGGTCGTTGCCGGTCATCGCGCCGCCGTCGGCGGTGCCCTTGCCATAGAAGTCCAGGTCTGCCCTCTTCGCCATTTGGGCGAAATCTATCGCCATCCGGTCGAGTAACGGTCTGATTTGTCCCTCGCTTTCCATACGCTTGCCGCTCATCGAAGTTGTAATGGCTGCGCTATTAAAGAGCCGGCTGAGGAGGAGGGTTAAAATCCCGAGCAGGGAAATCGCAATCAAGATTTCAACGAGGGTAAAAGCGCGAATGAAGTGCCGCATGGAGAGATTTAATTCCGGTCAAAAGCCACGAATACTTCGCTCGCTCCTGTTGCCGAAGCGTGGGAAGCGGCGGCTGGCCAGGTGACTTTCAGGTAAGCGAATGTGGCTGCGCCCGCCGTTGGATTGGGAGGGAACTCGATATCCAGTCGATACCTTGAGGTGGGGCCGAACGAGGCCGCAATCGCTCCCTCGTTATCGAAGTAGATTGTTTTTGCGGTTCCAAAAGAGACTGCGTATTGCGTCGAGGTCGTCGCAGCTTTTGGAGTCGCGCGCATATCCGCTACGACGGCGGCAATGATTGAAGCCGACGCACTTTGTGAGATGGCGTTGTGATTCGATTTTAAGCCGACAGGCAGCAGGCCGAACACCGATATCAGGCAAACCGCGGCGATGCCTAAGGCCAGCGTCAGCTCAACGAGCGAAAAGGAATCCCGCCAGTTACCACGGCGCTTCACGGCTGATAAAGTTTGATGTTTCCGCCGAAGCCACTGACTTGAACGGCGTGCGATTTGTTGGAGTCAAAAACCGTCCCTCGCACTGGTTGGAACGTGACCTCGAGGAGGGTTCTGATTGTGAAGTTGTTGTTGTTAACGCGACATTCACCGCGCGGGCTAAATTCAATCAGCTTGCCGAAGGTATATTGAGCCGCGGTCGAAGAATTGCCCACGGGGTATTGGAACGGCCGTAAGGACGCGGGCGGGCTCGTGTCCCCAATCTTGGCATTATCCGGCGCAACCCCGGGTATGGGTGGCCGGGTCGGAAAGCTGTCGGCGCCGGTGCCTGTCCCGTTTGGAAAAGTACGGAGATGAACGTAGTCGAGCTTAATGAGCTTGCTCACCTGAACCAACTTGCCCGGATCCATCGGCATCGAGGGATTCACCACGGGCTGTTGATAGACGATCGTCCCGTCCTTCGACGCGACCGTTGAAATGATGACTCGGCCCGTGCCCATCGTAGGCGGGTTGGTCGACGGAACGGCTCCGTTTTCTTCGAAAAATCCAACCCACGTGTAGGTGTTGTTCACGAGGGCGTGAGCGCGAGCCTGCTCCAGCAAACCTTTAATCGTGTAGGCGGTATTCGATATGTCGCCGGCGCCCTTAAGACTCGTAACAGAGGGGGCAAGCAGGACCATCAAGAGGACGATAATCCCGATCACGACCATGAGCTCGATCAGGGTAAAAGCGCGCGAGCGTGTCCTGGGGGCAGTCACGACCGACAGGATAATGGAAAATCGGAGTCGAGAAAAGCGCGAAGTCTAGGGAGCGGAAAGAGAGTTGCGGATGTGGGGCGACTGCATCGATTGATCCTGCGCGATCTTTTCGAGGTTAACCGATGCAAGGTCGCGCGGGAGACAGGGTTAGAATCCTCGCCCATCCGCGCGATCCGCGCTCAGATCGGGATCCCAGAGCAGACATGAGAAATTTGCAAATCTGAGGAAATTTGCGGATCAGCCCCGCAAATGGGGGCATGCTTCTAGCTTTTATGGGGCCGTTGTGCTGGAACACACGTTATCGGAGGAGGAGCATAGTCAGATCGTTCAGACGATCGAGATGTTTGAGGTCATTCTTCAAACACAGCCAGACGATTACCAATCGCTCGAAATCCTCAAGGAAGCCTACGCAAAAGTCGGGCGGAATGACGATTCGCTGAAGACTTCGCGCCGCCTGGCCGAGGCCTATTTTAACGTCGGTTCCTACACGCTCGCGATGCAGGAATGCGAGGTGATTCTCCTCAAGGAACCGAACGCGCCGGAGATCCTCGCCATGCTGGGCGATATCGAGACGCGGTTGCAAGCGGCCGGGCACACGATCGCGACCTCGGGTTCCAAGAACGGGCTTATCGCGCAGACGAGCACGAACGGAGCGAACGGCCTTACGCATAATGGGACGCAGGACGGTGGGCTGATGGACCTGCAGCACGCCCGGCACGGGCAGAACATGAGTGATCGCGGAGACGATCACTTGGCCAAGTTTTTGGTGATGCAGCAACTCTTTAGCGAAGACGAGGTGGAGAAGGCCGTCGAGACGGTCAAGAAGCTGAACAAGGACCTGACCGGGCAGGCGCTAGGGGCTTCGTTACTGGACAAGGTTTGCCGGCAGGAAACCGAGAAGCTCGACGCCGCCCTCTCGCAATTAATCGACCGGACGAAGTTCGCTTATGTGCCGGTGGAATATTACGACGTGGACCGGCAGATCCCCCGAATGTTGCCGGACAGCTTGACGCTTGGACGGTTGTTTCTGCCGTTCGACCTGATCAGCCGCACCATCATGGTGGCATGCTGCAATCCGTTCGACGCGGCCGGACGTGAGGCGGTGCAGCAATCGCTCGATTACACTGTGACGTGGTACCTGGCCCGCCCAGGCGCGATCATCAAAGCTTTGCAGGATGCCTACCGGCTGGAAAGCCGGGCCTAACCGCGAGATAAGATGAGAAGCAAATCTTTCGCGGAACGCATCGCCGATGTCCTGATCGAGGACGGCCTCCTCT
>DASQLH010000035.1:0-7180 GCA_035630155.1 Chthoniobacterales bacterium
GTGGGGACTGCAGGCGTCTCGCCTGCTATAATCTGGATTTGGAATTGAACAGGCAAGATGCCTGTCTGCCCCACAGGCAAGATGCCTGTGCTACAATCGCAGGACAGCCATGAAACATCACTCCCTATGGCGCTGCCCGGAGTGCCAACGGCAATTTGCGAATCGGAATCAATCGCACGCGTGCGGGCGTTATACGCTTGCCTCGCATTTCGCCGGCAAACCGAAAACGGTGCGCGCGATCTTCGACAAGCTGCTTGCCGTCGCGAAGAAGAATGGTCCTGTCACCGTCTTGCCCGAGAAGACGCGAATCGCCTTTCAGGTTCGCATGAGTTTCGCGGCGTTTGTCATCCGGCGGAGTTGGGTTGACGGCCACGTCGTCCTGGCGCGGCGCCTGGAGAATCCGCGTTTCCGGCGCATCGAAACTTTTTCTCCTCGAAATCATCTTCACGCCTTTCGATTCGAGAGCGTGGATGAGATCGATGACGAAGTCGCGGCATGGTTCGCCGAGGCCTACCGCGTCGGCGAGCAGCGACATCTCGTTTAAACATTTTGTTGTAGCTGCCGCCGTCACGTTGTAGCTGCCGCCGTCACTGGCGGCAGGGGGAGCCGCGCCGATTTTTCTCCTGCCGCCAGTGACGGCGGCAGCTACAACGTTGACGCGCTGCCTTCCCGGCGGGACAGTCGCCATTATGGCTTACGAATTACCAAAACTCCCTTACGCCTACGACGCTCTCGAGCCGCACATCGACGCGCGGACGATGGAGATCCATCACACGAAGCATCACCAAACCTACATCACCAACGTTAACAACGCGCTCAAGGACAAACCCGACCTCGCCTCGAAATCGGTCGAGGATTTGATCAAGGACCTCAACTCCGTACCCGAAGACATCCGCAACGTCGTGCGAAACAACGGCGGCGGCCACGCGAACCATTCGTTCTTTTGGAAAATCATGGGGCCGAACGCCGGGGGCGAGCCCTCCGGTAAATTAGGCGACGACATCAAGTCCACCTTCGGCGGCTTCGATGCCTTCAAGGAAAAATTCGCGGCGGCGGGCGCCGGACGTTTCGGCAGCGGCTGGGCCTGGCTCATTAAGAATAAAGACGGGAAGCTCGAAGTGATGTCGACACCGAACCAGGACAGCCCGCTCATGGACGGCAACACGCCGTTGCTCGGCGTGGATGTCTGGGAGCATGCTTATTATCTCAACTATCAGAACCGCCGGCCCGATTACATCAAGGCTTGGTGGAACGTGGTGAACTGGGACGAGGTCGGGAAGAACTACTGAGCGGTTTCAATGGTAGGGACGCCGCGCTGCGGCGTCCGCGGACGGCGCAGCGCGCCGTCCCTACCCAATGGCGTACCTGAACGACAACTATCTCAAGCTTCAGGCCGGCTATCTCTTTCCCGAGATCGCCCGCCGCGTGCGCGAGTTTTGCGCGGCCAATCCCGACGCGGCCCAGCGCCTGATCCGCTGCGGCATCGGGGACGTGACGGAGCCGTTGCCGCCGGCGGTCATCGCCGCCATGCATCACGCGGTCGATGAGCTGAGCGTGCGCGAGACTTTCCGTGGCTACGGACACGAGCAGGGTCTCGAATCGTTTCGTGAGAAAATAGCGCAGCAGGATTATCGCGATCGCGGCATCGAGATGGCGCCGGACGAAATCTTCGTCTCGGAAGGATCAAAATCGGATTGCGGCTATATCCTCGATGTTTTGGGCGACCGAAACCGGATCGCGATCACCGATCCGGTGTATCCGGTTTACGTCGATACGAATGTCATGGCCGGCCATACCGGCGGCGCGGGGGAATCGGGGCGCTACGAGGGGATCACCTATTTGCCCTGCCGCGCGGAGAATCAGTTTGTGCCCGAGCTGCCGGCGGAGCCGGTCGATATCATCTACCTCTGCTTCCCGAATAATCCGACCGGCGCCGTGGCGTCGTGCGAGCAACTCCAGAGCTGGGTCGATTACGCCCGCGAACACGAAGCGATCATTCTCTTCGACGCGGCCTACGAGGCATACATCAGCGATCCGCAAGTTCCGCATTCCATTTACGAGATCCCGGGCGCGCGCGAATGCGCGGTCGAGTTCCGCAGCTTTTCCAAGAACGGAGGATTCACCGGTGTGCGCTGTGGATTTACCGTCATGCCGAAGACGGTCCTCGCGCGCACGAGCGACGGGCGCCAACTGCCTCTCCACTCGCTCTGGCATCGGCGTTGGAGCACAAAAGCAAACAGCGTCAGCTATCCCGTGCAACGCGGCGCGGAGGCGATCTACACGCCCGAGGGTAAGGAGCAGGTGCGCGCCCTTATCGATCACTACATGGGGAATGCCCGCATTCTGCGCGAGGCCGCCGAGCGCGCCGGCCTGCGCGTTTACGGCGGGGTGAATGCCCCCTACATCTGGGTCGAGACGCCCCCCGGCGTGACGAGCTGGCAGATGTTCGACCGGATGCTCGAGAAATTGAATGTCGTCATCACGCCGGGAAGCGGTTTCGGCTCGTGCGGTGAAGGATATTTTCGCATCTCCGCCTTTAACAGCCGTGAAAACGCCGAGGAAGCAGCAAGACGGCTGGCTGGAGCTGGAGACGGCCTGCCCTCAGGCCGTTGAGGGGAAGCGATGCGCCGTCCAACCGGCACGGGGGAGTGCCGGCTCCAATACTTGTGGCGACGCTGTGACATGAGTAAATTTCGCGCCTAGAAAATTCCACGACGTGCCTGTTACCACCAAAAATCTCCCGCAGCTTTATCGCTTTTGTTTCCTGATGACAGGCGATCCGGCCAAGGCGCAGGCCGCGTTTCAAGACACCGTGCGAGAGGCTGCCGAGCGTGCCGCGCGGGATGAGCCGGCGCCCGATCGCCTCTGGTTTTTTCGCGATGCGCGGTGGCGTTGCCTCGCGCTGGGTGAACAAGGGCTGCAAGCCGAAGAGGGGATGATGGAGGAAGCTGATATTTCCCCCTCCGCCCCGGCGCAGATCGAACAGCTCACTCCCGATCAACTTGGCGTCTGGATTTCCGCCGCACCCGAGCCGCAACGCAGCGCCCTCGCTCTTTTCTATCTCGATGAATTCAGCCTGGCCGAAATTCTTTCCCTCCTGGAATTAAAAGTCGGCGAATTTTCGACGTTGATCTTCAGCGGGCGCCGCCAGTTCCAGGCGTGGCTGGACGCCACTACGCCGTATTACGAAGGGGAAGCTTTCGATGCCCGACAAGTCTGACGTTCTGGTCGCTATCGCGCCTATCACGGAAAAGCCCGGCATCGATCGCGCGATGCGCGTCGCGATCCAGCGCGCCCGGCACGGGAAGAAAGGGGCCGTGTTCGCCCAGCAACAGGCGTTCGACGCCGCGGTGGCGAAGCTCGTCCACGAGATCCCGGTGGATGCGCAGGTCGCCGAATGGTTCGTCAACGAAAACCTCATCCCGATGGTCCGGCGCCCGTGGAAAAAAATCCTGCTGAATCCTGCAATCGTCGCCATCGGCCTGGCGCTCCTGGTCATCGGCGGCATCTTCGCCTACCGCGTCCACCAGCATTTGCGCGATTTCCCCGGCGCGACCAAGGCGCGAAAACTCCTCTCCGTCGCCAGCTCGACGCGCTCGGTCATGCTCGACCCTTTAAAGACCGACGCGGGCGCCTTGAGCGATCTTTTCTACCTGAAACATCGGCTCGAGCATTACGATGTGCCCCCGGAGTTCGCCGAGTTCAAAACCCTGGGAACGCGCGTGTTCGATCACGAGGACGTCCATCAGGTCGCCCAGATCTGGCTCGCCGAAAAACGGATGCAATTCTTCATGTTTCCGGCTGAAGCCAATCCCAAGACTGGGCGCGTCGAAGATTTTTCCGACTGGCGTTTTGTCGAGAACGAAGGCTGGACTGGCGTCGTCCAGCAGCGGAACGGCGTCTGTTTCATGGCCGCCATCCGCGGCGGCGAGAAGCTACTCCAGCCCTTTCTGGAAAAGAAAAAACAGTGATTCAAAAATCGCTTCGGCCTTTCGCTCTAGGTTTCGGGAGCGGAGTCGATCGTCCAGCCCCGGAGGGGCGTTCGGACTGGAGCCCGGAGTGCAGCGAAGCGGAACTCCGGGATTCGCGCCCAACAAGACGAAAGCCCCTGAAAAGGGCGGCGGAATGCCGAACGTATTCAGAAGGCCACACAATCTTCCGTCACCCCTCGCGGGGTTCGGATCGCTCGATCAATTGTCCCGGAGCTCGCTGCGCTCACTCCGGGCTCTAATCCGCCGCGCCTCCGGCGCTGAATCGCCTGGGAGAGGGGACTGCCAGTGGGGGAATCGAACTCTCGACCAACCCCCGAAAGCTTTCGGGGCTGCTCTACTGCAGCAAGAGATACAGGGCGAGCGCGGGATTTTTCAGTCAGCCCCGGAGGGGCGTTCGGATTGGAGCCCGGAGTGCAGCGAAGCGGAACTCCGGGTTTTGTCCCCAGCAAGACAAGAGCCCCTGAATAGGGGCGACGGAATGGCGGGCATTCAGAGAGGCCACACAATCGTCCGTCACCCCTGCGGGGTTCGGATCGCTCGAGCAATTGTCCCGGAGCTCGCTGCGCTCACTCCGGGCTCTAATCCGCCGCGCCTCCGGCGCTGAATCGCCTGGGAGAGGGGACTGCCAGAGGGGAGAATCGAACTCCCGACCAAGGGCTTATGAGTCCCCTGCTCTACCGCTGAGCTACCCTGGCATTAGCGACAAATTCAATACCGCCGCAGGCGATTGTGTCAACGCGCCGTAGTGCAACGCGGAGGACATGCTCCGTATTCATTTGCCCTCACCCCAGCCCTCTCCCAATGGTAGAGGGAGTTCATCTTCCGAAGCCGAAAACGATTCACGATAGCGTTGAAAGGTTAAGTCAGTTCCTTCTCCCATTGGGAGAAGGTTAGGATGAGGGTGTCTTGTCGTCAGAAGAACCTGCCAACCTCACTGCGCTGTGCTACGACTGCGGAAACCGTGAACGAAGAATATCTCGAAGATCTGCACGTCGGCGATCGGTTTGGTTCGGACAGGATTGAAGTGACGGCGGAAAGCATCGTCGCCTTCGCTCGCGACTTCGATCCGCAACCATTTCATCTCGATCCCGCGGCGGCAGAGCAGAGTGTGTTCAAAGAGTTAGTCGCGAGCGGCTGGCACACAGCGGCGATGAGCATGAGATTATTCGTGACCGGCGAACTGCGTCCGGCAGGCGGTTCTGTCGGGTTGGGCGTGGATGAACTGCGCTGGCCGCGACCGGTGAAACCTGGCGATACCCTGCGCCTCGAGACCGAGATCCTCGACGTGCGTCCCTCCCAGTCAAAACCAGACCGCGGCGTTATCCGGATCCGGAACGTGACGACAAATCAACGCGGCGAAATCGTGCAATCCTTCGTTGCCTCCGTGCTCGTGCGCCGGCGGCTTTCCGATTGATGGTAGGGACGCCGCGCTGCGGCGTCCGAGTCTGAGCGCGAGATGATTTCCGAATGCGGACGGCGCAGCGCGCCGTCCCTACCATCATTGGTCCACTTGCTCCGCGAGCTTCTTGCAGCCGGCCAGATCGAGTTTGCCTGAGGCGAGAACTGGAATGGCCTCCACCCGCCGGACCGTTTTTGGGATCCACAAATTCGGGACACCCGCGTTCGCCAGCTTCGCGCGAAGCGCCGGCAAGTCGATCTCGATGGTGCTGAGCAAGACCAGCGCTTCACCTTTTGCAGGATCCGCGACACCCATGATGGCGATGAAGCGCTCCGAATGTTCCTCCGTGGTCAGCGCGGCGATAATCTGTTGCTCGATGGTTTCGTGCGGAACCATCTCGCCGCCGATCTTGGAAAAACGCGATAGGCGCCCTTCAATGAAAAGGAAGCCATCTTCATCGAAACGGCCAATGTCGCCTGTCTTGAGCCAGCCGTCCTCCAACACTTCCGCCGTCTTCTCGGGCGCGTTCAGGTAGCCCTCGAAAATATTTGGTCCGCGCAGCCAGAGCATTCCGGTTTCGTGCAGCGTCTTCTTCTCGCCGGTCTCCGGGTCGCGGATCTCGGCAGCGATGCCGGGAAGCATCTTTCCGGTCGAGCCAAGCCGATGGGAGGGCTGCACGTTTGGCACCGCTTTGGACGGCTTCAGGTCCGGCAAGTTGGTGCTCGTGACCGGCGACGTCTCGGTCAGCCCGTAGCCTTGCATCACCTCTTTCCCGAAGCGGTCGCCGAAAGCCTTGACCAATTCATCAGACAATTTCTCCGCCCCCGTGATGAGCAGGCGGACGCTGCGCAACTGCGCCGGCTCGGCTTTTCGCAAATAGGCACGGAGAAACGTCGGGGTTGCCAGCATTAACGTGATTGCGTGCTGCTCCACGAGCTTTGCGATTTTTGCGGCTTCCAGCGGGCTTGGATAAGTGATGGTCCTCACGCCTTCGATGAGCGGATACCAGAGCGTCACGGTGCAGCCGAAGCTGTGAAAGAAGGGAAGCGACGCGAGGAGAACATCATTCGGTTCCGCATCGAGCATGGCGGCGAACTGCGAGACGTTGCCGAGGATGTTGCGGTGACTCAGGACGACGCCCTTCGGTTTGCCGGAACTTCCGCTCGTGAAAAGCAGGATGGCTTCAGCGTGATCTCCAATCCGGGGCAACTTCAGCAGCCGCGCCAGAAGACTCGACGGGAAGATGACTCCCATGATCCACCAGCCGAGAATGGCGCGCTTCATCGGAGGAAGCGCTTCATCCAAATGAATGACCTGCGGCGTCCACGGAAACTCCTCCAGCCGTTTAGCCATCGCGCGCGCGGTAATGATCGTCTTCAAGCCCGCCTGTTCCTTGGCCGACTCAATCGAGTCGCGCGGCGTGGTGAAGTTCAGGTTTACCGGAACTTTGCCGGCGAGAGTCACCGCGAGATTTGCGACCACACCGCCTTTGCCGGGGGGCAGCACAATTCCAATCCGCGGCTCGGGACAAGTGCGCCGGAGATGCCGGCTGAGAGCGAGCCCGACGCCGAGCAGTTTGCTCCGCGACAGCGTCCCGCCATCGAGTCCATCGGTCAGGGCGAGGCCGAACGGCTTCCGTTTTAGTCCCCGCAGGCAGGTGCGCGCCAGATGGCCGCGCAAGGCCGGGCGCTGGCTGTAGCACAATTCCCCCAGCTTCAATAGTTCCTCGCGGACGGTCGCAATGTCAGCTTCATCCGGCGGCAGCGGCCGGCCAAAGGCGACCGTGACG
>DASQLH010000036.1:0-2534 GCA_035630155.1 Chthoniobacterales bacterium
TCCACGATCACGGTGGGGTGCGGGTCGGCGGGGGCGAATTGAAAGGAAGTGATAACATCGTCATCGATCATCCGCTGGGCGAATTCTGGTGCGCCCGAGCTGACGAAAACGATCCGGGCTTTCGCGTAAAGATTGGCGAAGTTAAAATTCAGCATGTCCTCGAGCCGTCGCGTGGCCGCGACATTGCGGACGCGGACGACGCTGTTCTGGCGTGCCCCGAACTTCTGGAGCGATTGAGCGCCGTAAACACCGAGTGCCGCGATGCGCCCTGCTTTTGCCACGCGGAAGGAGAGTTTCACGTAACGCGCTTCGACTCCGAGCAGGGAGAGATTGACCAGCCGCTTGCTGGTGAAGCGGGTGCCGCCGTTGACTTCGGCCCATTTCGGACTGTCGGCGGCCAGGCGGTAATTGGAGACGTACATTTTCATTTCGCCCTCGGCGGCGGCGTGTTCGTTTACGAAAGTGAACCGGTCGAGGAGCGACACCCGGGGTAAGGTGAGGATGAAGCTGGTTTCTCCTTCCTGGAGCGGATAGCTAAGCGTGTCGTCTTCCAAAATGAGCGCAGTGACGCTGGAATTGGTGTCCGTAGGGCTGGGGGCCACGACCACCCGGCCATCAGCGCCCACCAGACCGATGGTCGCGCCGCAATTCATTCTCGCCAGGTTCTTCGCGGGATTGCTTACGTCGAAGTCCGCTGTTGTTTCGCCAGCGAAAACCGGCTCGGCGGCGATTGTCAAATAGACAAAAACGGATGCGCCAAGGAGACCGAGGACTTTTAGGGGACGGAGCCAACTCATATTCGTGGGCAATCCCAAAAGCTAGGAATGCGCCAACCATTGGGAATTTTTACAAACGGCTGCGAACCGACGGTTTATTACCCCAATCTGGTAAAACGGAGGGGATCGAGCGTGGGAACCGCTCTCGCCGGGACAAGGCTGGGCGATTTTCCTTGCTGTGCGGCAGTTCTCTCGGTAGAAGAATCGCGCGTTAATCGCCTAACCTATTGAAACAACAAATATCGAATCCCAAAACCGCCTCCGCCGAATTTGCGCGAGGCGATGAGGAGGCCTCTGGCTGCCCTCAACGTTTTGGTATCACATCTGCTAACCTTCACCGGACTGACACCCACATGAGTCAAGCATCTCCACTTTCTTCCATCGTCCGTAGGCTCAGCCTCGCGACCCTCGTTGCGGTGCTCGGCGCCGCCCCGGTCACGCGCGCCCAGGATGCCATTCGCCCCTCCCTCGCCGGCGAAGCGGCCGCGGAAGCGCGCCGCCAGTCCATCGACAAAATTCCGTACAATCTCCAGCTCGGCGCGATCAAGTTCCGCTTCAGCGCGACGATGGGATTCGAATACAACGATAACGTCAACCTCGCCGAGGACGGTTCGTTTACCTTCCTCACCTCCACCGGTCCGATCACGTTGACCACCGAGTCGCAGAGCGACTGGATCCTGCGACCTCAGGTGAACTTGAATGCTCTCTGGCCGATCACGCAGCTCAACACGCTGAAATTCGATATCGGCATCGGCTACGCGTTCTACATGGACAACTCGGATTACAACACCAGCGGCGTGCTCATCGCGCCGGGCTCGCAGCTCGCCTTCGACATTTTTGTCGGCGATTTCCGGATCAACATCCATGATCGTTTCTCGCTCGAACAAGATCCCATCTCGGAAGTCTCCTTGAGCAATGTAGCCGATTACGGCCGCTTCCAGAATTTGATCGGCGTCTCCGTGCTCTGGGACTTGAACCAGGCGGTCGTGACCCTGGGTTACGATCATTACACCTTTATCGCGACGAATGACGCCTTCGAGTATCTCGACCGCAACGCCGATATTTTCTCGGGATCGATCGGTTTTACTCCCAGCTCCACGATGACGGTGGGTCTGGAAGGCTCGTTCGTCACGACGTATTACGACATGAACGTCCTGAACGATTCCAACTCCTACAGCGCCGGCGCCTTTCTTGAAACACAGGTGACGAACAACCTGAAATTGCGCGTGGCCGGGGGCTACCAATGGATCGATTTCGACAACGGCGGTTTGGTGAACGATCCGAACAGTCTCGAGGATTTTTACGCGAACGCGCTCCTTTCTCATCGGATCAACGAACAGCTCACGCATAACATCGCCGTCGGCCACGAAACGCAGCTCGGCGTGAATTCAAACTACGTGCAGCTCAATTACATCCGGCACACCGCGAACTGGAACATCTTTTATAAGACGCTGCTTTCGACTGAACTCTTTTACGAAGACGCGGACGACTCCGGCGGCAGTGGCCCCCTCTTCGCGCCCGCGCCGGGACTTCCGATTTTCAATCCGTTTGTCGCCGAGCACATCCACCGCTATGGCGGCGCGATCACCCTCGGCTATCAACTTACGCCCCACGTCACGCTGGGACTTCGTTATCAATACACCCAGAAAGATTCGGATCAGCCGCTGCGCGATTACCGGCAAAATCGCATCGCGTTCGATGGCACCTATAGCTTCTAACAAGGAGACAATTGAAACTGCATGAGAACCTGGACCTTCA
>DASQLH010000037.1:0-2153 GCA_035630155.1 Chthoniobacterales bacterium
TCAATTGATGCTATTTGAAGGACTAGCCGTCGCAACGGAGCAGTTCGACGGCCCCAACGCCAGCGGCAACCCTGTTTACAACGGCGGATTGGTGGGACTGGAAGTTTATCGGTAACGCGCGGCATAGAGCGGGCTTTAGCCCATTCACTCACGTGGGCTAAAGCCCACCGTTCAAATTCCAAAGTCCGAGCTCATTGTTCTGAGCGTCCGCCCCCTCCCGGCCCTCCCCGCCGAAGAGATCGTCCGGCTTTTAAGTTGTTTGCGCAGCGGGGTTTAGCTGTGTTGCGCGGACGCGAAAGAGGGTGAGGGCGTTTTGGGCAAGGACGTTGAGGCCGATTTCCGCTTTCGCTCGCGCTAGGCCGCGGCCATGAAGTCGCCGCAACTTGCGGTGTTCCTTCACGTCGGCGAACGCTCGCTCGACGGTCTGCGAGCGTATCCGGCGGCTCTTCGATGCGGTCTCCGGCGTCATCTTAGTCCGTTGCGCGTCGAGCAGTTCCTGCCCCTCAAGTCGTTTGATCGTGCGGCACTTGGCGCCAGGTTGAAGGCACTGGGCCGCCAATGGACAGGCTTGGCAGATTTCGGGCGTAAGGCGAAAGCGAAACTCTAGCAATCGCTCGCCGTCGCGCCGCTGGCGATAACTGCGATCCTGGTAGTCCAGGAAATGTCCTTCGGGACACTCGTAGGCGTTCCGTTCCGGTTCGAAAGTGAAGCGGTCTTTCGAGATTTGACGCTTCCCTTCCGTGGCTTTCTTCTTTTGCTCGCTGCGGCCGTTCTCGTGCACCGGCGCCATCAAATCGATGCTGTTCTCGATGCAGACTTTGATGTCGAGAATCGAGGCATAGGCGGCGTCGGCATGAACGATCTGTAACGACGCGCCGATGCTGCTTCGCGTGCGATCGATCATGCACTCGATCGTTCCCACGTCGCTTGCTTGCGCGAACACTCCGAAGGCGAGAATCAGATGCGTCTGGGGCTCGACCATGTACTGAGTGTTGTAGAGCGGGCCAAAAACCTTCTCTTTGTCTTTGCTGATGGGCGCCTCCGGATCGCTGGGACTCACCAAGACTCGTTTCTCTGGCAAGCGGTGATCGCTACGCTTTTTGGCGTTATTTTCCAAGCGGCGCTGCAAAATCTCTTCGGCTCGTCGAAGACGAGCGAGTTGCGCTACTCGGCCGGCGGGTGTCTTGCCGATCCAGGCGGGAATGTCGGCGGCCGCCGTCGTTCCCGCGATCGCCGCCTCGAGTTCGGCGATTCGCCGCATCAACTTCTCTCGGTTGACCATTCGATGTCGCGAGGCGTTCGACCGAAAGTACGTGCCATCGAGAACCCCTTCCGAGGCGTCGAGCAATCCCTCTTCCATGGCAACGGCCAGCAGCGCCTCGTGAGCTTGATCGATGAACTTCGCCGCGCGGTCGCGAAAGTCGTAACACGAGGTCCGGCACGGCTCGATCATTCTGCCCAGATAATGCAGCGCCGTGTTGCGGCGGGCGTCGCGACTCCAAGTGGCGGGAGACGGGCGGCCGTCAAGAAGCTCGTACAGAACGATCCGCAACATGCAATCGGGCGGATGAGGAGGCGAGCCGACACCGTCATAGGCATCCCACAGCAGTTGCGGGTCGATCGAGGCTACCGCCCGCTCGACTGCCTGGACTCGCGGATCGTAGGCGAACTGAACCCGCCAATTCCGCCATTCCTCGCTGCGTTCGACGACTTCAGGAGAAATCGGCGGCCGACGGGGGCTGGCTTTTTAACCGTGCTATCTACGACTACCATGCGTCTGTGACCTTTGTGATTGGGTGAAGACAATAAGACGCATATCGTGTGCGATCTTAGCCAAATCACGAAGGTCACTTTTTTTGTAACCCCAGTCGCCGCAAGCGATTAAAAGCCGGACGATCTCCGCTGCGGGGAGGGTTGGGGAGGGGGGATTTGAATTGGTGGTCATTTGCGGCAACGCGAACGACGCGCAGTTCGCACGCCTTTTTTCGAGATTGATAGTTTGCAGCAAATCGAAGGAACCCCCTCCCCAGCCCTCCCCGCAGCGGGGGAGGGAGCAGGAAGGGTGTTGCGCGATTCATCTTGCTGGAATGCGACGTCTATGAAAGCCGGACGGACTCGCAATGTTCGAGGGAGCAAGAAGAGGTTGCCCGGTT
>DASQLH010000038.1:0-3685 GCA_035630155.1 Chthoniobacterales bacterium
CCGGCGCGGTTGCGCGCTAAACTACGCCCACCTTGGCGCCCCCAGGATCGCGGGACAGCTTTCCATCCCTGAATTGCGCCGGGCCCTGCGCTAAATAGATTTCCGCATCCGCCATGGACCACGCCATCACGCTGCCGGACCGCGTTCCCGTCATGCCGCTCCCGGGCGCGCTGCTCTTCCCGCACGCGCTCCTGCCGCTTTATATCTTCGAGCCGCGCTACCAGGAGATGCTCGAATACGCCCTGAAGGAGCATCGGATGTTTTCCGTAACGCTGCTCAAGCCGCAGCGGACCCAATGGAAATCCACCGGCGATTTCTTTCCGGTCGCCGGTGTCGGGCTCATTCGGGCCTGCGTCGGACGGGGCGATGGCACTTCGAACCTGATCCTGCAAGGTCTGCAACGGGTCCGCTTTACCGGATTCGAGCAGAGCAGCCCCTTCCCGATCGCCCAGATTGAGCCGCTCAAATCCGAAGCCACCCCATCGGTCGAGACCGAGGCGTTGGGCGCGAAAGTGCTCGAGCTATATTCCAAACTAAAAGACACCGGCCGGCAGCTTCCGGAGAAAGTGGACCAATATCTTTCCCACCTCGGCGACATGGAAATGCTGGCCGACCTCATGGCCGCGACGTTCATCAACGATCCATTCCGTCGGCAGCAATTGCTCGAACAGCTTTCCCTCAAACAACGGCTGCGGCTCGTGATCCAATATCTCCGTGAAGAAACCGGCAGCGCCGCTGCCTAGTTTCGCCGCCCTGCGCTCCTGCCAATCCACGCATTTGAATTTTCTTTTTTGCTACATTTCAGACTGGAATTGGGCATTTGCTCTGGTCCTTCTCGCTGTACAGGCAAAACTCGCGCCGGCATAGAAACGAACCTCCACTGGCGACCCATCCCTGAGATTGCAAACCGCAATGAGTCGCGTGAACTCATGCGCTGGACTGAGAGCAATCAACACGATCCGCTTTAGGCTGCATATTGAGTTACAATTTGCCGAGTGCCTTCAAGCATTCACGGCCAATCGCGACTCGGTCATCTGCCTCGGCCGTGTCTATGTCCATGTTCAGAGCAAACGGGAAAATACCGCTCTTGCGTTCGATCCACCCGACCCACCAACCAAGCTGAGGCTTCGACGTAAATAATGCACCGCTTTTTGAATGTAGTTCGTAGCGTGCGGTTTTTTCCAACAACGTAAGTTCCCTCACCTTGTCCAAAATCTCGTGGGACACTGGTATTTCACCCCGTGCAACCCTCCCAAGAAATTCCACTTGTTCCAATGCTGAGATTTGGAGCGATCCATCTCTCCAAAATCGGTCAACCGAATTGCCGACGCGCATGTTCCCGTAGGCTAGTTTGACGACGCCGTCGCGCATCCGCTTCGTTCCTATTCCACGCGCGAGCATGCGAAAGGTCCGTGTATTCGGGGCCCTCATAGACTTCCTTAGAGCCCTTTGACGGTGCGGCTTGCGACTGCGGTTCAAAAACGTTCCATAGAAATAGGGTTGAGCACTCTCGTACGTTCTGTGTTGGGTCGCGTTAAAAGGAACTATGTCATCCACGCCTCGGACGACCCCTGTCTCCAGGGCGATGATGGCATTTGCTATCCTGAATGTCGCGGCAGGAGGAAACCGCCGCTCTGCTCGTTCACGGTTCCAGACAAACACAGTTTCAGTCCGGCCATCGACCATGACAAACGTTCCCGCGATGCCACGATCATTAAAGACTTTTGCCAAAGCCGGTGCCTTTTCTAAGGAGGTACCACAAGTTTCCTCACCAAAGGCTCCAAGAGCGAGAAGCGCTAAGAGAATTGTTTTCATGAGCTCACCAGATTCTACGACCTTCCAACGAAGTAAAGTCCGGCAAAAAGGATGAGAAGCGCATCACAGACCAAAAGCAGCGAAACGGCCTTGCCATTGAGCCAGCAAAGGAGGAACCCCGCCAGAATTAATGTAGAGACGAAAACCGTTGCGGGGAAATCGCTCAGCATTGTCACGGGCCGCAAGAACATCCGCCAGATGGTCGGAGCCATGTACAAGATGAGCCCGGCAAACAAAAGACGGTGCGCCAGAAGGATGGACTGCGGAATCCCAGCATGCGCAACGAAATCCAATCTCGGCTGAAAATCCACAGCAACAGGCCACGGAGATCTCACTGGAACTGGCGATATGGAAATGCTGGCGGACCTCATGGCGGCGACGTTCATCAACGATCCATTCCGCCGGCAGCAACTGCTGGAAGAGCTTTCCCTCAAGCAACGGCTGCGGCTCGTGATCCAATATCTCCGCGAAGAAACCGGCAGCGCCGCGGCGTAGCAACGCGCCTACGCGCTCTTGAGCCGCGCGTGCTCTTCTAATAAGTACCGGTCCGTCATTCCGGCGATGTAATCGCAGATCGTCCGGTGCAGGCCCTCGCTCTCGATTCGCTTCGTGGCCGCCTCCCCCAGCCGTTCCGGCACCAGCACGTAAGCCTGGAACACGGCCCGCAACATCTCACAGGCTCGCTGGTTCACCTCCGCCACCCGCGGATGGTAATAGACGTTCTTATATAAGAAGCGCCGCAATTCCTGGTTCGCCTCCAGCAGTGTCTCGCTGTAGCGAATCAGCGGCGCCGGCTGGCGCCTCACCTCATCCGCGCTCTGCACGCCCGCCTTCGCGATTACCTCGGCGCTGGTCGTAACCACGTCCCGCACTTCCGCGTCGATGATGTCGCCGATAACCAGCTTGTGCAGCGCCGGCTCGCGCACGTCGGGGTAACGCGCGGCCACCGATTCATGGCTCCGCCGCCAGACCGCGGTCTCTTCCAATTGCGTCGAGCTCAGGATCTCGAAATCGACCGCATCATCGAGATCGTGGCTGTAGTAAGTGATCTCGTCCGCCAGGTTCGCGATCTGCGCCTCGAGCGAAGGGCAGCGGTATTTTTCTTCGCCTGCGACTGGCGGATCGTAAAACGCCTGGTGTTTTTGCAATCCCTCCCGGACTTCGAAGGTCAGATTCAATCCCGGAAACGCCGGGTAGGCCGCCTCGAGCAATTCCACAACGCGCCGGCTTTGCCGGTTGTGGTCGAAGCCGCCGTGCTCCCGCATGCACTCTGCGAGCATCTCTTCTCCCGAATGTCCGAAGGGTGAATGCCCGAGGTCGTGCGCCAGCGCGATTGCCTCAGCCAGGTCCTCGTTTAACGACAAGGCCCGCGCGATTGTCCGGCTGATCGAGGCAACCTCGATCGAGTGCGTCAGCCGCGTCCGCAGATGATCGCCGGTCCCGTTCAGAAAAACCTGCGTCTTATATTCCAGGCGGCGGAAAGCGCGCGCATGAATGATGCGGGCCCGGTCCCGTTGAAACTCCGTCCGGTAGGCGTGGCTCGGCTCGGGATACTTGCGGCCGCGCGACTCGCCGGATTTCTGCGCGAACGGCGCGAGGACGCGCATTTCGTCCGCCTCCATCTGCGCCCGCGTTTTCCAGCTCTCCCGCCGGCCATTGCCGGCCGACAAATCATTCGCCACGACAGATTATTCTTCGCGCGCGCAGGCTTTGCGAGTCCCGAGTTGGCCGTTTTGTCTAGCGATTCCGCGCCGCCTCTTTATCCTCTGCGCGCCTTGTAAAACCATGAGTCGCAGGTCCAAGACTAAAGCCGCACCCCAAAGGGCGGTTGCTTTGAACGATCGCTGGCTGGTTCTGGGCGTCTGCGTTT
>DASQLH010000039.1:0-13250 GCA_035630155.1 Chthoniobacterales bacterium
GCCATCGATCAATTTGTGCTCGAGCGCATCCTTGCCCGAAAGAATGCGACCGTCCGCGACGGTGTTCCGAAGCTGGTCCGCGGGGAGGTTGCGCTCCTGCGCCACGATCCCGAGAAACTTGTCGTAGGTTTTCATGACGAACCCCTGGACGTAATCGCGCTCCTCGGGAGTGACGGGCCGCGTCCCGCTGAGCATGTCCTTGAACTTGCCGCTTTTGAATACCACCGACGCGAGCCCGACCTTGTTGAAGAGCTGTTCGTAATTCAGCGTTTGGATGATCACGCCGATGCTGCCGGTGATGGTGGTTTCATTCGCCATCAAATATTTTCCGCCGCAGGCAATGTAATACCCGCCCGAGGCCGCCAGCGAACCCATGTAAACCACGACCGGCTTTTTCGCGCGCGTCTTGACCACCCAATTGTAAATGGCATCCGACGCGGTCACTTCCCCGCCCGGTGAATCGATCTCCAGAACCACGGCGCGGACGTTGTCGTCTTCGCGCGCCTGTTGCAGCGCCAGCCGCATGTCGTCCACCATGGAGTCGCCCACATTTCCGTCGAGCGATGAACTAATCAGTCCCCGGAGCGGGATCACCGCAATCTTGTCGCTGCTTCCCCTCGAGCCACGCTGCACGATCACCTCGCGAAACGAGGGTGTCGGCTCCTCGAAGCGCGAACCGCCGGCGAGACGGCGGAAAGATGTCGCGGCCAGAATCAGATTCACGAACAGGCTGGCGCAGAGCGCCACAAAGAGAAAAATGCTTAGACAACCCAGTTTTCGATTGGCAGCCATGACCGGGGAAGCTGGTAGAGAACGGAGCCGCGCACAAGGGCTTTTGCTGGCGTTCCTAATGGCTCGGAAGCTGCTTTTTCAGGGAATCATGAATAACGCAGGTCATCTCCCAATGAGTGAGAAAGCGCGCCGCGCTGGCAAAACCAAAGCGCGCCGCGGCCGTCCTCGGAAGAACCCTGCCGAAGAGAGCGCGCCGAGAGAGCCCGCCGCCGTGGGCACGCTCACGCGCACGAAAAGCCTTCTCCTCGCCGCCCTGCGCGTCTGGGAGTTAAAGCACCGGATCAGCGATTAGTTCGCGAACGTCTCGTTCGCGTCCGCGATTTCCTGGCAGCGCCCTTCGCACTTGCTGCCACCATTCGCTCCAGCTCCGCCAGCGTTTTGTCGGACCACTGAAGAAGCGCCCGGCTGAGGTGCTGTCCATAGCGCACGGTCATTAGCCAGTAAGGCGCGTTCGAATTATCGGCGTACTCCCGCGTGATCTCTTTTTCGACCGCGCCATACTTCTTCAATAACCCGCGCTGCAGCTCCCGAAATTGTTCGACGTGAGCTATGTTGGCCTGGGGCGAAATCTCCTCACCAAAGAACAACTTCAGGAGAAACTCGTCGCGCTGGATCTTCGGCGCGAACCCTTTGACCAGCCAGCGCCGCAACTCTTTGCGGCCCTTCGCCGTCAGAGAATAGACGTGGCGATCGGGCTTGCCTGCTTCGCTCTCGACGGTTTTCGTGACTAACTTTTCGGCAATCAACCTCTTCAGCACCGGGTAAATTTGTCCGTAACTCTCCGTCCAAAAATTGCTGATGCTTTTCTCGACCTCCTTTTTGATGTCGTAACCCGACATCGGCTCGATGCTGAGCATCCCCAGGATTGCATACTTGCTTTTGACTTCTCTCATGGGAATTGACGCAATTATATCTAAATGATATATGCCTTCAAGATATGACAAGCATCTTTAAGACGGTCCTTATCATACACATTCTCTTTGGCGGCGTCGCTTTGTTCGTCGCGCCGGCCGCGATGCTGACCCGCAAGGGCGGCCTTTGGCATCGCCGCTGGGGCAAAATATTCTTTTGGGCGATCACAGTCGTGGCCGCGACCGCTGTCGTGCTGTCGCTGATCCGCTCCGGTTTGTTTTTTCTTTTGGTCGCTGTCTTCAGTTTTTACCTGGCCTTCACTGGCTATCGAATTTTGTATCGCAAAACACCGCAGCAACCTCCCGGCAAAGTGGATTGGACCGCCGCTTCCACCATGCTCCTCGGCAGTCTGGCCTTAATCGCGTATGGCGTTTATCTAATGTTGACTTCGAGCATCGGAATCGTCGCGATCGTCTTTGGCATAATCGGTTTCCTGTTCGGGCTCTCGGACATCCGCGATTTTCTTCGTCCGCCCACCGAGAAGATGGCGTGGTGGTACAGCCATATGACCAGAATGCTGTCCGCTTACATTGCGACGGTGACGGCGTTTTCGGTGGTGAACTTCAAATTCCTGCCGCCTGTCCCGCGCTGGCTTTGGCCAACCGTCGTAGGGACCGTGGTTATCATCGTTTGGACGAGATACTATAGAAGGAAGTTTACTGCCCCGGCGCTCGCGGGGGCTTCACAGATTTAAGTCGCGTCTAAGTTTTCGCCCGCTTATTTTCCCTCGCAGAGCGCTCATAGCTCAGCCGGATAGAGCATCGGATTTCTAATCCGACGGTCGGAGGTTCGAGTCCTCCTGGGCGCGGTTTTTAAAGATGTGAATCGTGATCAGTGACTGGTGAACAGTAGGCGCGCGGAACAGATCACCGCCATTGACCGATCACCATTCACCATTCACTTCTTCGGGCTCCACTTCCGCTCGTGATCGAGCAGCCACTTCTTCCGCCAGAGACCGCCACCGTAGCCGCAAAGGGAGCCGTCGGCGCGGATGACGCGGTGGCAGGGAATGATGATGGAAAGCATGTTCGTGCCGTTGGCACGGCCGACGGCGCGGCGGGCATTCGGAATGCCGAGGCGGTCTGCCATCCACGAATAGGAGCGCGTCTCGGCCGTCGGAATGGAGCGAAGGAGCTCCCAGGTGCGAAGTTGAAAATCCGACCCGATGGGCGCCAGCGGAATATCGAATTCGAGGTTCTCGCCGGAAAAATAACGCGCGAGCTGTTCACGAATCGCGTCGAGATAGCGGTGCTCTCCGGGCACGACATTCGTCTTCAGGCGCTGACGCAGGATGCCGAGTTCGGCCTCGAGCGCGCGGCGGTCGGCAAACTCGAGCAGGCGCAGTCCTTTATCGTCCGCGACGGCAAGCATCGCCCCGAGAGGCGTGTCGAGCCGTTCGGCAAACATGCAGCCGCGCGACTTTGCCGCCGTGGGCGGATCGCCGAAAATTCGGGTGAACGCTTCGCGAAACCCGCTGGCCGATTCAAAGCCGCTGCCGTTTTTCGCTTCGTCCACGCGGCCGCCTTTGCGCACTTCGCGCAAGGCGAGACCCATCCGGCGGGCCCGATGGTAGGCCTGGAAGGTCATGCCGTAATGGCGCTTAAATTGCCGGCGCGCTGTCGATGGGTCGATGGACAACGAGGCAAGTTCCTTGTCGGTTAATCGCCCTCCCGGAGCGCGCTCGACTTCGGCCCGCAGCCGCTCGATCAGCTCCGGCGGCCGCTTGTCCGGGTCCATCGGGCGGCAGCGGAGACAAGGGCGGTATCCGCCATGCAAGGCTTCGCTCGGGGTCGAAAAGAAATCGACGTTCTGACGCGCCGGTTTCTTTGCGGAGCAGGTTGGCCTGCAAAATATGCCTGTCGTGCGCACGCCGACAAAGAAGATCCCCTCAAAACTCGAGTCGCGATTGACCAGCGCGCGATACATCGTGTCGGAGGGAGGCAGTAACTCGGGAAGCTTCATGCGAATCGAATCTGCATTCGGCAATATCGCTGTCTCAGGCTCTAGCGGAAAGCTCGATGTTTTCATGCGGTCAGACTACGCGCATTCAGGCCGGCAACGCATCGACGGAATTCAGGCAACGAATTCCACGGTGCGCCTCAAGGAGCGGCGGTTTACAAACCGCCGACGCTTTTAGGAAGGGCGGTTTGGAAACCGCCCCTCCTTGAAGTCGCTCGGTTTGTTCAGGCTCAAAAAGAGATCCTCATCCTCCGAGGGCACTGGAAGTAATCGGACCTTCCCCGAAGCAGCCAACTGCCGCACCAAGCTCTGCAAAGAATAATCAGGTCCAGCAAGAGCTGACGCGAAATCCGGCGCAGCTTCTTTAGGATAAATCGCCGCGAGCGGCTCCGCTCGTTCGCCAACGACGGGCACGACGCCGCAACCTTCCGTCGCATGACCACATAGGGATTGCAGTTGTTCCCGAGTCATGAATGGCATATCGACGGCGAGCACCAGAAGGTGCGAGGTTTGCATCTGCTCAAGGGCCTTCGCCAGACCGCTCAGCGGGCCGCGGGACGGGGGTTCATCCAAGAGTATTTCGGAGTCAATCGGCAACCAGGAAGATTCCGTCCGAGCAGATACGAAAACTTTCTCCAGCCGAAGATCTCGGAGGACTCGAAGCTGCCGGCGCCAGAGCGGCTCGTCATGAAAAATAACGGTCGCCTTGTCGCGGCCCATCCGGCGCGATTCGCCACCTGCCAGCAGCACGGCCGAGAACGTCAGACTGGAGTCACTGGTTTTTCTCATTTTGTTAATCGTGCGATGCTCTCAGCATGCACCTCTCCGACGCTGAACGGCAAGGAATCGGCGCGGGCAGCGTCATCCGCCGCAAAGAGGAAGGGGGCTTTGAGTGCGTGACCGATGAAGTAACGATCGAGGAGCCGCTCGAAATCCGGCTGGGCGCGGATTCGCTCGCTGTGACCATGCGCACGCCGGGCAACGATGAGGAACTCGCCGCCGGATTTCTTCTCTCAGAGGGGGTCGTGCGAAAGCGCACGGATCTCAAAGGGATCGCGCACTGCACACTGCCGGCGTCGCTGGGCAACGTTCTCAACGTCGCGCTCGCGCCAAGTGTGAAATTCACGCCCGCCTCTGCGCGAAGGTTTGGCACGATCTCCACCAGCTGCGGGCTCTGTGGAAAGACGAGCATAGAATTTATCCGGCAACAGTTTCCCGCGATCGATCTCTCGAGCAGGCTTGAAATTAAAGAGGCGACACTGCTCGAACTGCCGGCGCGTTTACGCAGCGCGCAAGGCAACTTTGCCCGAACCGGCGGCATCCATGCCGCGGGAATATTCGATCTAGACGGGAAGGCGATTGTCGTGCGCGAAGACATCGGGCGTCACAATGCCGTCGATAAAGTCATCGGCCGCGCCTTTCTCGACGGAGCGCTGCCGCTGAGTCGTCATATTCTGGTGGTCAGTGGCCGTTCCTCGCTGGAGATCGTCCAGAAGGCGCTCGCGGCTGGGATTCCGATCGTCGCGGCGGTTTCCGCGCCATCGTCGCTCGCAGTCAATTTTGCGCGCGAATGCGGGCAGACGCTGATCGGTTTTCTGCGGCCGCCGACGTTTAATGTGTATTCGCACGTCGAACGCGTTGTGTGAAAGACAAGAGCGGCGGTTGGAAACCGCCGTTTTTTTAGGTCGGCGAGCTGGAGATCGCCGCTCCTTGATTTGCTGCGGCGCTTGGGGCAATGGAGATGATCACGAACTTGCTCGTGGGCGTGTTCGACTTTTCGGCGACGCTATTGATCGGCACGAGTGTGTTTCCCTCCGGAAAATACGTGGCGGTGCAGCCGCGTGGAATGTTGTAGGGCGCGATTTGAAAATGCCGCGCGGTGCGCTCTTCGCCCTCGTAATGACTCGTCAGATCGACGAGCTGCCCTTGCTGCAAACGGGCGGCGGCCATGTCTTCCGGATTCATGAAGAGAACGCGCCGGCCGTTGTAGATGCCGCGATACCGATCGTCCAGACCGTAGATATGGGTGTTGAACTGATCGTGGGAACGGATCGTCATCATGATGTAGCGCCCAGGCTCCAGCTCGTTGCGCGGGATCGGGTGGACCGTGAACTTTGCCTTGCCGATCTCGTTGTTGAATTTCCGTTCGTCACGCGCCGGGTTCGGCAAATAAAAGATATCCTTCGTGATACGTTCGTTGAAGCGCTCAAAACCGGGGATGACATTTTCGATGTGATCGCGGATGCGATTGTAATCCGAGACGATTCCTTCCCAATCGATGCGCGTGCGATCGCCCAGCGTGGCGCGAGCAAGACCGGCGACAATGGCCGGTTCGCTTCGGAGATATTCGCTCGCCGGTTCCAGCACGCCGCGCGAGGGATTGATGATTCCCATTGAATCCTCGACCGTGACGAATTGCCCGCCGCCGGCCTGCCGGTCGATCTCGGAGCGGCCGAGACAAGGCAGGATGAGCGCGATCTTGCCGGTGATCAGGTGCGACCGGTTCAGCTTGATCGAGACATGCGCGGTGAGCCGGCAATTCTGCAGGGCCTTCGCGGTGTATTCCGTATCCGGCGTCGCCGAAAGAAAATTACCGCCCATGCCGACGAAAACGCGGATCCCGCCTTCATGCATCTGCTTGATTGTCGCCACCGTGTCGGTGCCGTGTTTGGCCGGCGGCGCAAAACCAAATTCGGCCCCGAGTTTCTTCATGAACTTCTCGTTCATCTGTTCCCAAATGCCCATCGTGCGGTCGCCCTGGACATTCGAGTGACCGCGCACCGGGCAAGGCCCCGCGCCCGGCCGCCCGATATTTCCACCGAGCAGAAGGAAGTTGATGATCTCCTGGATGGTCGCGACGGCGTTTTTGTGCTGCGTTAGCCCCATCGCCCAGCAGCAAATGATGCGCTTCGACGCCATGGCGATTTCGGCGGCGGCGCGGATCTGCGAGCGAGTCACGCCGCTGCCGGCAATGATATCGTCCCAGCTCGCCGCGCGGAGATCGGCGATGAAGTCATCGTAGCCCGCCGTGTAATCGCGAATGAATTCACGGTCGAAGACCGTCCCCGGCCGGCTCTCTTCGTCGGCCAGCATTTCCTTCATGATCCCTTTCAGCACGGCAACGTCGCCGTTGATTCGCACCGGAAGCCAGAGATCGCTTAGCTTCGCGCCATCGCCGAACAACACCGTCCCCGCTCGAAGCGGATTCTTCAGATCCTGCGGATTCTTGAAACGAAAGTTACCGACTTCCGGCAATGGATTGATCGAGACAATCTTCGCGCCCGGATGGCCTTCGCACGCCTGCTTCGCGCGCTGCAAACTGGTCAGCATCCGCGGATGATTCGTGCCGGGATTTTGGCCGATGATGAAGATCGCGTCGGCGAGATCGAAATCGGCCAGCTTCACGCAGCCTTTGCCGATGCCGATCGTTTCGTTCATCGCCGCGCCGCTTGATTCGTGGCACATGTTCGAGCAGTCAGGGAGATTGTTCGTTCCAAACTGCCGGGCGAAGAGCTGATATAAAAAGGCCGCTTCGTTACTGGTGCGGCCGCTGGTGTAAAACGCGGCGGCGTTCGGTGTCGGGAGCGCGTTCAATTCGGCGGCAATGAGCTTGAAGGCGTCATCCCACGAAATCGGCTCGTAATGGGTCGCGCCTTCGCGTTTCACCATCGGATGCGTGAGCCTCCCCTGCTGGCCGAGCCAGAAATCGGTGCGACCACGGAGATCATCCAGGGAATGCTCGTGGAAGAAATCGGGCGTGGCCCGTTTGGTCGTGGCCTCGTCGGCGATGGCTTTCGCGCCGTTCTCACAAAACTCCGCGACCTGCCGGTCGTCGTCCGGACTGGGCCAGGCACAGCTCTGGCAATCGAAGCCCCTCTTCTTGTTGACGTTTAATAGCGTCTTCAGCCCGCGAGCAATTCCCATCTCGCGCACCGCGAAGCGGGTTGTCTGATACATCGCGGGCAAACCGGCGGCGACGCGGGCCGGCTCGCGAACTTCCGCGTCCGCATCCGAAGGAGGCTGGGCGCCTGGCGTTGGATTTTCCTGGTCGCGATCCGCATCGCGCGCGGGCGGACTGGGTGGCGATCCGCTGCCCGTGTTGTCCGGTTTCTGTGCTGTCGTTTTGTCGTCCGCCACGATGAAATTATCTCACCGGCGCGCCAACAGAGAAAGCCTCAAGGAGCGGCGATTTGAAATCGCCGAACCAATAAAAACGGCGATTGAAAATCGCCGCTCCTTGGAAATCGATCGACGATCGTGGTTTACCAGCGATGGAACGCGGGATGGCCTTCCTTCACCGCCACGAAAGTCCCGCGACAGGTCGCGCAAACTTTGCCACCGGCAGTCAGCGTCCCATCGACCGTCGCCTTGTTGCCTTCCGATTCCACCACTTTCGCGGAAAGAAAAACGGGCGCATCGGTCGGCGTGGGACGCAGCAGCTTGATCGCATAATCCGCCGTGACCGTGCAGGGCGGCCGATCTTCGCCCGCCTTGTTCATGAGGTGCCAGGCCGCCGTCCAGTTGCAATGGCAATCGAGAAGCGCGCCGATGATGCCGCCATTCAAAACGCCGGGAAACGCCTCGTAGCGCGGCTCCGGTTTCCATTCCGCGACGACTTCATCACCGCGGACAAAACTCCGGATGTGGAGCCCCTCCGGATTCGCCGGGCCGCAGCCGAAGCAGGCGTTCTCCGGTGCGTAATGCTCCTGGAGCGATTTCGATTCGGCGTCGGCCATCGCTGACTACGCTCCGTTGCCGGCTGAGCCCGGATACGGCCGCAATTCCGGGCCCGTGTAGAGCGAGCGCGGCCGGATGAGGCGGTTATGGTCGTGCTGCTCGATGACGTGCGCACACCAACCCGCCACGCGCGACACGGCAAAGATCGGCGTGTTCAATTGCGGCGGAATCTTCAACATCGTGAAGACTGGCGCCGCGTAGAGATCGACGTTCGCGCAAAGTTGCTTCTCGCGCTCCATGGTGGCTTCGAGATTTTCGCAGATCGGCACCCACTGCTCCTTGCCCAGGCGCTTCCCAAGATCGCGCGCGATTTCGCGCATAATCGGCACGCGCGAATCGCCTTTCTTATAAACGCGATGGCCGAAGCCCATGATCTTTTTCTTCTGGGCCAGCGCATCCATCATCCATTTCTCAGCGCGATCCGCGGTCCCGATTTCATCGAGCATCTTCATTGACTCTTCATTCGCGCCGCCGTGCAACGGACCTTTCAGCGTGCCGCATGCGGAGGTGACCGCCGCATACATGTCCGCCAGCGTCGAAGCCGTGACGCGCGCCGCGAAAGTGGACGCGTTGAATTCGTGGTCGGCGTAAAGGATGTAAATCGTGTCGAGCATCCGGATCTGCCAATCCTGCGGAACGCCGCCGGTCAGTTTGTAGAAGAAATTGCCGGCGTGCGTGAGGTCCGGTTTGTCTTCGAGTGGTTCCTGGCCCTGCGAGATTCGCCAGCCGTCCGTGACGAGGGTCGAGACCCGGCCGAGTAAACGGACCGCCTTGCGCACGTTCGCGGCATGCGAATGATCGTTCAGGTCCGGATCGAACGGCCCGAGCATGGAAACGCCGGTGCGGAGCATGTCCATCGGGTGGGTGTTTTTCGGCATGAGCCGAAGCATTTCCAGAACGGGCTGGGGCAAGGCGCGCTCGGCCGCGAGGGCCTTCGAAAAGGCCGCGAGTTGCTCGGGTGTCGGCAGCTCACCATTCAGGAGCAAATAGGCGACTTCCTCGAAGTTCGCCTTTTGCGCCATCTCATGGATGTCGTAGCCGCGGTACATCAATCCCGCGTTTGGATCGACCCAGCAAATTTCGGTTTCGCCGGCGACCACCCCGGCCAGGCCCGGGCTGTAACTAGGTTTTGTTTCAGTTGTCATACGATCTTCCTCAAATTTTTGTCATGTCGAACATGGAACGATGAACGCCCAACGTCCAATCGCGGAACGCAATTAACTGCCCAGGGTCGGACGCGTCGCTTTACTTCCTCGTCTTTTCGCGATGTTCAATCGACGCCATAAACGCGCGCGTCAGCCTGTCAACTTCGCCGGTCGTCTCGACTTCTTTGAGCCAAAAGTTGAAACCCTCCATGTTCGTGTCGGGAAGATCGTCGGGGTTGCGATGCAGGTAGCCGAAATAATGGAGCAAGACGAGAGAGCGGTTTTGTTCTTTCGCGGCAAAAACAGGGTTGTTCACGATTGCGAGGAGCACTTGCGGGCGGGCAAGAGCGCCGCCGTTTAGTTTATCGATCAAGGCAGCGCGTTCCGCCGGTGCGAGCATGACGTGGGCATTGGCGGACAAGGCATCGACGAATTCATCGTTGGTCATCGAGTTAAAGCGCTCCTGAAACTGCGGGCGCTCCGCCAATTCCCTTAGGTTCTCCTCGAGCTTTGGCTGCTGCTCATCGAGCGAACTGGCCACGACTCCGATGCCGAGCGATTCCACGTCGGGCAAGAACTCTGCGTAACGCGGCATCGCGCCGTATGACGCAACGTGAAGACGATAGACAGCCTGGCTCCACGATCGAAATTGCCCGAGAAGATTCACCGGATCCTCTTTGACCAGTGCAGCCCAATCCTTCATCTGCAGCTCAAACGGCAGCGGCGCCTCCGTCTTCGCCTGCGGCTCGGTTTTCACGACGGCATACAGATCGGCCCGCCCGTCGAAGCGGTTGATGAAGCGGAGCCGACCCGCGACCACGGCGCGGGCCAGGAATGTTTCGTAATCGATCCGGCGCTCCGGCGGGATGAGATGGTTCTCGATCACGACATAGGAAGCGGGCGCGTCTTCGAAAAGCCGCATCAGCTTCGCGGGGATCGGCCCGCCGCGCGTGTCCCATTCGATCTGCTCCTCGTAGGGCGAATTAAATCCCGAGGTGCCGACGATCATCGGCTTCTTGTGGTCGGCCGCGCGGAGCAGATGCCGGTGGTTAACAGCGCCGTTGGCCGGGAGCACAACAACTCCGCCGCGCATAGAGGTTTCCTTGAGTCGCAAGGTCACGGCATCGGGATCTACATCGCCACGCGTAAACCTCAGGCGGGAGGCGTTGAGCTCGAACAGAAGCAAAGTCGCCAGCACCGCAAAGACAAGCGCGGGGCGCAGGCGCGGAATCTTCGCCCTCAGCATTTCCGCCAGACACTTCGCGCCGAGACCGGACAGAATTGCCAGACCAAGATAGGCAAACATGGAGCCGCGCACCGCCACGCGCATGCTCTTGAAGAACGGAAGCACGTCATAGAGGATGCGGTAAAAAAAGAAATTCCAGCCGAGCGAGTAGCAAAAACCGATGACCGTCAAAGCAAGGCCGATCCAGAAGGCGTCGGAGCGCCGGTCCGAGCGGAGCGTCTCGATCAGGTTTGCGTTGTGAACGCGCAGCACCTGGGGATAAGCGAGACAGAACCGGGCGATGACGACGAGCAGCAGGAGCCCGAGAGCGCGTTCCGAAGTCACGCTAGTGTAAATCGTGTGCAAGGTCCCGTTTCGCGCAGTCCCGATGACCGGGACCGCAATGATCAGCGCCAGGATGGCCAGCGCGTCGAGCGCCCAAAGCCATCGGGTTCCCGTGGGCGATTCAGTAAGATCATCGCCTTTCTCCCCAGGCGCTACGCGACACACGGCCAGGAACCACGCTGCCAGCGAAAGCAAGATCGGCAGCAAACCCGGAAACAATCTGAACCTTCCGCCCTGTGGCAGATGGTCGCCGAGTCCGCGCCAAAAACGGTTTCGATTGTCGGCCGACAACCAATGAAAGGCGCGGGCCGATTCGCCTTTCACTTCATCGACGCTACGCTGGAAGTTATAAAGTTTCGCGGCAGCGGAGTAAGGCAGCAGGAAAGGCAACAAGGCTACCGAGGCAAGTCCAAGCGCCATCGCGCCGCGCCGCCAAAACGCCCAGTCGCGCCAGAGACCGTAACGCGTTAGCAGAATTGTCGCCGAGACCGCGAACGGCACGATCGAGAGCGTGAGCCACGTAATGGTCGTCAGCCCCGTCATGAAGAAGGCAACGCCCAGCCAGACCGCTCGTCCCCTGCTTCGCTCGCGGGAGAACAGCACGAGCGCCTCGAACAGGAGCGGTATCCACGCCGAAAATAGATACGGCAGGTGCGACATCATGCCGAAGCGAAACGGCACAAACGCGAAGATAATGCCGGCAATCCACCCCGCGCCGGTCGATCCAGTCAGCGTGCGCGTCAATCGAAAGGCGCCATAGCCGCAGGTGGCGAAGCCCAAAAAAATCGCCACCGCGTGAACAGTGAGGGGCTGCGCGCCGAGCGCGAAAAGCGGAAAGAAAAGCAGTGCGATTCCGTAGCAATGTTCGCTGAAGGCGAGGGTGTAGCGAAACGGATAAAACAGGTTCGAGTGAAAGAGATTAAGCGGGTCGGTGAAAGTCTGGTGGTAATCCCACCAAAGAATCCACGAAACGAGATAGGGGTCGCCCGGATCGGCCACGGCGTTGCGTAGATGCGCCGCGTAAGGCCAGGTCACCAGCGCGGTGAAGAAGCAGAAGGCGAGGAAGACGAGCGCCTCGCGCGTTACGGCAGTCCGCCGGGGCTGGTTCAGGGCGGCCACGGTGCTCGCGTCGCGGTCGGGTTATCCCGTCCAACGGTCGGCCGCGGGATCATAATCGAGCAGCTCATAAAGCTCCTGGCGTGTCTGCATGCGGTCGAGCCAGCCTTCTTGCGTGCCGGTCTTCTGCAAATCGCGCAGCATCTGGTTGGCCGCGAACATGGAGACGCGGAAAGCGCTCTGCGGATAGATGACCATGCGATAGCCGAGCTCAGCGAGCTGGCCTAACGAAAGGAGCGGGCTCTTGCCAAACTCGGTCATGTTCGCCAGGAGCGGTGCTTTCACTTCCTTCGCGAAATCGCGGAACTCCTGCTCGGTTTGGAGCGCCTCCGGAAAGATGGCGTCCGCACCAGCCGCGAGGTAGCTTTGCGCCCGTTCCACCGCTTTCGCGAAACTCTCGACCGCGCGCGCATCCGTCCGTGCGATCAGGAGGAAATCCTTGTCCCGCTTTGCGCCGGCAGCCGCCGCGATTTTCTCGTTCATCTCCTCGGCCTCGACGAGCGATTTACCGGCGAGATGTCCGCAGCGCTTCGGAAATTCCTGGTCTTCGATATGGCAACCGGCCAGTCCTGCCCGTTGAAATTGCCGGATCGTTCGCGCGGCGTTCTCCGCTCCGCCAAACCCCGTGTCAGCATCCACGATGCAGGGAATTTTCACCGCGTGGGCGACATAGCCGGCCAGCTGCGCCACCTCCGTCAGAGTCAGGAGGCCGATATCCGGCAGGCCCGCGGTCGCGTTGCACAAACCGGCGCCGCTGATGTAAAGAGCTTCAAACCCCGCGCGCTCGACGAGCCGCCCCATGCCGGCATTGAAGACGCCGGGCATTGCGACACAGCCCTTGCCCATCAGCTCGCGTAAACGTGCCCCGGGCGAAGTCATGAGCCTGAGATCTCGAGCGCCTTCATCAGCTCGGAAACATCGCTCGCTTCATCGAACTTCCAGCAAATTTTCAGCACGCGGTCGGCCGCTTCCTTGCCGATCTTTGGCGCGGCCAGGTTCAGGAATTTCCCTTCCACCTC
>DASQLH010000040.1:0-80293 GCA_035630155.1 Chthoniobacterales bacterium
GCCAGCGGCCCCCGATCTGGATGGCGGGGAGCTGCCCGCGTTGCACGAGATAGTAAACGGTCGGCAACGGGATTCGCAGGTATTTGGCCGTTTCCTTGACCGTTAAAAGGTTGTGCATGGCAGAAAAACAGCAACTTGCGCCTCAATGGGCAAGCCTTTTCGCTCGGAGGGAGCATTATAACTTTTATAGTCATTGTCAATCCTTCATTCAGCGGGGCCGCCAACCGGACGCCCGGACGCGCCCCGGATACCGATCATATGGCCTTGGCGATAAGGCCGAAATGGCTCCGGAGCCGATTCACTCATGACTGGACAACCCCGACGCCGGGGGTGACTATTCCCACCTTCATGAGCGCTCTTTTCTTCAAGCGGTTTCTGCAAAGCCCGTTTCAAATCGCTTCCATCATGCCGAGCTCCAAGGCGCTCGTGAAAAAGGTGGCGCGCAAGATGGATTTCAGCCAGCCGCGGGTCATCGCGGAATACGGCCCGGGCGAGGGGGTCCACTCCCGCGAGATCGCCCGCCGGATGTCGCCCGAATCCCAATTGCTCCTTTTTGAGCTGGATGCCGCTTTGTCGCGCGACTTACAACGCCAGTTCGCCGGCGACCCGCGCGTGCATGTCGTCAATGGCGATGCGGCCCGGCTTCCCGAAGAACTGGAACGCCGCGGCATTCCGCGCTGCGATTACATTATCTCCGGGATTCCGTTCAGCATTCTCGAGATCAAAAAGAAGCGCGCGCTTTTGGAAAAAACCTATGAAGCGCTGGCCGATGGCGGCCGCTTCATTATCTACCAGGTCACGAACGAGCTTCGCCAGCACGCCACTTTGTTCGATCGCGCGGAGTCGGAGTATTTCCTGCAAAACATTCCGCCGATGTTCATCACCGTCTTCCACAAGGCGAATCGGCGGAACGGCCACAAACGTCCGCAGCGGGAGGCGGCGTTCTCCACTAATCATCGCTCGGCATGACCTCGACCCGAGTCGAGAAAGACTCGATGGGCGAGATGTCCGTCCCGGAGTCCGCCCTTTATGGCGCGTCCACGCAGCGCGCGGTCCTCAACTTTCCGATCAGCGGCTATCGCTTTTCGCGGCCGTTCATCCGCGCGCTCGGTTTGATTAAGTGGGCCGCGGCGCAGGCCAACGCCGATCTCGGCCTGCTCGACACGCATCGCAGCGCCTTCATCGTGCAGGCGGCCGAGGAAGTGGTCGAAGGCAAACTCGACGAGCATTTCCCGCTCGACATTTTCCAGACCGGTTCGGGCACGAGCACGAACACCAACGCAAATGAAGTAATCGCGAACCGCGCCTGCCAGCTCGCCGGCAAACCGATCGGCGCCAAAGATCCGGTGCATCCGAACGATCACGTCAACATGGGGCAATCGAGCAACGACGTGATCCCGTCGGCGATTCACATCAGCGCGGCCGAACAGCTCCGGCACTGTCTCGATCCGGCCTTGGAAAAATTGCATGCGGCCTTGGAAGCGAAGGCGAAAGAATTCTGGGACATCATCAAGATCGGCCGGACGCATCTGATGGACGCGACCCCGGTCCGGCTCGGCCAGGAATTTGGCGGTTACGCGCGCCAGGTTTTTTACGCGCGCGAGCGCGTGCAACGGGCGATCGCGGCGCTCGAGGAATTGCCGCTCGGCGGCACCGCGGTCGGCACCGGCCTGAACCGCCACTTGGAGTTTCCCGGCAAAGTGATGCGGCATCTCGAGCAGCGAACCGGGATCAAGTTTCGCGAAGCGGAAAACCATTTCGAAGCGCAGGGAGCGAAGGACGCCGTCGTGGAAGCGAGCGGCCATCTGAAAACGATCGCGGTCAGCCTTTTCAAGATCGCCAACGACATCCGCTGGCTCGGGAGCGGACCGCGTTGTGGCATTGGCGAAATCTGTTTGCCCGCCACGCAGCCGGGCAGCTCGATCATGCCCGGCAAAGTAAACCCGGTGCTGAGCGAATCGCTCATGATGGTTTGCGCGCAGGTGATCGGTAACGACACCTGCATCACCTGGTCGGGCGCGAACGGGAACTTTGAGCTCAACGTGATGATGCCGGTCATGGCGCACAATCTTCTCGAGAGCATCCGGCTTCTCGGGAATGCGGCCGACGCGTTCTGCGAGAAATGCGTGGTCGGGATCGAGGCGAACGAAGAGCGCTGCCGCGAGTTGGTGGAATTATCGATGGCGATGGTGACCAGCCTGGCGCCGAAGATCGGCTACGACCGCGCGGCGGAGATCGCGAAAGAGAGTGCGAAGACCGGAAAGACCGTGCGCGAGATTTGCCTCGAGAAAAAGGTGCTGCCGCCCGAAGAGCTCGCGCGCGCGCTCGATCCGGTCGCCATGACGGAGCCGGGCGGCGAAGGCTCCGCGGGCGGATAACCATTATGCGCCGAATCATCGCCGCGTCCGCCATCGCCGCGATGGTGTGTGGACTGGCCTCGTTTTCTGGCGCGGCCGGGAAGCAGATCGATCTCCCGGCGATTATCACAAAAGCCGACGCCCAAACTGCGCTTGGCGAGGCCGTGAAAGATCCGCAGGCCCGAAGCGACGAAGGCGCTGACGGCTTTTATTCGCGCTGCAATTATTACAGCGAGAATCCGGGCAAATCGCTCGTCTTGCGCGTGCGTCAGGCGGGCGACGGACAACTGGAGCCGAAAAAGCAGCTCGAAGAGATGAGCGAGGGCAATCAAAAGTTCAAACCGATCTCCGGGCTGGGCGACAAGGCTGCGGTCGTGCGGGAAGGCCCGGAGAAAGGGCCGTCGCACGTCGTGATGCTTTACGTCGCGAAGAAGAACACGTTCGTCACCGTCGGGATCAGCGGCGTCGATGACGAAAAAATCGCGACCAACAAAGCGAAGACGCTCGCGAAAAAGATCCTGGGAAAGCTCTAGCTCCGAAATGGTCGCCAACGTTAACGGTCCTCAATTCTCCGGCGGCGCCAACATCGCCATCAAATGCCCGAGCCACACCTACGAGCAGATGCTGGCATTTTATCGCGATACCCTCGGGCTGCCCTTGATCGAGGAAGAGGATGACGGCTGCATTTTCCAGTTCGGTCCGAACCGGCTTTGGATCGATCGGGTGCCGAACCTGAGTCATCCCGATATCTGGCTCGAGCTGGAGACGAACGACACCGAGGCCGCCGCGTCGTATTTGAAGATTAACGGCGTTCCCCGGCGCGATGAAGTCGAGCAACTCCGGGAAGATTTCGACGGCTTTTGGATCTCCGATCCCGCCGGCGTGATCCACCTCGTGGTGGGCGACGAGGAGTAGTTTCTTCTTGGAGACGGCCTGCCCTCAGGCCGTTGGGGTTTGATTGCGCGTCCTCTCAACGGCCTGAAGGCAGGCCGTCTCCATTTTCAAGGAACCTGGCGCCCCATGATGGCGACGCTGCGCTCAACGCCATCGACCAGCGCGACCCGCGGCAGCAATCCCCAGCGTTCGAATCCCATCCGCTCGAATAACCGCACGCTCGCCTCGTTAACCTCGAAGATATATCCGACAAGCGCGCTTAGTTGCAGATTAGGAGAACGCGCGACCGCCTGTTCCAGCAGCGCCTTTCCCACTCCGCGACGGCGAGATTTCTCGCCCACATAAACGCTGATCTCTGCCGTCCCGCGATAAGCGGCGCGCTTGATGAAAGGATGGAAACTGAACCAGCCCGCGATTTGTCCATCGATCTCCGCGACCCAGAGCGGATGCGTTTTTGCCGAATGCGCGTGAAACCACAGCCGCCGTTCCTGGACGGAAACTTCCTCGAGCTGCGCGGTCGAGATCCGGCCGCGAATCGCTTGGTTGTAGATCTCGACGATCGCCGGAAGATCGGCTTCCAGCGCGTCGCGAGTGATCATGCGGCGCGAATGGCTTTGTCCGGCGCCGGCGTCGTCTGGAAAAAGATGCTGTCGAACGTCGGCTGAAATGCGCGCCCCTTGGTTTCGCCGATGCGGAACTTGAGGCTAATCTGGGTCTGCGCCGCGCAATGAACCTCAATTTCGCTCCGGCCACGAAGCGCGAGCATGGCGCGGATCGCTCCCGCCGCCAGCTCCGGCGTGTTGCAATCCCGGCTGAGATGTCCGAGCACGACGCGCTCCAGTTTTCCGCTCAGGAGTTGCTCGATCACCGTGGCCGCCGCGGTATTTGAAAGATGGCCGTGGCGCGATTGGATCCGTTGCTTCACCGGCCAGGGCCGATGCGGATCGTTCTGCAACAGCTTCTCATCATGGTTCGTCTCGATGACGAGCGTGTGCACTTTCCGTAACCGCTCGACCACCATCTTGGTCGCGTAACCGAGATCGGTGATGAATCCGAGCGAACTTTCGCCCGAATGAAAGGCGTAGCCGACGGGATCGACCGCGTCGTGCGGGACCGGGAATGTCTGGACCTGGATGTCGCAGATGGAAAAATCGGAGCCGGTCCGGAAGAGCCGCCAATTCCGGTGTTCGCCCAATGACCCGCAGCGGATCGCCTCGGCCGTAAGCGAATTGCAATAGATCGGGATATGAAATTTCCGGCAAAGCACTTCGAGGCCGCATACGTGATCGCCATGCTCGTGGGTGAGAAGGACGCCATCGAGCTGGCGCGGAGTGATCCCGCATTGCTCGAGCCGGAGCACGAGCTGGCGCGCGCTCAACCCGCCATCGACCAAAAGCCGGCAATGATCGGTCGCGACGAGCGCGCTATTTCCCGCGCTGCCGCTGCCGAGCATGGTCAAGGTGAACACCGTTCGATTAGTAGCGGACACTGCCTCGTTTCACAAATCGGAAATAGAATTTTACTCGCAAAACCGCGGATTGCTTCTTCTGTAGCCGCTGCCCTGCGGGCAGCGCGAGCGCGGGTGGGCGGCAACATTAGGGCCGCGCTTCGCACAGCGAAGTGGCTACAGAAGACAGCCCGCGTTGCTACTCGAGAAGCCCGGCGATCTTCTTGTCCATGAGCGCGAGGATGCGCTCTTTCTTCGCCCCGTAATCGAGCGAACGAAACGCGCGAATCTCATCGAGCCGGCGCATGCCATTGAGGGTATCGAGGAAATTCGTGTAGCTCGCGGCCAGTTCGGTCGTCTCGAGATAACGGCTCCGCAGATTCGTCGAGTGGAACGCGCCGGGATGTTCGGAGGCAAAAAGATGAAAGCGCAGCCAGCGCCGGTCGGTCCGCGAAACCTTTTGCGTCTTCCGAAAGAAAGCGACGAAAAGGAGCAGGACCAGATAAGTATCGACGCGCGCCTGGAGCTCGAGGTTCCGCGCGAACTCTTCCGACGCGATCTCGCGCTCGCCTTTCTTGAACTGCAAGGCGGCATGGAGCGCGTGATTAATCTCCTCCACGAAGGCGATCAACGACCGGATATTGCGATCGCTCAAGCCCGCGCGCGGATCGTGCCGCTCGAGCTGCTCGATTAACCAGCGCGAATAATAAATCCCAACGTAAAGCTGATCGTCGGCCCGGCGCAAAAAGGTCCGGGCGAGCTCGCTCAATTCCCGAGCGGAGGCGCCGGCCAGCCGGGAGAGTTGGGCGCAGCGTTTTTGGTCGATCAGGCAATCTTCCAGGTTGATTCCAACCTGCGCGTAAGTCCTCTCAAAGAGCCGTTGGATTTGACTGAAGAGGGTTTCGTTCACAGGAAAAGCGAGGTGTTCACTTCTTCGTCGAGATTGATCAACTGGTCGGAGAGCCGGTTGAGCGCGAGCCGCACTTCCCGGAAACGGCCGGCGAGCTCTTCGTAAACGTCGCTCAAATCGCAGCGGCGCGCGGTCGCGTGGGAGGCGACGAGCTGATAGTTCGTCCGGCCGATCTGTTCGTAGAAGGCCAGGTCCGGCGCGCCGCGGAGACTGCGGCGTTGGGTGTTCTCGTGGAAAATACCGGAGAGAAACAGGGAGTAATTCCCGACGTGCGCCCGGAGCAGGAACGCCTGTTCGGCCGTCGCGCGGGTCAGCGCGATCAGCATATCGGAGACGTATTGGCGGCTGCCCTCCTCATTCATGTGCGGCGCCTGCATCCCACTGACGCGCGAAAAAGTTTCGAGAAGCGAGGCGACGTAATCGCACAGCTTCCGATCGGTGATGCCCACGTCGCGCAGGACATGGCGCGCCAGGACATAGAAATAGAAATGGGAAGAGATCCGGAGCTGGCTCGTGCCGGAGAGAATCGCCTCTACCAGCCGGGGCGAATCGAGCACGGTGTCGCGCGTTTCGGCGTCGCTCAGCAGATCGGCCAGGGAAACGTGATCCGTTTGCGACCGCGCGAGCGTTCGCACGACAAAGTCGAAATCAGCCGCCGTGAAGCGCGCCCGACAATTCGCCTGGATCATCGGGATCGTATCTCAGCATCAGCGATGCCGCGTGGCAAGCTCCGTCGTTTGATTGGTTCCCAGGGCGTTCCACTCAGCTCGGGCCCGATCGAAGCGAAGCGAATTTGATTGGCACTTAATCGAGCCAGTTGTTATAAAGCCGAAATGGCCATCCCCGGGCCCTATCATCCATTCTCCCCGTTCCGTGGCCTCACGCCACCGGCACCAGTTGAGGCATCTGCCGCGTCAAGAGCGTAACGATGCAGCTTCATATTTCGTCATCGCCATGCCTTACTTCACCACCGAATCCGTGCTCAGCACCGCTGCGCGGGTCTTAGGAGAAAGTCGCCTCGCGGCAAATACGGCCAATGCCAGCGCGCAACTGTCCACCGACTCCACGTCAGAACGGCTCGCGCCGGTGCCAGCAGAATCTGCCGGTAAGCCTGTTATTATCTTCGACATTTTCCTTTCCCACAGCTCGCTCGATCAGCTTCATGTTCTGGGCATCTACAAACTTCTGCGGCGACGCGGCTATAGGGTGTATCTGGATCAAACATGTGATCCTCAACTCAACCGGGCGGTGGTCACACGAGCCACTGCGCGGGTCTTGCGTTATCGCATGGCGCAATGCAAGTCCCTCTTTATTGCGACTTCCAGCAACACAACCCAATCAAAGTGGGTGCCTTGGGAATTGGGGTTCATGGATGGATGGAATTCCAAGACAGCAATCCTCCCCATCCTGCCTGCGGGCACCTATTCTTTTACCGGACAAGAATATTTTGAACTCTATTCAGAGGTGAGAGATGCGGGCAGCGGTTACTTGCATCCAAACGATTTGGATATCTTTGATCGGGGCACATTCATAGCGTCGTGGGGTAACTGGCTCAGCCTGCCGCGTACTTTCTGAAGATCGCAAAAACGACGTAATGGAACATGTTCGCCAACCTTCTTGCTGTTCTGCGCCGAATAGCGCGCGCCATTAGAGTCGAAGATTGTGCCACTATGACGTGGAGCGAATTCCTCAAGCCATATCGACGCGAGGGCCGGGAGCTTTTGAGCACGGCACTTACACAGCGGTGGGAGGGGGAGCCTTGGGCCCCGACTGAGGACGATCGCACGGCAGCTGCGACACTTCACACTCAAATCATTTCGCGCATCACGACTCAACGCCTTGGTTATCTCGACGGCGTGGAGAAGGCAGCTCTCGACAGCGTCTATTCGCTCTTCGAGAGGACGCGGAAAATCGCCGATGAGCATCCTGATTGCCGCCATTTCGATGCGATCGCGTGGGACGTATTGAACCATCAAATCCGCCCCTTCACCGCGAAGTGGCACCGGGCGAGCGAACGCGGCAGCTTGTCAGCGCTTGATGCAACAGACGAATTTCGTGCCGAATTGAGCATTCTCCAAGAGGTGCTCGGGCGTTTCGATCGCCTGCTTATTCATCTGCGCGATGGTCGCCCGGCTCCGGATGAGGAGAGGCACGGCAAGGCAGAACGTCAGGAAACAATCGGGGCGGAAATGAAGCGCGAGGTTCGGTGGGGTATTCTCCCGCACATGGGAGGGATCGACGACGCAGCGCAGGTGGATGCGATCAACGCCGCGGAGCGGGCGGCCATTGAAGCACGACGGAAATATTACAGCATTGAAGAGAAGCCGGATGCCATCGCGCTGGCGCTCTCTGGCGGCGGCATCCGCTCGGCCACGTTTTCACTTGGAGTCTTGGTCGCATTGTCTGGCCGTGGCCTGTTGCCACAATTCGATTATCTCTCGACGGTTTCTGGAGGCGGCTATTTGGGATCGTTTCTTAGTGCGTTTCTCACCTCGCCGGTCGCACCGAACGGTGCTCGGGTGGGCTTGCGCGCGGATGAGCTTCCATTCCGGCGCGATGAAGGCGAGGCCGCTGCTCTGCGTCATCTCCGGCATCACAGCAAATATCTCGCGACGGGCTCGCTGTGGGGGCGCACGAAAATGATGTCTGCGCAGATCTACGGCATGCTTCTCAACGGCCTTGGTATCGCCTGGATCGCATTATTGGCGGTCTTAGTGGAACGAATGATCCGTTCGTCATCAATGGTCGAGGGATGGTGGAAACCGGTGACATCGGGTGTCACGACGGTGTGGATACTCGGGGCACTTGCAGCGCTATTAATGTTGCGCTTCGGGCGCAAGCTCCGCAAGCATGCTGACTGGTTGATTACAGTGCCGACGCTGCTACTGGCAGGGCTGCTCGCCTGGCGCGGTCTCGATCTCATCCACAGCTGGTTTCATAATTTTTCGTTGAACTCCCAAGCCTCGTGGCTGTGGAGAAAAGAAAACTGGCTCGTGATCACTGGAGCCATCCCGTTAATCGCATCCGCTTTTACAGGTGTCTTCGGCCGTTTTCTCAAGCGTCTCGGGGTCATTCTCATCGCCCTCTCTGCGATCGCAGCACCTCTGTTTTTCTTCGGCATCTATCTCGTGATTTACGAATGGGCCGGCCGAGAAGGCGCATTCGTATTGGGAAAACTCACGGAGTGGGAAATAATCGCTTTTGGGACGGTCGTCTATTTCGTGTTCCTTGATATCAACTTTACTTCTCCCCACCGGCACTACCGCAATAAGCTGGCTGAAGCTTATTTGATTCGCCCGGCCCAAAAACCCTCGAGGCAAAAGCCGTTTGATAAGGCAGTCTCTATACGACTTTCCCATCTCGGGAAGTCGCCGTCGCGCGCGCCTTATCATCTAATCAATTGCGCACTCAACGTTCCCGGGTCATCCGACCCTCGGATGCAGGGGCGCCTCGCCGATTTCTTCCTCTTTAGTCCGCGATATTGCGGCAGTCCACTCACGGGCTATGAGGAAACCGAGAGCTGGGAAAAGGCAGATGCGCATCTCGGTTTGGGGACAGCGATGGCGATCTCCGCCGCCGCCGCGGCGCCGCAGATGGGCCTCGGCACGATGAAGCGGCTCAGCTTCTGGCTCGCGCTTCTCAATGTGCGCCTGGGCTACTGGGTCCGAAAGCCCGGAAAACATGCCCTGTTCTTTGGCGGCGCCCCGGGGCTATGGTTTCTCCTCAAGGAGATGCTCGGGACGATGAATGAGAAATCGGCGTGGCTCAACGTGTCGGACGGCGGACATATCGAAAACCTCGGTGTTTATGAGCTTCTGCGCCGCCGCTGCAAATACATTGTCGCGATTGACGGTGAGCAGGATCCGAAGATGACATTCCATGCGCTGACTACGCTGCAACGCCTCGCCTTCATTGATTTCGGTGTGCGCATAGACGTCGATCTCGACGATCTCCGCCTCAACGACCGCGGCCTAAGCCGATCGCACTTCCGTTTTTGCCGCATTCGTTATCCGAAAGACGGCCGCGGCTCCGAGGAAGTCTGCGGTTATCTACTCTACCTAAAGCTTTCGCTCACCGGTAACGAAGGTGAGTTCATCCGCCGTTACCGGTTTGACGAACCCATTTTCCCACATCACTCGACCGCCGACCAATTCTTCAGCGAGACACAATTCGAAGCTTACCGCAGCCTCGGCGAACACGTCGGCGATAAGTTGTTCTTGCGGGCGCTTGCCGGCGACGAGTTGGCGACGACGAAGTCCGTCAAAGTAGAAGAGTGGTTCCGCGCCCTCGGCGAGAACCTGCTCGATCCGCTGCCGCAATCCGCGCAGACATCCGGCGACAACGCAGAACACAAGCCGGAGCAGTAACGCCGATATGCCTCATGATTTTTTCCTGAGTTACGCCTGTCTGGATAACGAGCCGGCTATCCCTGGCCGCCCCGAGTCGGCGTGGGTGACGACCTTCTCCGAAGCGCTTTGCGGTAGATTGCAATTTTATCTCCAGCGAGAGGCGAACCCTTTTTTCGACACTGGCGATGTCAGCGGCGTTTCGGCTCTCACTCCGAAGATAGAAGGTGGGATTGATGGTTCCCATGTGTTTGTGGCCATCAGCTCGCCCACCTATTATGCGCGGCCCTGGTGCAAGCTGGAGCGAGATCGCTTCATCAAACGGCTCGGACCAAATCCAGTGATAGCCGAGCGGGTCTTCGTCATCCACATGACGGATGTTGATCCTCTGATCCAGCCGTTAACCTGGCAGGGGGAGTTTTTCCCGGATTTAAAAGGCTACTATTTCTTCCGCGAAGGTTCCGACCGGAGGCTCAATACGCTGGGATTCCCCGCGCTCGATGTTCCGATCGCGGATCAAAATTCGTACTACATCGAGATCAACCGCCTGGCGGAAGACATGGCGAAGCGAATCCGTGCCTTGGAAAACGCGGTCGCCCCCCAGCCCGTGGTGGAGGTGCTCGAAGCTCGTGACGAAGTCTTTCTGGCCGAGAATGCGCTGCGCTCCCACGCCGACCGCGAGGAATTGCGCGTCGCTCTGGAGGAAAGAGGATTCGAAGTGAGGCCTGCCACGAGTCTGGCCAATAAGCCGGCCGCTGAGCTCGCCGCGGCGATGAGCAGTGCGCTTGCCTTTGTCCAGATCATCAGCCCGGTATTGCTCGAGATTGCCGGCGCAGCGGGAGCCACCTATGACGAGGTGCAACTCCAAGCCGCGGGCACACTCCCCACTTTTAGATGGCGGGCGCCGGACTTGGATATGGCGGCGGCGGCGGCCAACTATCCCGGATTTAGAAAATTTGCGGAGGCACCGGACGTGCGCACCAACCTCCTGCCGACTTTTAAGATGGATCTGCTCGCCGAGCTCGAAAGCTTGCGCGCCGGACGACGCGTCCAGCAAGCCAAGCAGGGTAACGAGCCTATCGTCCTGATCACCGGGGAGCCCGCCGATCTCGCGGCTCACGCGGTTGCGCTCGGTCAACAACTGAACAACCGCGCGTTGGGTCACTTTGTGACGGCGACTCCAGCCAGTGAACTCGAAGCGCCGGACGTGCGCGGGTTTTTGATGCTCTATGGCGACAGCACACCAGAAAAGATCCGCGATCGTTTGCGCATCGTGCGCACCCTTGCGAAGACGCGGCTGAGCGACTTGCGTGTAGGCGTCTATTTCTGCCCGCCACCACCAGACATGAGCGGACGGCAACTTCTCTTCGATATGCCTTCTTTCCGAAAAATTCGCTGGGACGACGGGCCATCTTTGGACGCGTTCGCAAACGCGGTTACACAGTAGGCACGATGGCAAACTCGTCCTCGACGTTTACACCAGAGGTTTCGGAGCAGAAGACTCCCGCGCCACCGGCCGCGGATTGCCCCTATCCGGGGCTGCGCGCCTTTTTCACGGAAGAACGCCACTGGTACTTCGGACGCGAGGAACATGTCGATGCGATGCTATCCCGCCTGGAATCGAATCGCTTTCTGGCCGTGGTGGGCTCGAGCGGGTCGGGAAAATCCTCACTCGTCTTCGCGGGGCTAATCCCGGCGTTAAGCGAGGGGCAGTTGGCAGGTTCGCGGCGCGACGCGGAGGGCAATCCCGCGCCGTGGGTTGTGGTTGGGTTTCATCCCGGGAACGATCCGCTGGAGGCGTTGGCCGCCGCAATTTTGCGCGTCGCGACTAAGCCGGACGATCCGCACCTGGCTGGTTACATTCGGGCTGCGTTGGACAGCGGCGAGAAGGGCTTGATCGAAGCTCTCTCGGTGGCCGGTTGTCTGGACGCGCGCTTCGAAACGCTGGTGTATGCTGACCAATTCGAGGAGCTTTTCCGCTTCGGCGAAAGGTCCGGACGCGCCGCTCAGGAAAAGGCACTCTTGTTTGCCCGCCTCTTCGTCGTCGCTGCCCAGCAAAACGAGGTGCGTCTCCACGTGCTGCTTTCAATGCGCTCGGAGTTCATCGGTGAGTGCGAACGATTCTCTGGCCTGCCTGAGATGGTGAGCTCAAGCCAATTCCTCACCCCGCGCCTCAGCCGCAGACAAATGGAACAATCGCTCAGGTGTCCGGCCGAGGCCGTCGGCGGGAAGATCGAGCCCGATGCCCTCACCGCCATTCTGAACGATTGCAGTGACTCCGCCGATCCGCTCCCGCTCGCTCAGCATGTTCTTCGCCGCATGTGGAAGCGCGCCAGCGGCAAGTTCACGTCGCGAACGGAGAAAGGTGGGGCGACGGGCCACCTTCTTACGATTGAGGACTACCAGGCGGTGGGCGGTATTCAGCATTCGCTCGCCCAACACGGGGAAGAGATTCTCCAGACGCTTCCCAAGCCTGAAAGCCATTACGGTCACACCTGGGGTGACGGAACCGAGGTGGCGCGGCTCCTTTTCATGGCAATGTGCGAGCAGCGGGAGGAAGGGCCATTGGTGCGCCGACTGAGCAGTCGGTCTGAAGTAGAAGCGATCGCGGGAGAAAGCGCCGCGTTGGTTCCGGCGGTGATTACTGCGTTCGGGACGGATGACCCCGGCTTCATCCGCGAAGACAAAGGATGGCTCGACGTCCGGCACGAGGCGATATTGAGACAATGGCCGTTGATTAGCGAATGGCGCAAGAGAGAGACGGAAGCCGAAGCGTGGCTTCGCGACCTGGCGCAGGCTGCCAAAGATTACGAAGAAGATCCGACGACCGAGCTTTGGCGCGGAAACGATCTGCGCGGCGTAAGCAAATGGATGCATAAGGAACGACCCACCAAGGCATGGGCCAAGCGCCATGGCGTTAACAATTGGGACAAGTGTCTCCATTTTCTTGAGCTTAGCCGCAAAGTGGAAAGCGATTCGCTCAGCGACAAGCGAATCAAACTCCGGATGGCCCGAGAAGAGAAGGAACGCCGGCAAAAAATCTGGCTCGGCGTCACCGGCGGTATAGCCCTTCTGATGTTCGTCGCCGGTCTTTTCATGTCCAAGCTTTGGAAGAGCGCGAAGGAGAGCGAAGCCCGCTCCACGGGTGTGATCAGCACCTTTACCAAAACCGCGGACGATCTCGCGCCCCCTATCGTTTCGAATGCGAAATCCGCGCTGGGCGAGGCCGAGCAGCAAACAGAAAAAATCACGAAGGCATTGTTGGCGGCAGAGGTAGGTCCGCCTCCGGATCGAACCGCCATCAAGGACCTGATAAGCACCCGGGGGGCAGCTGAGAAGGCGGCTGACGCCATGGAGAAGCTCGCAACCTCCATGAAAGAGGCGGCGCTCATCACGAACGACAAGAGGTTGACCGCCACTGCGGTGGAGCTAGATCGCGAAACGACGGAGGTGCGCAATCGCCGCAAAGCCCTGCAGAGAAGTCCGGAAGCGTTCAAGGCCGTCGAAATTGCGTTCGAGACCCGGCTGAAGGACGCAGAAAACAGTCTCGGTGAGCTGGTGAAAAAAGACCCTAAAGACCAAGGGTACGCGGATCTGGTCCAAGCGAAAAAAGACAAGGAGATCCCCGCTGCGACCGCCCAGCTCTCCGCTCTCGAAACCATTGGCGATGCGGCCGAGGCGCTCGGCTTTGAGGCAGAAGACTTCCAAAAATTTCAACCCCGGTTCTCGGTCCTCTTCGATACCTTCTACGCTATCCAGAATTTGAAGGCAATGGCGGCGCCTCTCCCCACTTGGAAGCCGGACGCGGCCGGGGCCCTGAGGCACGGCGGCAAAGTGAATCGCGTTCGTTTTATTGCGAATCCAAGCGACACGCCCTTTATTGTCTCAGCGGGCGAGGACCGGACTGTCCATTTCTGGAGCCAGGACGGAAAAACGCTGGCAAAGGTCCACGTCTCCAGTGCGGTCAATGACCTAGCAATCAGCGTGCAGGCACAGGCGATCGCCGCGGCCAGCAATGGAAGCACAGTGCGGATCGTGCGCTTGGCTCAGGTGTCTAACCTCGGGAACCCCAAGGTCGACGCTTTCGAGCGGCATTCGGATGCGGTCACGGATGTCGAGTTCAGCCATGGCGGAGAGCGGGTCGCTTCTGGCAGCGCGGACCGCACTGTGCGGGTTTTTGATTCGCAGACACTCAGGCAACTCTATTTCACCAGCCCGCCACTGCCTGGGATTGTGACGTCGGTTGCCTTTCATCCGGGCGATAACTTGGTGGTCAGCGGCTGTGACGACGGAGGCGTGCGTCTCCACACGATCGATCAGCCCGCTGTCCAACTTCTCGGCGAGATGGGCGCGCCGGCGCGCCGCCCGGAGTTCAGCGCGGATGGCAAGCTTGTCATCGCGGCCAGCGCCGATATGACTGCGCGCGTCTGGCCCATCGTCGCGCCTCGCGAAGTCGTGAACCTCGCTCACCCTGCGCCTGTCACCCAGGCGACCTTCCGCCCGGTTAAAGATGCGGAGGGATACACCTTCGTTACCTGCGCGACAAACGGCGAAGTGCGCTCGGTACGAATGCCGAGCGACACCGATGCAACGCCCGCAGCAACAGTTCTCGAACCGCGCCATCCCGGCGCCGTCTTCTCCGCCACTTGGAGCGCCGATGGCCGCTGGCTGGCAACGGTCGGAGGCGGCGAAATACTGGTTTGGGACTGGGCCTCGAATTCTCCCATCGCCCGCCTGCGGCTTAGCGGCTTGCATAAGGACACGTCACGCGCGGAATTTTCCGAGAACGCCGGGCTCCTGGCCACGTACGGTGGTGATAACACGGTCCTCCTTTGGGATCTCACCAAAATTCCCCCGCAGTAATCGCGGCGGAAGCTTCCGCGCGCGTGCACCGCTTCTTGCGAACATCGCACTTGTTCGATGAAGACGATTCTGGATACGCTGCGCGCGCATGATCACTACCCGCTCGCTCTCGGCCATCGGCTTTCTGTTTCTTCTGGCAAACACGCCCTTGTTCGCCAACGGCGGGGCATGGCAAACGGGGGTGCCCGTGACCGGGAATGCGGCGGCCTCGGATCAGAAGCGCGCGACGAACGTGACGATCGAGGACGAGAAACTGGTGATCGATCTGCACCAGGAATTCGCAGCGGTGGAAGTGCGTTACCGGATGAAAAACACCGGCGGTGAAGTGGCGCAGGATTTCTTTTTCCCGGTGGAACGCTGGGCGCCGTCGGATGGGGAGGACGCGGGAACCGCCCAGACCGACCTGGAAGGTTACGCGATCACCGCGGACGGCGCCGAATTGAAATGGCAAAATGTCGACGCGAAAGGTGCAAAACCGAAGGCGGAAAAGGATCCGCGCTGGGGCGAGTTTCAGCCGGGCACCCGGCTTTGGAAAAAATCGAGTATCCCATTCGCCCCGGGGCAAACGCGGGAAATCGTGATCCGCTATCATTCCCCGTACGCGGCGATCCAGGGGTCCGTATCGGACGACGGGCATTCGGGCGAAGCGTATTTTCGTTATTCGCTCTCGCCGGCCGCCACCTGGAAAGGCCCGATCGGGAAAGGAAAGGTGACGGTAAATTACCTGCACCCGCGCCCGGAAGAAATCTCGCTCAAGAAACCGAAAGAGCGTTTCAAGAAGATCAGCGAAACCGCGTTCGCCTGGGAATTTCAGAATCTCAAACCGACCCTGGACGACGACCTGAAGATCGTGGTGCATCCCGCTTACGAAACGTATCCGGCGCACGGCGAATTTGCGCCGAACTATGAGGACCAGAAGTTCCGGGCGGAGTATGTCATCGAGACCAACCGCTATTTTATCCAGCACAGCGATTACGACGCAGTCGCGAGCTCGACCCTGCCGCCGAACGGCGAAAAAAAGTATGACGCCGACAACATCAAGGGCCTCGACGGCTCCACCACTTGGGTGGAAGGCGTGGAGGGCGACGGGATTGGCGAAAACCTTACGCTCACCGTGCACCGGCCCATGCCGCTCGATGCGATCATGATCGCGCCCGGCTACAAGTCATTCGACGACGCCACGCTTTGGACCAAGAACAATCGCGTCGCCGAGCTGGAGATCACCCTGAACGGCGAACACACTTTCGCGGTCAAGATCCCGGACCAAAAGTTCGCCGAGCTGTATCCAATTCCGGTGCGCGGTTACGCCAAGCCGGTGAAGGATGTGAAGCTGGTGATTAAAGCCGTGCATCGCGGCACGAAGGCGCGCGACACCTGCATCGCGCAGGTGGAAGTGCGCGCGAAGCTGGACAAGAAACCGGAGCTCCGGCAGGCGCGGTGACCTTCCGCTGGCTGGCTCTTCTGCTGGGGGCGGCGTTCGCCTGCGAGACGACGGCGGCGCCGATTACCCTGCCTATATATATAGAGGACAGTCACGCCGGCTCGTTTCACTGGCTGGCGCGCCACCTCGATCTCGACGCCGAATACACCCTCGTGCATTTCGACGCGCACAGCGACGCGTCGGGCATTTTCGATTCCGACAAACTCAGGGAACGCCTCCGCCGGGTCGGTTCGGTGGAGGAACGACGGGAGGTTCTCGACCAATGGCGCCGGACCGGCCTGATCCAATGCTACAACTGGATCGAGCCCCTCATGCCGGCGCCGATCTCGCGCGCCTTCTGGGTGCCGGCCGCGACGGTGCCGAAGCGGCGCGCGACCGAGTTGGAAGAGAAAGCGGTCCGGCAACTCGACGGCCATTTGGAAGCGGCGCCGCGCGCGGCGCCCTCTTTCCGTGGACGTTACCGGGTCGTCGGATTCGATCAGCTCTCCGCGCAACTGAAGGAGACCGGGCCCGTCGTCGTCACGATCGACCTCGATTATTTCGCCGGCATGCCCGCGGACCGGCGGGCTCAGGAATTCGAGCGGGTCTGGAAGTTCGTCGCGGAATGCCGGAATCTGCACGCGGTCACGATCGCGATCTCGCGCGCTTATTTGAAAAGCGAGGACGAGGCTGATGAGCTGGTCCGCCTGGCGCTGGCCGCGTCGCTCTCGCTGCCGACGGCCACGATTCAATTCGAGCCGTTCGAAAAAGTGGGAAACGATCGCTCGTTGCGCGCGGAGGAATTGCGCTCGCAAAAAAAAGAGGTGCCCGCATTTACGCTCCTCAACGCCTCTGAGAAACTGCGCGCGCTTTTGCTGGCCAACCGCGACCGCATCGCGGTGGGGACGGAAGCGGCGGCGTGGGAAAAGATTTTAGGCGAATGGGAAAAGGCGGCGCCCCGGGTTCGGCTCGCGCTCAAGGATCGCGAACCATCGACCGACAATATCTGGCGGCTGCCCGTTTCCGAAGCGGGCGAGCTCGAGCTCCGGACAGAGCCCTGGGATACGGCGATCCAGCGCGTCGAATGGATCGCGCTGACGCCGGAGTACCTGCGTTGCGATGTGGCGGCAAATCGCGGCGGCGAAATCGATTTTGCCAAAGGGGCGCCGCCGCGTCCGCGCTGGCGCGAAACGATTCTGGCCGGCAGGAAGCGCACGCTTGCGATTGATTCACTGCGAAATTTTCTCGATCGCAAGACGGAGAGTGGCGCGCTCCGTTTGAAGGCCCGGGTCTCGATCGATGGCCGCATTCGTGAGACGCCCGCCATCGAGATTCGGCGCTTTGCCGGCTCCGGTTTTCGCGCCGCGATCACCGAACAGTTTGGCTTGCCCTATCTGTTTGGCAGCGGCGAATTGCGCGACGGCCCAAACACGGGGCCCGAGACTGGATGGGGCGCCGATTGCGCGAACTTCGTCGTTTACGCTTTCCGCCGGCAGGGCCGTGCCATCCCGTGGTCGAATCCGAAACAGTTGAGAAAATATCTCGAGCCGCTCGGGCAAAACGTCCGGACGGGCGACGCGACGGTGAGCGAGCAGGATATCGCCGGCGGATTGATCGTCCACCTCGGTAGCCATGTCGCGGCGGTCATGGAAGACCGGCCGCCGGCCGGGATCCTTGATTCCAGCGATCTGGTCGCGCACCAACTTGAAGGCGTCCCGGAAATGCTTTCGTTAGGCCAGCTTCTCGCCGCTCGGAAAACCGACCGGTTCGATCTGCTCCGGGCTCCGCCTCCGCCGCAGGAAACCGATCTTCTTCTCGGCGGCGACGTGATGCTCGGACGGACCGTGGGCGACCAGATCAAGAATGGGGCCGATCCGCTGGCCGGAATCCGGCGGCGATTGGAGGGCGCTTCCTGGAAGGTGGTGAACCTCGAATGCGTTGTTTCCGATCTCGGGACGGCCGCCGGCAAACGCTACTCGCTCCGCGCGCCGCTGGAAGCGATTCGTGTTTTGGCAGACGCGCGAATTAACGCGGTGAGCCTGGCCAATAATCATGCCGCCGATTTTGGACAGGAGGGATTGCTGGATTCCATCGCTCGGCTGAGAGCGAGCGAGATCGCGGCGATCGGCGCCGCCGACACGCTGGAAGGCGCTTATGCGCCGCATTTTTTCACGACTCGCGATGGATCGAAGGGGGCGGTGATTGCGCTGAGTGATTTCGAGGCAAAGGACGCGCCCATCGCGAGCACGGGCCAGCGCGAACGGGTCGCTCGTGCCATCGCCGAAGCGCGCGGGAAGGCTGCCTTCATTTTGTGCCTGGTCCATTGGGGCGATGAAAACACGGACAAGGTGACGGAGCGCCAGCGCGAGCTGGCGAGGTGGCTGATCGATCACGACGTGGACGCTGTAGTCGGCTCTCATTCCCATTGCATCCAACCGATGGATTTTTATCACGGCCGCCCGATCGTCTATTCGTTAGGCAACCTGGTCTTCGACGGCGCTCCCAGCCTGCCTTCATGGAAAAAAGGTCAGCTTCTCGAGATCAGTCTCGCTCCTGCCCAGACGCGCCAGGCATCGCTCCGCCTGATTCCTGTCCAACTGGATGCGCGAGGGTTTCCACAGATGGCGGAGCCGGAAGAAATCAAGGAGCGGCGGTTTACAAACCGCCGACAGGAATAAAACGGCGGTTTGTAAACCGCCGCTCCTTGGTTGCGACTAGCCCTTCTTGCGGTGACCGAGCATCTCGCTCTCCCAGGTGCGCCGGTCAACGCGGGTAAGGTGTTTTTCCAACCCGCGTTTCAGCAACGGCGAGTGCGGAATGTCGCAAAGATATTCCGCGATGAACCAGATGTCTTTTCCGGAGGTCATCCAATAGCGTTGGTCGAAGCGGGCCAGATTCACGGGGCGTGAATAGCGCCGGAGCGTGCGTTCGCCGCGGAGATTGAAATAGACATGGAAATAGCTCAGGGCCAGTTCGCGCAGCGTCCGGTAAACCGGCTCGCGATAACGGCACCCGGCAAAATTGGATTTGGCGATCGCGCCCCAGTGTCCGCGCGACTTGAAGACGGCAATGACGTGATCGGTGTCCTGGTCCGCTTCCAGATCGAGGATCAGCGGCGGAAATCCAAGGACGCGAAGCGCAGCGGCCGCGAAGGTGGCGCCTTCGAGGCAGTGCGCGGTTTTCTCATGCAGAACTTTTCTCGGGGACCAGGCGGTGCCCGCCAAATGATAGGGAATGCCGTCCAGAAAACGCTGGATCCCGGCGGGCGTTTTGAGCGCGCGCAACTGGCGCAGCTCCGCGGAGGTGAACTTGGGCGAATCCGGCATCGGGAATAGTAGATGTGGATTACTCGCTGCAAAACTCTGCGGTGGCGGTTGAATAATGGGCGGCCGATTCATCGGCGCTTTGGGAACGGTGGCTGAGTCCGATTTAAGGTACTCAAGCGACATTCCCATCACAGCCAAATTGGCCGGATGGATTATTAGAGGAGTTGTTTAGCTCAAACAATCTTTTGCCAAGGCGAAGCGATCACGCCAGCCGTTCCTTTTGCGTGAAGAGCGACTGTTGCGATTTGCGCCACCCCAAAGCTCCCCGTCTTCTTTCAAAAAGCCCAACGATAACTTGCTAGCGAACTTCGATGCTTGACGCAAAACCTGCGCTCTTACAATATCGGCGCCAATCGCCCCCCTAGACCGCAAAAACGCATCGTCGCTAAAGGGGCGCGGACTGTTCCAGGCTGCCCATCCCATCATGAAGTCCTCAAGTAATCTATCTCCCCAAAACAAAGCAGACGACGTTGTTCACTCTCAGACTAATCAAGATGATGTGTGGTTAATTGGAGACAAATACTTTGAAACTGCCAAATTCGAGGGTCCACAAGATGGACAAACCCCTTCCATTGCGAGTCGGCCCTTCGCTGGTGGGGTTTGGTACGTTAAACAGTTCTTCGACAATGTCGGCCTTGCGCAAGACGTTCGCTTAATAACCTATCCGATACCAACGAAGCCGACACAGAACCTATTTGCCGCCAGTCACATCTTCAGGCCCTTTCCACGACAGTCGACCAGGCCGTCGGATAAGGTGCTGAGAATCGCAAAGGGCGACCAAGTTCACTTGGCTTCCATGGAAATCCAGCCCCTGAGCTCTGAAACGCTTCCTAAGCTCCTCGTTATCGAAGATATGAATCTTCGCTACCGTGTTGATGGCAAGAATGAATGGCAACCTCTCTTAAAGCGGTTCTCAGAAATGCACTTAGGCAGTTATCCGCGAATCGTGGTTTTATTAGGAGGCGAGCTACCTGACCTCTCGACTGATGCTGAATTCAAGGCCGAGCCTGATGATGACTTATGGAGTAATTTGGCTCGGAATCACCGCAAAGATACTGTGGTTATTGTAAATGCCGATCTTTTGCGATTCAAAGGTGCAAACATTAGTCGTCGCGTGTCTTGGGAGAGAACCGCTCAAGACCTTGTTACAGAGATTCAATGTCATCCACGTCTTGAAATGCTCTCGCAGTTCGCACACTTGATCATAAGGTTTGGCGTTACGGCCGCTATACATTGCTTTAAATCGGGCCGAGACACCCATCGGGTATTGTATTATGACCCAACCGCCTTCCACGGTATCTTCCGAGGAATTGGTACCGAAGGCGCCATTATTGGCAATAACAGTGTGTTTGCGGCTTCGGTGGCCAAGGAGCTACTCGTTGGGGATTCATCCAAAACGGCCTTTGAGCGAATGGGTCTAGCTATCGAGAAGGCTATACCGGCATGTCAACGACTATTTCGTTTTGGCTATCCTATTCCAAGAGAGAACGATGACGAACGCTGGCTAGCCGGTTGGCCCAGCCCGTTTGTTTTCGACGAAGCCCCTAATAAGGGTGCCGTGGATGAACTCAAGGTGGATGATCCGACATTTAGCGAATTCATTCGCAGAGCGGAGATTCCGCCGGCCGTAGAGAGCTGGAGCATCATAAATCAGTCTGCTCCGGGCTCATCAATGATGAAGCTCGCTCAGCAGGTCGTGTTTCGGGGTATACGAAAGTCGCTTAACTTGAGCTTGGCCTTGGCGGATTCAGCGAGGACCGATGCGCGATCTCGACTACTGGCATCACTTTCGCAGTATCATGCCCCCTTAGCACACTTCGGCGAGTTGACGGCGATTGATCGAGACGAAATCGAAAACTTTCGTGGAGTCTACAACTTGATAAGACTTTATCACGAGTCGAAGGAGGACAAACCATTGTCGGTAGCTGTCTTTGGCCCGCCCGGAGCGGGCAAAACATATGCGGTATCTGAAATCGCCAGGGCAATCGACATGCGCGCTCAGACGCAGGCGACGGTCACCGACGCCAATTCGCAAGGCACGCTCGACAACGCCATAATTACGGTGAATCTGGCGCAATTATCTTCGTTTGAGGAATTATGCGGTTACCTGCGATCGCGGCTGAACCCGAAGCGGGTTGTCCACGTAACCGAAGAGCAAGTAGGTTCGTTGGCTGCCACTATAGCTGCCACTATACCTACGCTAAAGGATACTCCTCTCATCTTTTTCGATGAATTTGACTGTCAGTTCAATGGAGAGCCGCTGGGTTGGTTAAAGTATTTTCTGGGCCCCATGGAAGAGGGCATTATTGGTCCAACGCATGACGACCAGTGGCTGCTAATGCATAAAAGCATATTTGTCTTCGCTGGAGGTACCAAGCACACGTATAGAGATTTCTCGGGTGAAGATCCATCCCTAAGCGAACAAGAAAGGCTCAAATTCGAAATGGTCAAGGGACCTGATTTTACCAGCCGGTTGCGCGGACACGTAGACATAAAGGGGGTGAATCGTGTCGGATTGACTGACAAAACATTCCTGCTCCGTCGCGCTCTTATGCTAAGGCAGTACCTAAAAACGCGAAACCTTCTCAAAAAGAACGAATACGACGAATACGAAGCGCAAATAGATTATAGTGTGATCCATGCCTTGTTACGGATCAGCAATTACAAACATGGCGCACGCTCAATGAAGGCACTTGTTGCGATGTGCTGCCCCCTCTGGGGTCGTATCGAAAAGTCGTCACTGCCGTCACCTAAGCTATTGGACATGCACGTGGATGGCGTCGAGTTCCACGCTTTGCTTGAGGACTATCGGCCGACCGCTGACGATCCGAAGCCAAAGCCGGAGATGTATCACCTCTCCTAACTCATGTTGCCGAGGAACCGATGCTCGGCGAGCATTGCCCGATGCGACACAACCTTGCGCTATCTCCCTAGCGATTTCAACGGGTTCAACAGGCAGGCGATTGTCATAGCCGGCGGAGAAACGCGTAAAGTCCGTCGAAGCAGGCGGCGCCCTGAGCGAGGATCTCGGCGTCCGGCAGGCCGCGTTTGGCCCAGCCTTTGAAGATGCGATCGAGGCCGAGACATTCCGGCCGTTGAAATTTTTCGTCTTCGAGATCGGCGTCATGCACCATCTCGCCGATTTTGCGCAGCGCCCTGTCTTCAATTCCGAACCGGGCCAGCAGGGTCTCGAAAGTGCAATCCTCGCCCTGGTGGGAGAATTCCCCGTGCGGGTAATCGAAGGGGAGGGCGTTCGGGATGGAATCCGCCTTTGCGGCGAAGGCGAAGGTCGCTTTCGGATCGATGAACTGGCGGATGAGCCAGGCCGAGCCGACCCGGTCGATCTCCGGACGCGGGCGCGTCAGCCAGGTTCGGCCTTGGAATTGTTTAATCTGGAGCTTCGCCGCCGGCGCGGCTTTCGAGTGGCCCACCGTTTCAAGGCGCTCGAGCTGAGCGCCGGCCAGGTGTGCTTTGGGGGCGTCGAAGAAATCGATCTCGCGAGCCGTGCGCAGAGATTTTTTTAGTTTCTCCAGTCCATCGGCCGAAGCCTGATCGCGCTTTTTTCCGCTGCGCGGGCTCAGCTTCCGGGCTGCATCAATAATGGCCGCGTAATCGGCATCCCGCCCCGCGTTGAACAGCCCGATGATCTTCTCGTCGGAGAGACCTTCGATCTGCTGGGCCCGGATGAGGGTGGAATCGCCGCCCGAATCCGTGACCTGCTTGGCGAGCCATTGGAACAATTCGTACTGGGGCGGCGCGTCGGGGAGCAGATAGGTCGAAGTCTTGATCTGGATGGCGCCGGATTTCTGGAGCTTCCGCCAGAGAGCGACTCGGGCGGTCTTATGCGTCGCGGGCAGGCTGAAAAGCAGGAGCAGCCAGGATCGATTCGGGGCAGGGCGGAGGTGTTTCACAAAAGAGAGATCGATTTGGTTATGAAATATCTATTGCCTCAGGCATAATGTATTACAAACAAACTCGCCTGGGGCAAGCGCCCCCTCGCCGGGAGGCGAAGTGATGCGGGAATTACGTCTGGCCTTTCGGCTCCTGCGATTTTTTTCGCCGTCACCACGGTGCTGCTGGCACTGAGCGGCGTCTACGCCCACTCGCGGCAAAACAGTCATCACCATCGAATGAGCGCTAGCGAACATCATCAACCATGTCCGCGCACGCGCCGCGCCACGCGCATCAACCTCATCGAAGCGCTCCAGCACAGAATGAAGATGCTTCTCACGCAAAGGCGCCAAGGCGCAAAATGGGAAACCGGTGATGTCGTATTCGGTTACGCAATGGACCCGGTGATCGCGCTCCGGCGCGGGTAGCAACTCCATAACGGGTCGAAATCCTGTGTAGGAGTTTTCCCACTATACGGCGCGCGATCGACTTGTCATACTTCGCGCGCGGCTGCTGTTCCCCCGGGGGTGAGTCGTCACATAAGGGACCAGCCAGGGCCAGTCGAAATCAGGCTTTCGACGCGTGCCAGCCGCGGAAGGGAAAACTAAAATGTGAGCAAACCCGAGCAAGCCAAACCAAGGCCGGGCGCCGGGAAACGGCTCAGCGAAGCTCCCCGGCCGGCACCACCACTTCCGGAAGAGACAGTCAGGATCGAAAGGCTGAGAGCACAGATTGGCCTCAAGCAAGTTATCGGCAATAGCGCGGTTTTCTTGAAGGAAGTGGAGCGCGTCCCGAGGTTCGCGCGCTGCGATGCAACAGTCCTCATCTCCGGTGAGTCCGGGACGGGCAAGGAGATTTTCGCGCGGGCCATTCATTATCTCAGTCCGCGCGCGGCCCGGCCATTTGTGCCGGTTAACTGCGGCGCGCTCCCGGAGCATCTGGTGGAAAGCGAAATCTTCGGGCACAAGCGCGGCGCTTTCACCGGTGCCATGACGGACCAGGCGGGACTGATCCAGGAAGCGGATGGGGGGACGCTTTTCCTGGATGAGATCGATGGGCTGACGCCGCAGGCCCAGGTGAAGCTCCTTCGCTTTTTGCAGGACGGCGAGTATCGGCCGGTCGGCTCGCAACAGATCGCGCACGCTAATATCAGGATCGTGGCCGCGGCCAATGCCGATTTCGCCGAGCTCCTGCGCGAGGGTAAATTTCGCGAGGATTTATTTTACCGGCTCAACGTCCTGGCTCTAAATCTTCCGCCGCTGCGCGAACGGCGGGGCGACATCGTTTTGCTGGCCGATCATATTCTCACCTCGCAGGCAGCGATCGCGAACACGCCGCCAAAAAACCTCTCGCTGGCCGCACTGAACCGATTGCTGGGCCACTCGTGGCCCGGGAACGTGCGCGAGCTCGAGAATGTGCTGGTCCGCGCCATCGTTCTCTGCGATCGCGACACGCTGGAGGTTGCGGATTTGAGCCTGCCCGGGGACGAAGCGATCGAGGAGAACCAATCTTTTCGGACAACGAAATCGCGCGTGATTCAGCGGTTCGAACACGATTTCCTCGAAACGACCCTGAGGGCGCATCAAGGCAACATCACGCGAGCGGCGCGCGCCGTGAAGAAGAACCGGCGCGCCTTTTGGGAACTGCTCCGCAAACACGGGTTGCTCGCCCAGGCGCGGAGCGAGTGAGCCGGGATGACAAAAGCGCGTCAGCGCGCGGACAAAATCAGCCTGATATTCCAGGCCCCGGAAACGTGGCGGCGGCGACTCCGGCAAGGCATCATCGTGAAGGATAAAAATGTCCTCTTTCTGCTTTGGGAAAAAGGCCCGGCCCGCCGCTGGAAAAAAAGCGCAGGCAAGTTGCGCGACCAGATTCTCCGAGGAAGAACGAGGCAGCCTAACGAGTAGTTAAGGCCAGGACCCGGGAGCGAGCGCGCTCGAGAAAAAGCGAAGGCATGGCGGGTGCTAAGGCGACTGTCGACCGTTTCCAATGTGTGCCAGCCGACCTCTCGCTCCCATCTCCTGCGCCCGAAATTCTGGACTACCTCAGCAGGCATCCCGACGCGCAGGACACGATCGACGGGATCATGCACTGGTGGGTTCTGGACGCATGCATTCGCAATTGGACGCCGAAAATTACGGAGACCATCGCCCAGCTCGTCCAACAAGGTTTTCTCGAGCAGAGGCCATCGGCTGACGGCCATATTTTTTACCGCGTTTCTCCCCAATATCTCGCCACCCTGAACAAAATCCCCGCAGCTCCTGAGGCTCCCCCAACCCAATGACGACCTGGAACGACATGCACTGGTTCGCGGTCCAAACCCGCCCGAACACTGAGGCTGCCGCGGAAGCGCAACTGCGCTCGCTGCAGATCGAAACCCTGTTGCCGCTGGCGCGCCGTCCGGTCCGTCATGCGACCCGCGCGCCGCGAATGGTGTTGCGGCCGCTGTTTCGCGGCTATCTCTTCGCGCGGTTCTGCGCGGCCGTCTCGCTGCGCGCGGTGAATTACAGCCGCGGCGTCCTGCGTGTGCTCGGCGGCGCCAGCGATCGGCCCTGGGCCGTTGATGATTCCATCGTCGCGGCCATTCGGGAGCGCCTGGATCCGGAGGGCTGCGTCGAATTCGTCGATCGTCCCTTCGGCGCCGGGGATGCAGTCCGCGTGACCGCGGGCCCGCTGGCCGGATGGTCGGGCATTTTCGATTCCGAGCTGAGCGATGCCCGGCGAGTTGTAATTTTGATCGAGACACTTCAGCAAGGCCGCGTGGTTATCCAGCGCGATTGCCTGGAGCTGTCCGACGCTGCCTGAGTCTTCCGCGAGGAATCGGCTCAAGCGAAACGGTGCCCGGCACCGTGAGGGCGGCAGCATGCCCGCACGAATTTTTTTCGAATAATGGCCACCTTCCAAGCCATCGCCGTCACGGGGAACACGATCCGCAACGTGTTGGCGGAGTCCTGGCCGCGGGACGTTTTCCCGGGCGCGCAATTTCGTCTTTGCCAGGCGGCTAACCTTGTCTCCCCGCCTTTCACCGATCTCGGCGTCTCCATCTACCTCTACCGCGTGGCCTACAACCTGGCGCGCCGCAATCTCCCGCCGCGCCTGCGCCTCAACGGCGACCGCTTCAAACCCTCCGTGCCACTCGATCTTCACTTCCTGGTGACCGCGTGGGCACGGACGCCGGAGCAGCAATGGGCTTTGCTTGCCTGGGCGATCCGCGCCATCGAAGACACGCCCGTCTTACCGGCCGGGTTGCTCAATCAAAATGCCGGCAGCGCCCCGGACGGCACGCCGCAAAACGTTTTTGGCGAAGACGAATCCGTCGAGCTCGTCGGCGAAAACCTTTCGCTTCAGGACATGGTCAGCATCTGGGAAATCGCCAAGCCAAACCAGCAGCCTTCCGTGTCGTTTCTCGCGCGCTCAGTGCTGATCGATTCACTCGTGGAGATGCCCGGTGCCGGGCATGTCCAGACCCGCGCGTTCGACATGGCCACCATCAAGAAATGATCGCCGCGCACCCACCCATCCACGAACCGCCCGAACGCGTCTCGCTCACGTGCGCGCTTGGGCTGCGATTCTTCGACGTGGCGACAGGTCTCTTCGTGGGCGCCGATGGAACAATTGGCCGCGAGTCCCTCGGACTCAACGCCGTGGCGTGGCCGATCGGCGCCCCGCACCAAAAGACCGTGGGAGTCGTTACGCCCAGCGGAATTATTGCCTTTCACGGATTGCCCGGCCTCCGCGAATTCGAGAATTCCGGGGAGGCCGATCCCTGGGCATCCCCGCATCGCACGCGGGATTTCCAGGTCGAAGTCATCGACCGGATGGGACGGTTTTTGCCGTGCACCTTCGCGGTAAGTGCGCCGGAGAAAGGGCTCGCCCTCTTTGCCGAAGATGGCTCGCCGCCGTGGATAGAGGCCGGGGCGGTGCCGCTCTTTTCCGCGCCGTCGCGCACGCTTCCTCCTGGTCTGGCGATCGTGCGCATGGAACTGCGCGATCTCGGCACCGGACGCGAAGCGGCCTGGGCAATTGTGGAAGTAAATTATCTTTCCAGAGGCTCACGGCGAACTGCGCGCGGCCTGGCCGACGACAAGGGACGCGTGCTTCTGCTGTTCGCCTATCCCGAGGGCCAGCGACGCGCGTTCAACCATTCTCCGCCGGGAAATAGCCCCGGTCTTTCGCAGCAGGAGTGGACTCTCGAGTTCGCTGTTTCCCACGAAGCGGTCGAGCATCCCGAGGCGGCCGCCGATTACGGACGGCGTCTCGCGCAACTACCCGCCATCGCCACCCGCGGAGGCTCGCCTGCCGAATTTCTAAACGAAGAGACGCTGCGCTTCGGCCAGGAACTCAATCTCGGCTTCATCGATCTCGTTCCCGCCTGACGGGATTCAGCTTTCACCTCACCTCACTAACCTCACCAAAGGAAAAACCAGCCATGCCTGAATATCTAGCTCCCGGCGTTTACGTCGAAGAAACATCATTCCGCGCCGCATCCATCGAAGGCGTCAGCACGACGACGACCGGTTTCGTCGGTCCCTGCCGCTACGGTCCCGTCACCGAGCCCGTCGATGTCATCACCAGCCTCGGTGAATTCGAGCGCACCTATGCGGGCGGCGCCAAACTCGAATTCGCCACCCCGGGTGGTCAGCCGGAAGTGACCGACCCGATGGACAATTACTTGTGGCACGCGGTCCGCGCCTTTTTTGGCGAAGGCGGGAAGCGTCTCTACATCTCGCGGATCTTCCGGCCTCTTTCGGGCACCGAGTATCCGCCAAACTTCGATGATCCACTGCCGACGCCATTCCCGGGCGAGGAGTCAGGGAGCATTCTCTGGCCGGATGGGCACGCGCGCGCCATTTTCAACGGGACGGAAGTTCGTTCCCGATTCCCGGGCCTCGCGAGCAATTTGAATGTCATCCTCAAGGCGACGGCGAGCGCCAACATTCTTGGCTCTATTCAGCGGCCCGAGGCAGATCCATTTGGCAGTATCCCGGATCAATTTGACCCGAAGGTGAATTCCGTCAGGGAAGGCGACGTCGTCCTCCTGACCCGCGGCGGCAATGCGCCGACAACGGCAGACCTGTATGTAGCCACCTTCGACGCCGTGGCGCGCGAATGGAACTTCACGGATGCCGGCGGGGTGACCAGGTCGCTAACGCAGCTCAACCCGGATGTAAATTCAGCCCCCAGTTTGGGCGATTCGATGTACATCCTCACCGCCTCCGTGAATGTCTGGTCGAGCGATCGCAAGCACGACCTCGGGACCTGGAACGCGCTCTCCTTCGATCCGCAGCCGGACCGGCTCGGCGGGCGCGCTTCGATGTTCGGCCAGTTTCGCGCCGATCCGGCCACGATCGGCGAAGCGCGTAGTCTCCCGCTCGTCCTTGGAAAGAGTTCCGCCACCGGCGCGCTCGGCGTAATCACCGCGTTGTTCCCCAACCTCCTGGTTCTGCAACCGGAAGATCCGATCAAGTTTGGGAACCAGGACACGCTCCTGCGCAAGTTGACGACTGCGGGAGTGATCGAAGAGTTCCCGCTCCTCGGCGGCAACGATGGGTTCCGCCCCGGCGCGAGCGAATACGAAGGCAAGGAGGAGGAAACGCGCCTCTACAAAACGGGCCTGAAGCAATTCCGCGACGTGGAAGACATTTCGATCATCGCGGCCCCCGGCTCCACGGCGGATTACGCGAATTATCGCAATGACGCCAACGCCGTTTATGGCCATCTGATCGGCCATGCCGAATTCATGAAATACTGCATCGCCGTCCTTGACTGCCCGTCAAAGCAGACCGTTGCGGACGTGCGTAAAATTGCGGCGAAAATCGACTCGACTCGCGCCGCGTTCTATTTTCCCTGGGTCACCATCCTCGATCCGGTGACTCGCGAGGAGCTCAACCTGCCGCCGAGCGGTTTCGTCGCGGGAATTTACGCGCGCAACGACGTGGACCGCGCGGTTTACAAGGCGCCGGCCAACGAAGTCGTGAGGTTGGCGATCGGCTTCGAGCAGTCGCTGAGCAAGGGTCAGCAGGAAGTGCTCAATCCCGACGGAATCAATTGTTTCCGCTTTTTCCCCGGGCGCGGCTTCCGGCTCTGGGGGGCGCGCACGATCAGCTCCAATTCGGAGTGGAAGTACGTGAACGTGCGGCGCTACTTCATTTACTTGGAGCGTTCCATCGACAAGGGCACGCAGTGGGCCGTCTTCGAGCCGAATGGTGAGGCGCTCTGGGCGAATGTGCGCCGGACCATTGAGAGCTTCCTCTTCAATGAGTTTCAATCCGGCGCGCTCCTCGGGGCAAAGCCGGAGCAGGCTTATTTCGTGAAATGCGATCGCTCGACCATTACGCAGAACGATCTGGATAACGGCCGGCTCGTCTGCCTCATCGGCGTCGCGGCGCTCAAGCCCGCCGAATTCGTCATCTTCCGCATCGGTCAAAAAACCGCCGACGCGCGCTCCTAAAACCCCAACCCAACCCGCAACTCTAAAACATTATGGCAACACTACGCGACCGACCCTATGTGCAATTCAACTTCCTCGTCAATCTGGGCGACGCGAACACCGCTGGCCCGCAAGCCGGCTTCCAGGAATGCAGCAACATCGGGATGGAAGTCACCGTGGCCGAGTACCGGAACGGAAACGAAGCGGAAAACAGCGTCCGCAAGATCACGGGCCTGAACAAATCCACCGATGTGACCTTAAAACGCGGCATCATCGGTTCGTTGAACCTTTACGAATGGCTCAATCAAATCCGCAACGGCGATCAAAACGCGATTCGCGATGTCGTCATCCAGCTCCAGAACGAGGATCACAGCGCAATCGTGCTGACTTGGAAATTGATGCGCGCGCGCATCATCAAACACATCAGCGGCCCCATGAACGCGAAAGGCACGGACGTGGCGATGGAAGAGCTCACTCTCGCCTATGAACGGCTCGAGATGGAGTAAGCGAAACGGGCGGGGAGACCCATCGCCATGCCAGCACCGTTCACGCGCCGCCTCGCGGGCATTCGTTTCGTAACGCAGCCGCCCCAGCTGCCGGAACGATTGCCGCGCATGGATATCGCCGCGTTCGTCGGCTTTGCCTCGGCTGGGCCGATGCAGCGGCCGGTCGTCGTGGAAGACGCCGCGCAATTCGCGGCCATCTTCGGCGACGATCTTCCCCTGGCCTGGGATGCACAAAAAGGCGCGCAGACTTTTGCCTCCCTCGCGCCCGCAGTCCGCGCCTTTTTTCGCAATGGCGGCCGCCGCTGCTGGGTGATCCGCGTCGCCGATAAACCGGAAACGGACCTCTTCCCGCTGCCCGGTCTCGCGCGGGTGCAGGGCGGGAAGTTGCATCCGGCCTTTGCCCAGGCCCGCTCGCCGGGCAGCTGGTTCGACGCTTTTCGCGCCGCCACGGCCCTCGCGGTTCGCACGATCGAGGTGCTGGGCTGGGAGACAAAATGGGGGACCATTTACGCGTTGCCGCCCCGGCAAAAAGATCTCGAGAGCGGCGATTTGCTGCGGCTCAGATTTTCCGACGAACGCCAGGAGGCGTTCTTTCTCGTGCAGAAGGTGACGCCGATTGAGGCGAGCCCGCCCGATCTGACGCGCGGGCGCGTCGCCCTCCAGGTCAAGCCGCTCGGCACCTTGCGGCTGGCAAGCGCGGGCGATATTCCTCCGGGCTGGTTTGATGTCACCTGGGAAACGGCGCCTGGCGGAACACCGGTGGCGGCCGAGGCGAAGCTCGGGCAGGAGATAATGTCACCGCCTGAAGATCGGGACGACCGGATCACGCTCGGCGTCTCATCGGCTTTTTCGCCGCCGCCGGGGACACTGATGAGCCTGCCAGGGAGCGGTAACGAGTCTCTTTATTTCCAGGTCGAAGAAGCCGAGCTGGGTGTGCGGACGGCCTCACCACCTTCCGGCAGCGCACAAATCGTGGGCCGCGCTTTTTTCTGGAGCGATCAGCCGCCGGCTGCGGTTTCATCTCATCCCGCGGGCGAACGGCTGACCTTCGAACTGCGCGTCCGGCGCAGCGATACGAGCGCCGTGCGACTGATCGATCTCGGTTTTGCGCGCGATCAAGTGCGGTTTTGGAACGCGCTGCCGACTGATGAGCAATTGTTTGCCGCGGAGCGCGAGGATGAGTACGAAGCGCTCTGGCAGGACGCGGCCGAGCTGCGTTTCCCGCTCTCCGGCGATTACCAGCTTGCCGCGGAATTCATTCCTGTCGGCATGAGTGCGCTCGGCCAGCCCACGACCGCCGCGCAACACAGCAACCGGAGCGCGCTGGAGCGCGATGGTCTCGCCAAGTTTTCCTCGGCTCTCTTTCTCGATCCGCGGCTGCTCGATTCCCGCGTCCCCACTCTGATCGCCGATGCGGATTTCATCCGTTACCAAATCCCGGACGCACCTCCAATCACCGGCATTCATGCCGCTCTCGAAATTGAAGAGGCCAGCCTCATCGCGGTGCCGGATGCGATGCAACGCGGATGGCAGCCGACGGAGCTGCCTCCCTTGGAGCCGCCCGTGAAATCGGCGCCGCGCCCGCATCCTTCCTGGTGGCATTTTCTTGAATGCGATCCACCCGAATCGCCGCCGTTGGCCGATGGGCCAAGTTGGGGACACTTCCTCCGATGTGATTTGCATCCCGTTCCCCGGCCCGAACTCTCGGTGGATGGGCCTGATGCGGCCGGCTCGTTTATCCTGAGTTGGGGCAACGTCGAGAGCGGCCTGCAATTTATTCTCGAAGAAGCGACCGAGCCGGATTTCGCCGACGCGGTGGAGATCTGGCGGGGCGGCAGGACGAACTACACGATTCTATCCCGCGCCACCGGCACTTATTATTACCGGGTTCGCGCCGAAAAAAACGGCGAATCGAGCAATTGGTCGGACGAAGAGGCGGTGGCGATACTCGGCACCACGCGGTGGCAATTGGAAACGGCCGGCGCATTTCAAGCCTCCGCCCTGCTCGAAATTCACCGCAGTCTTCTCCGGTTTTGCGCCGCGCGGGGCGACATCATGGCGGTGCTCGCGCTGCCAGAGCATTTTCGAGAAGAGGACGCGCTGGCATATCTCGGCGATTTGAAAAGCACGGCGCCGCCGGCGAGCGGCTGGATTATTCCGCCGCTCGGTACCGGGGAAGCGGCGGCGTTCAGTTACGCTGCGGTTTACCATCCGTGGATCATCGCGCGCGAAGAGATCGGCGGCCTGCTCTGGATGCCGCCGGACGGGGCCGCTACCGGACTCATCGCGGCCCGGTCGCTCGCGCGCGGCCCCTGGATCGCTCCCGCGAACGAAGCGTTCACTGGCGTCGTCTCGCTTACGCCGCGTCTCAGTCCCGAGAGGCATTTCGATTTCCTCCTGGCCCAGCTCAACATCATTCGCCAGGAGCCGCGCGGTTTTCTCGCCCTGAGTGCCGACACCTTGAGCCTGGGCGACGAGCTGCGCCCGATCAATGTCCGCCGGCTCCTCATTCTCCTGCGGCGCGCGGCGCTGCGGCTCGGCATGACCTTTGTCTTTGAGCCTAACGACTCCGTCCTGCGCCGCATCGTCCAGGGCGCTTTCGAGTCGATCATGCAACAACTTTTCATCAGCGGCGCCTTTGCCGGGGCGACTCCCGAGGCCTCCTATCGCGTCGTCACCGACGACACGCTCAACACTTCGCAGGATTTCGATCAGGGCCGTTTCCGGGTCGATCTGAAAGTCGCGCCGGCGTTGCCAATGTCCTTCCTCACCGTGCGCCTGGTGCAAATGGGAGAGCGCGCGACCGCTACCGAGATTATTTGAATGCCCAATCCCGCCAAAGAGACGGTCACGTATCCGTTCACCGCGTTTCGCTTCTCAGTGGCGATCAGTGTCCCGGCCGTCATGAATGGAGCGCTCTGCAACGCTTCTTTTGCCGAGTGCGACGGGCTCGAAATGACCATGGATGTGAAGACGATCCGCGAAGGCGGCAATAACGCCGCTCAAGTCCGGCTCTTTGGCGCGGTCAACTACGGGACTCTCACCCTTAAGCGTGGGATGACCGAGAATTTCGAGCTCTGGACCTGGTTCGACTCGCTTTACCAGTTAGGCGCGGCAGTCGCGCGCGGCAATGTGACCGTGACGTTTCTGGCCGCCGACGGGATCAAGAAGAACGTCGCATTTTTTCTCGAGCGCTGCCTGCCGGTGAAACTGAAAGCGCCGCCACTCAACGCCAAGGATGGGATCGTCGCCATCGAAGAATTGCAGCTCGCCTATGAATGGCTGAGCCGCGTCCCCTAAGCCATGCCCAAGCCCGTCACCTTGACCAAAGCGGAACTGGTGGAGATGGACAATCAACTCCACGATCCACTGCCCCGGGCGACGCCGGTGCGCGTGCAGTTCAATCCCGAAAGCCTGAAGGTGACTTACTCCAACCAACTGGTCACGGGGGAGGGCGGCCAAAGCGCGCAGACCGGGACCGAGGCGTTGCAATACGTCGGCAAAGGCACCACCAAGCTCGCGGTCCAACTTTGGTTCGATGTGAACCATCCCACGAACCACCCCCCAGAGGGCGAAGCGGCCAAAGACGTTCGGGATCTTACCAGCAAGGTCGCCTATTTTATTACTCCGAAAGACGTCGGCGGCGACCCGAAGAAATACACGATTCCCGGGGTGCAATTCAGATGGGGCACGTTTGTCTTCACTGGCGTGCTGGAGTCGCTGGATGAAAGTCTCGAACTCTTCTCCCCTGACGGCTATCCCCTGCGCGCGAGCCTTTCCCTTGGTTTAACCCAACAAAAAATTATTGCGTTTGAGAAGGGTGAGGTGCCGCCCACGACAACCCCGGGGGGCAAAGCCGCCGGGACTTCCCCGCTCACTTCCGCGCCGGAGGGAGCCAGTGTCCAAAGCCTGGCCGAAGGGGCCGGCGGCCGCGGCGGCTCGAAAAATTGGCAGGACATCGCGGCGGCCAACGGCATCGAAAACCCGCGCCTGCTTGCTCCCGGGCAGTTGATCGACGTCAACGCAAAGAAGCGCCCCGTATTTTGAAGGACCCAACCCTATGCCAGTAACCATCGATCAGGTCGAAGTCGAATCCACCGCAGCCCCGGAGCAATCGAGAGCTCCGCAGACCGCGCCCGCGAAACCGGACCCGCGCGAAATCGAGCGCGCGCTCCATGCGCGCCGCGAGCGTCTCGCCCGGGTCCGCGCGCATTGAGGCAACGCGATGGCTGATTCCTCCGATGCCCTTTTATCCGCCCGTCCCACCCTCGAGGTCGCTGGTGAAAGCCAGCCGCCCCTCGAACAAGGCATGTCGCGGATGGAGATCGTCGAGACAGTCCACGGGCTCTATCGCTGTGAAGCCGAATTCATCAATTGGGGCGCGGGTTCGAACGCACCGGACTTCCTCTATTTCGATCGCGCTCTCCTCGATTATGGAAAGACCTTTGCGGTCAAGCTCGACGGCGAAGTGCTCTTCGATGGCCGCATCATGGCGTTGGAAGGAAGCTTCCCCGCGGGCGCGCCGCCGCTCATCACGGTCCTGGCCGAGGACCGATTCCAGGATCTCCGCATGACGCGACGCACCCGCACCTTCGAAGACGTGAGCGACGCCGACGTCATCCGCCGCATGGCGAGCGATCACGGTTTCACCGGCGATGTGAATGCCGATGGGCCTACTTACAAAACGCTCGCCCAGGTGAACCAGAGCGACCTTGCCTTTATGCGCGAACGAGCGCGCTCGATCGACGCGGAATTGTGGATGGACGGCTCGACCATCCGCGTGAAAGCGCGGGCCAACCGGCGGACCAACGCAATTGAACTCACGCTCGGAGCCGAGTTGCGATCGTTCACCGCGACCTCCGATCTCGCCACCCAGCGCACCAGTGTCACGGCGAACGGCTGGGACGTCGCGGGGAAAAGCGCGCTCCGGCACGAGGCGAACGATTCGGTGCTCAGCGGAGAACTGAATGGCGACAGCAGTGGCGCGAGCATTCTCCGCAGCGCCCTCGGCGAGCGAAAGGAAGCGGTCGCGCATGCGGTCCCGCTCAACGCGAACGAAGCGCAGGCGGTGGCGGAATCGGCTTTCAAAAATTGCGCGCGCCGTTTCGTCATCGGGCGCGGCACCGCCACCACGCAGGCCAAGCTGCGCGTCGGCGCCGTCGTTGATTTGAAGTCGTTAGGCCCGCTCTTCAGCGGCAAATATTATGTGGTGGAAGCGCGGCACCTCTTCGACAGCGCCCGCGGCTTGCGCACGGAGTTTACCGCCGAGCGCCCCGGCATTGGCCATTCCTAGAAATACGTGAGCGAATTTTTCCAGAGCGAAGCCCTCATCGATGCCCGCGTCGCGGGCGGTCTCGGGGGCCGTTGGTACGGCGTCTTCCCCGCCACCGTCACCGATATCAAGGATCCGGACGGCATCGGCCGGGTGAAAGTGACATTGCCGTGGTCGGCCGATACCGGCAGCGATCGCTACGACACCTGGGCGCGCGTGGCCACGCTCATGGGCGGCAACAATCGCGGGAGCTGGTTTGTGCCCGACGTCGATGACGAAGTGCTGGTCAGCTTCGAAGGGGGCGACGTGCGCCGGCCGTTCGTGCTCGGCGGCCTCTGGAACGGCAGCGACGCGCCGCCGGAATCGATGGATGGCGGCGGCCGGAATTTCAAAAAGGTTTTGCGCTCACGCAATGGCGTGAAGATCACGCTCGACGACCAGGATGGGCAGGAAAAGTTGATCCTGGAAACGCCGGGCGGGCAGAAGATCACGATGAAGGACGGCCCGGGCGCGGTCGAGATCGTGGACAGCAACGGCAACTCGATGAAGCTGGAGACCAGCGGCATCACCATCACCGCCGCCGCGAAAGTGACCGTGAACGCAGGCCAGGTCGCGGTGAGCGCCGGCTTGGTCACGGTGGACGCGGGCATGTCGAAATTCAGCGGCGTCGTCCAATGCGACACGCTCATAAGCAACACCGTCATCAGCGCCACCTACACGCCGGGCGCGGGAAACATTTGGTGAAGCGATGAACCGCCACGTCATCCGCTGGACCCAGCCCTCGCCGTTTTGGAGCGAGACCGCGACGCAACTCGCGGCTGTCGCGCCGCCCGCCGAATTTGCGCGTCCCGCCATCCTGCGCTTCACGACCGATTCGTTCATGGACGAGCTTCTCAACGTTCTCGCCACCGACCCGCGCCGGCTGGGAGAATATCGGGTGCGCCCCGAGACCTGGCGCGGATTCGCCGCGCCGCCGCCGCCCCTCATCCCGAAGAAAACTTTCGCGCTGCCCTTCCAACGGCTCGGCACGGCGAAGAAGAATTTCAAAAACGGCAGTCCCTCGTTGCCGACGACACCGCCGCAAGTTCCCGCGCCTGATGTCCCGCTGAAACTTTATGCCCCGGCGGCGCAACGTTATTACTTCGTCGCCTCCTGCCTTGTCTGCCAGATGCCCGGGTTGCCGGACCGGCACGTGGAACCGGCGCGCGAAGAGCGCGTCAGTTTTCTGGTGCGGCGGCTTTTCCCCCCGGGCACCGATGCGACCCGGCCGAAAACGGAATGGGAAGAACACGCCTGGGTGGGGGGACGGGGCGGGAATTCCTGGCGGAGAATCGCGGCAAACAAAATCGCGGAACCGCAGGAAGGCGAGGAACGGCTCCCGCTGTTCTCAATGAATTTCAAGGAAGACGATCTGCGGCAGCGCCGGCTCCTGGCGGGATTGATTCCGGTCGGCAAGCGCGAGGCGTATCTCGGCGGGGCGGTCAGCACCAATGGCACTCAACCCGGCGTGACGCTGAAGACCGCGCGCAAAATATTGTTCCGGAAAGAAATCGCCGAGCCTTGGAAGGCGTTAATCACGCGGGCCGCCACGGTCGCGAGCCAATTAGCTGATTTCGGTCCTGGGGATCCTGTCGAGATCGCAGCTGCCAGGCAGACGCTGATCGGCGCCGAGCGCGAGCAAATTCAGGCTATTTCGTGGCTCGTCCTTCTCGATTTCGATCGGTTCCTGCGTGAATACCTCCCGGGCGTCCACGCGCGCGTCCACAATCAGGCGCCGGCGGAACCGCTGACCGCGGAGCAAAACGCGCTCTTCAGCGCACTCCAGAACATCCAAATCGGAGGATCGTTAAACCCGCAACTCCCTGGAACGGTCGCGGCTTCGCTCGCGGATGCACTCAAGCGGATCGGGCCATTCGGGCCAGCGCTGGAAGCCGCAGAGGAACCGTATCCGATTCCGACCACGCCGCCGTGGCCGAATTTCTTTTTTCCTCTGGCCGATCCGGAATTTCCAAGCGAGGCGCCGAGACTAACAATGCCGCCGCTCCCTTCCACTCTCACGCAGGACGAACAAGACGACCTCACCGGCCCCGTGGACCCGGTCGATAAGCTTACCGTAATGGTCGTGCGCGCGCTGCCGGCCACTCCGCCGGCCACGGAGCCGGCCGTTCCGCCCAGCGCGATCACGCCGGCGAATGCTCTCGAGGGCTGGTTCGTTCTCCGTTGCGCATACGAACGCCCCGCGTGCGGACCGCTCCACGAAGATGTCCTCAGTCGGCCCACGGAGCCGTTTCAACTCGCGGGCTTTTTCGATCCCGACGCTCCGGCCCGGCCTATTCGCATCGGGCTCCCGCTCGATATTTCACCTGCCGGATTGCGCAAGTTCGACAAGAACACGGCCTTTGTCATGAGCGACATGCTGTGCGGACAGCTCAAACGGTTCAAAGGCGTCACGTTCGGTAACCTCGTTCGCTCCGTGCTTCCCTGGCCGTTTTTCAAAAAACTGTCGCTGAGCGGTGGCGAATCTTGCAAGGCCGGCCAGAACCCCATCGGCACTATTTGCTCCCTCTCCATCCCCATCATCACGATCTGCGCCCTGATTCTCCTCATCATTATCGTGACCTTGCTCGACATCATCTTTCGCTGGCTGCCGTTCTTCATCGTTTGCTTCCCCATCCCGGGGCTGAAGGGAAAGAAGTAATGAACAACACCTCGGGCGCCGTTTTCGGACGGAGCGTCAGTTTCCCCCCGCGGATCGGACCCGATGGGCGCATGGCCTGGTCCGAGGGCGAAGAGAATATTCGCGAATCGATTCGGGTAACGTTGCTGACCGATTTTCGCGAACGGGTGCGGCTGCCGGATTTCGGCGGCGGCCTCAGCGGATTTTTGTTTGAGCCGAACAACGTCGCCACGCGCCATTTAATCGAAGAACGCATCACGCGCGCCCTCAAGCGCTGGGAGCCGCGCATTATCGTGGAAAAAACACGCGTCGAGCAGGACGTCGAGGACCGGGAGGCGGCCGTCGCCACCATTCAATACCAGCTCGTCGCCACGCAGGCGAGCGGCAGCATCTCCGTCAACGTCCGGCTCGCCGGCTGAAAACCTTTTCGCTTATGCCCCTCCAAGCTCCTTTGCTCGACAATCGCCGCTACCAGCAGTTGGTGGACGAGAGTCTCGCGCGCATTCCGAACCACACGCCGGATTGGACCAACTTCAATGCCAGCGACCCGGGTGTCACTCTCATCCAGGTTTTCGCGTTTCTCACCGAGTCGCTCCTTTATCGCGCTAACCAGATCCCCGAGCGCAACCGGATCAAGTTCCTTCAGCTTCTCGGCGTGCCTCTCCAGCCCGCCGCCTCGGCGCGCGGAATCATTACAATCCTAAACGAGCGCGGGCCGATGGAGACGATCACCTTGGATCGCGATCTCGAAGTGCGAGCCGGGCAGGTGCCGTTCCGGACCCAGCGCGGCCTCGATGTCTTGCCTGTGGAAGCGCACGTCTGTTTCAAGCGCAAGCTGGTCGATCAACCCGAGGACAAGAAAGCATATTACCGCGAGCTCTACGCCTCCTTCCTCGGGGACGACAACAGCGCCGATCCCAAGGCTGACGTCGAGCTTTACGAATTGGTCCCGCTCGCCGCGCGCGGCACGGATGGCGTGAACGTGACGGTCGAGACCGTGGACAGCGCCCTCTGGATAGCGCTCCTGGCGCGGCCTCAGAGTTCGCTCAAGGCCGCGCGCGAAGCGATTGCCGGCAAAACGCTCAGTCTCGGTCTCGTCCCGCGGCTCGAGGCTGAGGACGCGCGCCGGCGCCTTCCTCCGGTCGGCACGGAAAGTTCAACGCCGAAAAACGTCCGCATCGAGATGCCGAGTGTGCCGGCCGACCGCAAGCTCGCTCCGGGCACCGTGCCGGCGTTTCGCTCCGTGGCCACGCTGGCAATGCCGTCGGAGCCCGAGGTATTCGAGGCGCCGCTGCCGGACATCAGCGGGCTCCAGCTTTGGGAGGATATCGATCCGCTCGAGCTGGGCGCGGACGGTTTCCCGCCCACGCTGGAAGACACGGCGATGAGCGAGCGGGTCGTCACCTGGCTGCGACTCGTCTGGCCCGAAGGCGTCGCTTCTCAGGTCGCGTGGGCCGGCATCAACGCCACGCTCATCTCGCAACGCACGCGGGTTTTGAACGAGCTGCTTCCCGACGGCACCGGCGAACCGGACCAGGCCGCCACGCTCTCGCATACGCCGGTCATCGCGAAGTCAGTCAAATTGATGGTTGTCCCGCCTAACGAGCCGGCTCAGGAATGGAAACTCATCGACGACCTTCTCGCGGCCGGTCCGGAAGTTCCCGCGCCGGACTTGCGCGAGCCGCCCGTGCGAACGCCGCCGCCTCCTCAGCCCGCGAAAGTCTTTGCGCTCGATCCCGAATCGGGGCGCCTCCGTTTTGGAGATGGCGCTCACGGAATGCGGCCACCGGTCGGAGCGAAATTGCGCGTGACCTACGATTATGGCGCGGGGCGCGAAGGCAACGTCGGCCCCAATGCCGTGAATCAAGCTCCCGCCCTGCCCGCGGGCCTGAAAGTTCTGAATGCGGTCCGCACCTGGGGTGGAGCAGAAGCGGAGACGACCGCTGAAGGCGAAAGGCAGATCACCCGTTATCTCCAGCATCGCGACCGGCTCGTGACCGCGGAGGATTTTGCCACGATCGCCAAACGCACGCCCGGCGTGGACATCGGCCGCGTCGAGGTGCTGGCCGCCTACAACCCGACGCTCACGCGCCAGGAACCGGGCAGCGCACCGGGCTCCGTCACTCTGATGCTCATTCCGAAATACAGCAGCATCCGCCCCGATGCGCCGTCGCCCGATCAACCTTTTCTCGCCAGCGTCTGCGCCTTTCTGGAGCCGCGCCGCCTCGTCACCACGGAATTGTTTTTGCGCGGGCCGGAATATGTTTCGCTCTGGGTTTCCGCCGCCATCGAGATCGTTCCCGCCGGCGCTGACTCCGATTCTCCGAACAGCGCCGCCGTGGTCCGCGAACGAGTCAAAAAGGGGGTGCGGGAATTTCTCGCGCCCTTTCACACGGACGCTCCAGGCTGGCCGCTGCGCCGGACCGTGTCGCAACTGGAATTGATGGCGGTGATCAGCCGGGTCGAAGGCGTGGCGCTGGTGAACAAACTCCTGCTGGCCGGGGGCGACGGCGGCGAAGTCACCACCGTTCCGCTGACCGGTCTCCAGTTGCCGCGGCTCGACGGCATGGAGGTGGTCGTAGGCGGCGATCCGTTGCCGCTCGATCAATTGCGCGGCACGGCCAACGCCGGTCCCACGACTCCCGGCGGCAGGAAAATTGTGCCGGTCCCGGTCATTCCCCCTGAGTGCTGACATGGACGCGAACCAAACCCGACTGCATCTGCTCCTCGGCCAGGCCGATTGGGCGAGATGTTTGCTTTCGGGAAATGGCAGCAAAGAAATCTTCTCGGGGAATTCGCCTGTCGCTTGGGCGAAGGAAAGACAGGAGCTCACTCTCCGGCCCAAACCGTTCTACTTTCCATCGGCGGCGCGGAACGATGTCCCGGAGCAAAGCGATCGGCGGGGCGCGGCCGCGGACATCCATTCCAATTGGTACTGGATCGCGCAAAGCGGCGCAGAGATTCGAATTCACTCGAGCGGCGAGCAGAGGGCCACGCATTTTTGGTCGGCCGCGGATGCAGCCGGCGCGCCGCCGCCGAAGAGCGAGATTTTTCAACCCGTCACACCGCCCGCTCCACCGTGCCCTTGTGCGTTCAGCGGGCTCGCCATCACGGAAGATAGTTATCTCGTCGCCGGCGCGGTGAAACCAAAGGGATTGCTTGTCTTCGATCTTCTCAGTGGCGGCGCGCCGCGCACGATTTGCTGGCCGGAGGAAATTGACTTCGAGCCTTTCGACATCGTGCCCCGTCGCGGCGGCGGTGTCTGGATTCTCGATCGTAAGAACAAACGCTTTTGGGGACTCGACCGCGGGTTGCGCGTGATCACGCGCGATCAAGCCACCAGCCCGCTGACGGGCGCGGAGGACGAAATTTTCCTTCCGGCCAGCGAGACGCATCACGCCCGGCCGGCGCGCTCTTTTCCGCGAGGCGTCGAGCTCGAGTCGGGTTCTCCGGTGGAAGCCGTGGATCCGGTGGCGATCGAAGCGCTTCCGGACGGTTCCATTCTGATTCTGGATGCTTTGGCCGCGCTGCCGACCCGCTCGCGCGTGTTGCGTTATCGTTTCGGAAAAGCGGTCGAGAAAGCTTCGCTGGAATTTCCCGCCTACGATTTCGCTTTCGCCGGCGAAAAACTCTTCATTGCCTCCGCGGAGGGGAACCAGGTCTTCGCTTTCAAACTCGAAGATCTGGCCGGTCCGTTGGTCCTCACACGGAGCGACGAGTTTTTTCCGCTCCGGCGCTTTGGTGGAAAGGCGCTCGTCGCGGCGGGCGATCAGGTTTACTACGATTTCGGCGAGCGCTGGCTGCCGGTCACCGTGCAAGCGCACCCGCGGCACGCGGAAGAGGCGACGATCGAGACGCGAGCTTTCGATGGGCGCGAGCCGCAATGCGTCTGGCACCGGCTGATGCTCGATGCCTGTTTGCCCGCGGGCACCGATGTCGAAATTTTGAGCCGCGCGGCGGACCGCGAGAGTGAGCTCGCCATCACACCATGGGAACCGGAGCCGCGCCTGCATCGCCGCGGCGATGGTTCGGAACTGCCGTTCGCGCCCGTGCCCGCATCCCGGGATCGCGGCACCTACGAATTGCTCCTCCAAAAAGCGCGCGGCCGATATTTGCAACTGCGGCTTCGGCTGGTCGGCGATGGCCGGGTTACGCCGCACCTCACCGCCCTGCGCGTTTACTATCCGCGCTTCTCCTATCTCGAACGCTACCTGCCCGCGGTTTATCGCGAAGATTCCGCCTCGGCATTTTTTCTCGATCGATTTCTGGCCAATATCGAAGGCACCAACACCGCGATTGAAGATCGTATCGCCGCGGCGCAAATTCTCTTCGACGTGCGGAGCGCTCCGCCGGACGCGCTCGAGTGGCTGGCCTCCTGGTTCGGAGTCGCGCTCGATCCGGCCTGGGATGAAACCCGGCGGCGGCTCTTCATTGCCCACGCCATGGAATTTTTTCAATGGCGCGGAACGGTGCGCGGACTGAAGATGGCGCTACGGCTCGCGCTCGAGGAGCACGTCGACGATCACATCTTCGATCCGCCAGGCAGCGCCTGCCGTTGCGGCGAACGCTATCGCATCGTCGAAAAATTTCTCACGCGCGGAATCGCGGCGGTGGAAGTGGGCGACCCCAGCGAGGCGACAGCGGGACCAGCGCTGGTGTCGGCTGGCGAAACATGGAGCCCCAAGCATGGCGCCGCGGCCCTGCACGCCCGTTCCAAAACAGCCACCGGCGCCGAAAGTTTTTCGCTTCAGCCTTACGGAGATGCCGATGCTGAAGCAGCGCGCGTCGCCTTTGCGCGGCGTGAGCTCGGTTTTTTGCCCTCCGATCCGACGGAAGAAATCGCGGCCTGGAAAGCCGCGCGGCAAAATCCGGAAGCCCTCCTGCCCGAGGACGAGCCGTCCGCTCCGGAAGTCGCCAGCTCTTGGCGCGCTTTTCAAGCTTCGTCGGAAACGCAGCCGTTCGGCCAGCAACGCAGCCTGTGGCAGCAATTCCTCATTCGCCGTTACGTGAGCCTGGCCGCGCTCAACCAGGCGCATGGAACGCATTGGAAGGATTTCGGCCTGGCCGCTTATCCGGGTGTTCTGCCTGCGACTACCACGCGGCTCATCGATTGGATCGAGTTCGAAACCCATGTGTTGCCGACGCTCGCCGCGGCCCATCGTTTCACCGTGCTGTTGCCGGTCAGGCCGGGGACGAACGACGCGGTTCGCCGCCGGGAACTCGCCCTGGCCAGTCGAATCGTGGAGCTGGAAAAACCGGCGCACACGGCTTTCGATGTAAAATTCTTTTGGGCGAACTTCCGTGTCGGGGAAGCGCGTATCGGCACCGACACGGTTCTCGGCCGCGGCGGGCGCGATCCTGCGCTCCAGTCCCGCGAGACGATCCTCGGCCAGAGTTTTTTGTCCGAAAGCCTCCTCACTTCCGGTCCACCGCCTTCTCTCCCAGGACGCATCGTCATGGGCCGCGACCCCTTAAGACGAAAACCCCACCAATAACCCATGAGCAATCCCACCTTCTCCACCGCTGTCCCCGACACGCTGCCGCCGGACCCATCCAAGCACGTCAATTACACCCAGGGCATGGTGCTCGGTGTAGACGATTTCCAACAGGAATTCGCCTATCTTTCGAACCGCGATCAATGGCTGGCCCGCGATGCGATCGGCTACGGCACTTTGTGCGGCCTGAAGGTCGAACTCGAGCCGGGAAACCCGAGCGCTATTTCTGTCTCGCCAGGGGTGGCGATCAATCCGCGCGGCCAACTCATCCGCGTGTCTCCGCGGCAATGCGCCAAGATCGACGCGTGGCTCGGTCTCCAGACGACCATCGATGCAGTGAACAATCTCGGCCTCGGCGGGAGCGACCCGTTGTCCGCTTATGTGGTCCTTTGCTATCGCGATTGCCCGGCGGACCCGTTGCCCGTTCCTGGCGAACCGTGCCGCTGCGATTCCACCAGCATGGCACCCTCGCGGATCATCGATGACTTCCGGCTCGAGCTTACCTTGAAACGGCCGCTGCAACTGGAAGAAGATGTCGTGCGCAGCCTGGTAAAATTCCTGCGCCGGATTCCGGTCGCGGACGATGTCAGCTCGCCGCCTGCCGATCTGGATGCATTTCTCCAGGCGATCAAGGACGCTTTCGACACAGTCGGGTCGCCTCCGGAGGCGCCGGAGATCTTTTTCGACGAAAGTCCTCCGAGCGAACTTTACATCCCACAGGGCGAATTTTGTGAGTGGATGCGCGCGGCGATGCACCTGTGGGTCACGGAATTGCGTCCTCTTTGGCAGACGCAATGCGCGCCGAAAAAGTCGTGCGCTTGCGGCGGACCCTGCGGCTGCCACGGGACGGGCGCGGCCCTCGATGATCCAGATTGCGAGTGCCTGCTCCTCGCGGATGTAGAGATTACGCGTAGCGGAGGCACGATGACCGGAGCCACGCTAGACGAGAACCGTCGTCCGGTTGTCGTCCACTTGCGGATGCTTCAAGAGCTCCTCCTCTGTGGCCCGTGCTGCGGGGAAGGCGGGGGCGACCTGGCCATGCTGGGGCCAAGAGGTCCGCAAGGCCCGCAGGGACCGGCGGGACCGCAAGGTCCATCGGGGCCGGCGGGTCCTCAAGGTCCAGCCAGCCCCGCCGGTCCAGCGGGTCCACCCGGTCCAGTGGGCCCGGCGGGTCTCCAAGGTCTGGCGGGTTCTCCAGGTTCGGCGGGTCCTCAAGGCGCGGCAGGTTCGGCCGGGCCGGCGGGTCCGGCCGGTGTAGCGGGTCCAAGGGGTTTACAGGGTCTCGCGGGGCCAGCGGGTCCAGCAGGTCCGGCAGGTCCGGCGGGTCCGGTGGGGCCAGCGGGTCCGGGGGGGTCGGGAACCGCGGGCAATGTCGTCGAGCGTCCCGATGCGGGACGCTACCTGATTGTCGCAGCCGGCCGGTTCCGGGTGCCGGTGGGGAGGGGCTTGGTCCTCATTCCCGTGGCCGATAGCTACAACAAACTGAATGGGAAACGTTTAGCGGTGAATAGCACACAATGCATCCTGACTTTCGGTGGAAACACCGGAACCGCGATGGATCGGTACGTGCGGCCGACCGACACTTTCACCTACATCGTCAAGGGAACCACCATCGGGAAAAGTCCGGGCTTCTTCCACGTCACCGAGTTTTCGCCGGAGGGCATCATCATCAACGCGGCCCAAATCAATTCCGAGCCGACCGAAGAGTTCATGGTCGAGATCAGTCTCTTCGGAAAGTTCGAATGACTTGAGGCCTAACGACACCCAGCCATGAATACTTCTCCCGCGCTCGACGAGGCGATCATCGATACCGAGCTTCGCCACATCAAATTCTTCAACGGACGGCTCCTTACCGGGGGCGATCTGGAGGCCGAACAGAGTGCACAGCACGCTCATTCGCGCCATCTCGGCGAGGCCATCGGGGCGGGAGTGGCTTTCGGTTTGGAAGTCACGCCCGCGGACACTTCGCCGCCGGACGATCCGATCGTCAACATTACCGCGGGGCTCGCGGTGAACCGGGCCGGCCAGACTCTGCGGCTCCAGTGCGACCAGCGCGTCGCTCTGCTGCGCCCGCCCGACCCGGCCAACGCCGATACCTGCATCTTCAATGACTGCGACCCGAAGGCCGCCGGCACCACCCTGGCCAGCGGCACCGGCTTCTATGTCCTGCTCATCGCGCCCGCCTCGCGGTCCGAGGGCAAGACGAAGGTGAGCGGGCTGGGCAATGACGCCGCGCTCTGCAATTCACAGTTTAATTCGGAGGGGGTGAAGTTTCGCCTGCTCAGGCTGAACGTCGCCGCCGGAGCAAACGCAAGCCAAGTTCGCAATGCTGTCGCGTATCAATGCTTCGGCTTGAGGGAGACGTCAGCAAACGACTTCGCCCAGGGCGCCTTGACCCGGACGCCACCATCCCGCCGGGGAATCGAAGCCCTCGTCCCAAGTGGTTACCTCACCACGGGCGACGTTCCGCTCGCGATCATCGAGTGGAAGGCTGGCGGAATCGGATTCGTGGACCAGTGGCCGGCGCGCCGGCGGATTTCGAGACCTGCCGCCAGCGTCTTGTGGGACCCATTGCTCGGAGATAATCGGCTGGCTGAGGGGGAGGCGATGCTCGCCCAATTTCAGGATCAGATCGGTGACCTGCGTGCGGTGGTCAACGCAGACCGCACTCGCGCGGTCGAGCACTTCCGCTATCTGCCGCCGGTTGGGATCGTCCCATTGGCGAACAATCGTTTTGCCAACGGCTTCCACGACGAATTATTTTTCGACACGATCACGCGTCATCCCCTTGTTCATATCGAGGGCGCGCGTCTCGAGGCATTGTTGCGGGCGGCGCTGCATTATCCGCCCGTCGATCTGAATAGCCGCGTGATGCTCTGGGTTTATCGAGTGCGGGAGAACGAGCAGGCGGTGACGAAGGCCAACACCCCGCCTTTTGTCCAACCCCACATGATTTTTACCACCGGGCACATGGCATTCATGGGCGACCCGCACTACGACGTGAACCGGTGGGATTTCAGCAACTGGGCCTGACTTGGCCCTCATGGAGGAAATGAACTTATGTCACTACAAAATGTGAACCCGGGCGACCTGATCACCGCCCAAGATTGGAACGCGCAGGTTGCCGCCTTGAACGCCCTCGAAGTGCGCGTGAGCGAACTGGAAAGCGGTGGCTCGAAAAGCCCGCCGCGAATAACGCAAATTCTCCCCCCGGGCGCCGTGACCGCGGGCGATACGATTCGCATCTTCGGGAGTAATTTCGATTTTTCGAAGGGAGGGCACAGCGTGTTTTTCGGCGCCACGCGCGTGATTGTTTTTGTGGGCGGGTCGTCCGACAGCCTGCTCATCCTCCAGATTCCGGATCCCGTCCAAGGGGCAACGCTGGGAGGAACGGCGATGACTTTGACTGTGGGGAACCTGGTGGGCACCACCACCCAGGCCATTACCGTCAAATCCAAACCGGTGGTCACTGGTGGCGGTATTCAATTTACATTTAAAGGAACGCGGCCGAGCGCCACGCCCGTCTCGAATGCCACCTTCTTTTACGATTTCCAACTCAAATCAACGGCAAGTGAAGATCTGACAGTAACCATTGCGCCAACCATCGCCGTCATTCTGCCGTTGCCCTCCGGCGTTTCCGATCCGGGGCTTCCGGCGCGCCTCGCGGTGCTCGATGCGGATGGGACCGTGCGCGGCAACGGCCAGATCGCCTTGCCCGAAGGCACGACCAAGACGGTGAGCCTGCGTTTAACTCTCCCGACTGGCGTCAATGGACTTAAATATTCTTTGAGCGCGGCAGCGAGTGCGCCGGACATTTCGTCCGTGGAAGAATCACTCCCAGACCAGCAGGTCGGTGTCGCAATCGAGCAGCCCGATCCGACCATCACAAACTTCGAGTTTTCTTCCGTCCCGGTGGGGGACGCGACGTTCTCCACCAACACGGGAGGCATGAGCGGAGTGGACGGCACGCTCAGCGTGACGAAGAGCAGCACCGCGACGATAGAAATGAATGCGGTCTTCGCCAACATTCCCTCGGGGCCGCCGAACAAATATAATATAAGCGCGGTTATTGAGGCGCCGGTGGGAGGATGGTCCGCGGCCTTAAATTCCATCACGGCAAACCCGCTGACGGTACCGAGTCCTGGTGGTCCGGTAACCGCCTTCTTTGACATCACCGCGCCGGGTTCGGCAGCCCAGACGATCCTGCGCTTAACACTGACGCGCCAGGGCGCAACAACAAACAACAAGAGGACGGTGGCCTATCGGCTGATCCTGAAATAGTCACCCGTCCAAGAAAGGAAAATAAGATGCCTACATACTGCGTTCCCACAATTGCTAACGTGCCCGGGTCCCCGATCAGCGATTTTGATTGGTGGTCGGATGCGACTCCGGATCCGGCCCTATTCCGCTATTACCCGGACAATCCCAATTGGTTGGGCGCTTTCGTTCTCTCCCAAGGGAACGGCGCGAACCGGGATGTCCTTTTCCGGACGCTTCGAGGCGTGTTAGGAGGAACAGATTATCTGTTCTTGCAATGGGTAGCGCGGACCTCCGCGCTTCACGCCTCGAATATTGATCGCGTGAATGTCCTGCTGGGTACGGGTGGCAACTATGTGGCGTTCAACGCCCGACTCGCCACGGCTTCCTCCACCGCAGCGAAGCCCCCGGGAACAAGCGATGACGGCATCTTTACCTACCGGGTGCACAGTTGCTCGGTGTCTGGGGGAGTCATCTCCATAGACAATCCGGGCAACCAATCTTCTGCTGACATTGAGACCACTGGGCGGATGTGGGTGGACGTCACCAGCCCCACTCGTCTGATTCAGACGAAATGGGGCTTCCAGGTTGCCATTCCGCTCGGGACGAACTGGGGTGGGGTCGACCCTAACGATCCAATGAACAACTCAAACCCAATCGCAGTGAATCTCCCCGTTTCTGGCGCGTTCAAGCTTTGGTTTGAGGTCTGGACTTCAACCCCCATGGGAGGAGCCATAGGACCATTCCAATGGCCCACGACCGCCCCGCAAACTGCGAACGTCCTTCAGATCATTCCTCCAGGGATCACGGAATCCCAGCTGCTGGACTTCAGCACGTCCGGGGTGGGCTGCACCGATGCGGTCCGGTTGACTGCGTCCGATATAGGCACACGCGCCGTCCCTGGTGGCGCGGCGCGGCCAAATGATTACACCATCAAGCTGGATCTAGGGAAACCCTATCCGCCGAACAGCAAACCCTACCCGGTGGGCCAGGCGCCGGACGTGGTGAATGCCGAACATCGCAATGAGTTCTTCTGCAAACCCACCTTCCCCGTGGCGCTCACCTCGACCGAAAAGGAGATGGTGCGTGCGACCTTTAGCCTTGCAAGCTGGGGTTCGCAGCTCTCCGATCCAACCGCGAGCTCCTGGAGACCAATTCCCGGGGGGACGGATACTCACTATGATGATGGCAACGGGGATTGCCGTTTCATTTGGCCAGATGCAGCTAACCCGGCGGACACCTTCCTTGCTACGCTGGTGGATAACATCAGAACGTTTCTGAATAACGATCCCGGAGCGAAACCACCGAATGCGCAGAATCCGCATCAATGCATGCTGGTGGAACTGTCCAGCGTGGATCCGACCGTAGTCATCACCACCAGCAGCGTCTACCGGAATATGAACATCGCAAACGCATCGACCTTCCGGCGGCTCGCCGAGATCAGCGTGGTGGGAGCGGAGCCGATTAGCTCGCAACCGCGCGATGTTTACCTCTACGTCCAAAAGTTCAACATGCCGAACATCGTCAAGCCGGGGCATCAAGGTCCAACGGCCAATCCCTTTGGGACGGACGGTTTTAACACCCTCTCTGCCGGCACCGGACCGATGTCGAACGAAGTCGAGGAGATCGCGGCGTTTGTTCCCACCTATACCGTGCACGCTTACATGGATACCGGGAAGACGCTGGAGTTGGAAGGCGGGGTGAAAGTGCCCATTCTGCGACCGCAAACTGCTTTCGGCTACTTTGCCCAGCACAGCGGCCCGCTTTATGGCTGGGAAACCCGACTCTACGGCGCGGAAAAACTCGCGGAGGACTTCTATGTCCTGCGCGTCCCAAACAACGGTTCCCGGTATGTTGAAACGGTCATCCAAGCGCGCGAATCGGCCAGCGAAAAACCGCTTGAGGATGACGCCCCCTGTGGCTGCCTTTGCACCATCTGGAGAGCTATCAGGAAACTGCTCGGAATGGGATAGTAGGTGGCACAAACACGGGACAGAACGCGGGTGGCGGGACTGAGCAGGAGCTCGGCGCGAGTCGTTACCTAACGAGTTGGCCAGGTCACGTTCCTTACGTGACTGGCACGGGTTAGATCCTTTGACAGCGCGGCGCTCACGCCAGGAAGAAAACGTCTAGGGCCGACATGACTGACAGCGACACTCACTGCATCCGCCGTTTGCGCTTTCGCGGAGCGCTCTCAAATTCACCGTTGGCGCGCCACAGGGTGAAGGCCGCTCTCGCGGAGGGGGCCAGCGGCTCCCGGCTGGAAAAGGAGGCCATTCTCTGCGTCCGGCGGCTTGGGATAACGCTGCGGCGGATCGATCGGCTGAAAGACGCGCTCGATGCCGAAAGCCTTGCCGCGGCGCGGCCCGCCCGCGGGCCAGTGCCGGCAAACGCGAATGCGGTGCTCTTCGCCGATCGCGCCGAGTTGCTGGCGTGTCTGGCGCGCGATTGGTGTGCGGGTAGCGCGAGCGTCTCCTGGTGGTGGCCGGTGCTCTTTCCGAAAGACGACATCACCGCAGTGGCGCGTCGCGTTTGGCTGGAGGAGGCCCGGTCTGTTCCCGCCGCGCTGGAGCGGCTGGAGTCGGCCGGCCTGGCGGCGAAGTTTCTGGCGAAACTCTCGCCCGGCGACGTCGCGACGCTTTGGCGGAAGCTCGTGGACACATTCGATTTGGCGGCCCTGGGGGCGGCAATGAGCGACCCTGGTTTCGCGGCGGCTCGCCCGCCATCCGGGAGCCGGCAGCACGACGCCGCTCCCTGGGCGCCATGGATCACGATCGATCCGTCGGTCGAAACCGATGTCGCCCGGCTTCTGATAACCGGAGTCTTGCTTGCGCGGGCGCCCGCCAAAGTTCGTTCGACTTCCTTCGCGCGCGAGATTCGGGCCTGGCGACAGTCCACAAAAACGCGCTCTGTTTCCAAGCTCGAGTTCCGCGATCACGCTCCTGCCGCACCGAATCTCCTCGATAACAACGACGGTCCGGCGATGCCGCCGCGATTTATCGACACGTTTTCGTCGGCGCAAGATGCTGGGATCAAGAACGCATTGCCTCAGGTCGAACCAAAGCCGGCTACTCTTCGACCTCCACACCACAAACTCTCGCCTGGTGACGAGCGCGGTGCGGCCGAGTCCCGCCTGATTGCCGGCGAGGAGGTCGCGGGGCCCGCCGCCACGCCGTCGCCGCCCCAGGCGCGCTCCGCGAATTTCCCCACGCACGAAACTCAGCCGAGAAATGTTTCCTTCCGACAAAGCGAGCCGATCGATGCTCACGCGACCGATACGGAGAGCGCACCGCCAGACATCGTTTTACGGGATGGGAGCGCCGACGATCCCACTGCCCCTTCGAGCAACACCGAACCGGCCAATGAGATTGTCGCGCTGCCGGGGGCCGATTTGCCGGATCGGATCGCCACGGAATGGGGCGGCGTTCTTTACCTGACTGGTGTCGCAATTTCCCTGGGGTATTACGGCGATTTTACGAGCCCGGCGCGCCCGGGCCTGGCCCTGCCCCTTTGGGATTTTCTCGCTCTGGTTGGCGCACAGTTCGCCGGCGAGCCATTCAAGGAAGATCCGCTTTACGCTTTGTTCGCGCGGCTTTCGGGCCGATTCGAAAAAGAACCGCCGGGGGCAGACTTCGAAGTGCCCACGGGCGAGCCGCTCGAAATTTGGATCGATCGAATCTGCGACGAATTGCACGCGCGCGTGGCTGCGTCGCTGGGGCTCGACCATGAGTGCGATTTCCGACCGCTGGTTTTGAATCATCACGCGAGAATCGAAGCGGACGCGGCGCGAGTGAACGCTCACTTCTCCCTCGCCATCCACCCAATCGAGCTGCGCGTGGCCGGATTAGATCGTGATCCGGGTTGGGTGCCCGCGGCGGGCCGCAGCATCTATTTTCATTATGACTGAACCAGACAAGGCGCTTCCACCGGAAGCGCTCTTTGCGGATTTTGCGACGACCCCCGCCGAGCATTTCCGGCTGCACTTTTTCGGCGCGGTCCTTGTCTGCATCGAACACGCGGCTGCGGGCTGCGGCTCGTTCGAGGCGGCGTTGGAGCGTTCCCCTTTCCTCATCGGCTACCACAACGAGCTCGCGCAACGGCTGAGCGGCCTTTCTTCGGACGAAGCATTTGCTCGATGGTGCGCTGGACTGGAGGCGTGGGAAGCGCGTGCCTCCGGGCATCTGCCTTTGCGGGCCTTGCGCACGCTTCTCGAGGTGGATGCGCCGGCCGCGATGTGTCTGGTCATGGTGGGCCTCGCCGAAGAGGATCCGCGTTTCGGCGCGCTCTTTGAAACTCTGCAAGGCACGCCCGGCCAGCGGCGTCCGGTGACGGGGCTGCTCTGGCAATCGTGGCGCGAGTATCTTACGGCCACGGAATTTTCCGCGTTGGTGCGGCGCGGGCGCGATACCGGATTGCTCCGTGTCTCGAACGTGGACGCGACCCAGTACGATTTGGCGCTCGATATTCCGCGGGCCATTTGGGAGGCGTTGAAGGGCGACGCCGTGGGCTCGGCCGTTCCCGGGGCGCGGCATCGCCCGGCAGAATCGTTGCTGGCGCTGGACCAATTGATCGTGCCGCCGAAGATTCTCACAGCGCTCACGACGTTGTCGGAGCTGATTAGAAGTGGGGAAACGCGTGCGGTGATCGTGCGCGGCGCGCGTCACAACGGGCGGCGCACCCTGCTGGGGGCCCTCGCGCGATCGATGGGATGCGGCGTCCTCGAGCTGCGCGGAGCCGAGAAAATCGAAGATATCAGGTGGCGCGAGGCTGCGGCCCTGGCCGTGCTTCGGAACGCGTTGCCGATTGTTTCGGTCGACCTTGCGCCGGGCGAGACTCTTTCGCTGCCGGACAACTGGCCTCCTTCCCTGCCCATCGGTGTCGCCGTTGGACGGCAGGGCGGCATCGTCGGCGAACTCGCCTCGCAGGCGCTGACTCTGTCGCTCGATCTTCCCGACCTGGAAGCGCGACGTGCCCATTGGCAACGATGCTTTCCGGCCCGAACCGGGGAGTTGGTGGACGAAATCAGCACCCGCCACCGGATTCCTTCGGGTCAGATTTATCGCGCGGCCCGGCTCGCCCAGCTCCGCGCCACGCTGGCCGGGAAGCCGCTGGCCGGCACTGATGTCCGTGACGCGCTGCGCGCTTTGAATCGCGAAGCGCTCGATGCCCTCGCGCGGCGGGTGCCCGCGGAAGGCGATTGGAGCTGCCTCTCGGCGAGTGCGCGCACCCTCACCGAGCTGCGACATCTCGAAAGCCGCTGCCGCCATCGCGAACACCTGCCGCGGATGCTCGATGCCGGGCCCGCCATTGGCGTGCGCGCGCTTTTCACCGGGCCGAGCGGCACCGGCAAAACGCTCGCCGCGCGCTTGCTCGCGGCCCGTTTGCAAAAAGATCTTTACCAGCTCGATCTCTCCGCCGTCGTCAATAAATACATCGGCGAGACCGAGAAGAATTTGAGCCGCGTGCTCGAGGCCGCGGAGGAGCTCGATGTCATCCTGCTCCTCGACGAAGGCGACGCGCTCCTGGGCCAGCGCACCGATGTGCAAAACGCGAACGATCGCTACGCAAATCTCGAAACGAATTTTCTCCTTCAGCGCTTCGAAAGCTACGAAGGCATCCTCCTCGTCACCACCAACGCGCGCGCCGGGCGCATCGATAGCGCCTTCGAACGGCGCATGGATGTAACGGTCGAGTTTCATCCGCCCGACGCCGAGGAACGCTGGGCCTTGTGGAACCTCCATCTCCCAGCCGGGCGTGAGGTGAATGAAGAATTCCTGGACGAAGTAACGAGCCGCTGCGAATTCACCGGCGGCCAGATTCGCAACGCCACGCTCCACGCGGCGCTGCTCGCGCTCGACAACGGCGGCGTAGTCAAGGATTCCATCCTGGAATCCGCCATCCGCCGCGAATACGCAAAGCAGGGCGCCGTCTGCCCCCTGCGCCATTTCGCGGAAGACTTCTAGTTATGGCAGTCGCGACCGCCACGCGAGGCCCGGCGCCGGTTGCACGGCCAGCGCGCTCGTCCGCCTCGCCCGCCCGGCCCGGCATCGCGGCCGTGAGCGTCACAGTCACTCGACCGGCCGGCTTTACTGGCTCGAGCGTTGTTACCGCCACCGATTCGGTGCTCGCGGCGCGAACGAACCGTCTGCGGATCATTTTTAATTAGCCACAGCCATGGCAACTGCTACCGCCCTCAGATCCCCCGCGCCTCGCGCGTCCGGGTCCGGCCCAACGCCGGCGGGGCGAACCTCGAGTTCGTCGCCGTCGCGCGTGATGGCGCAATCCCAGGGACCCAGCCACACCCTCCAACCGGCCGCTGCCTCCCGGGGTCGCATCGTGCAGGTGGCCGGGAAAACGATGTACATGACCGGCGACGGGAAGGTGGTGGAGCTGCCACCTGATATGACAGTCGAGGAGGTCATGCGGCTCGAAGCCCAGGCCCTGGCGGCGTTGCAAAAACTCGGCAAGGGTCCGCCGCCCCAGCCTGTCCCGGATGTTAAGAAACTTGCCAAGAAAGAAGAGAAAAAAGACAAGCCGAAACCTCCGGCCAAAGGACAGAAGCCAAAGAAACCTGGCAAAGGAGGGTCCAAAGCGGGCGGTGCTGTCAGTGCCGCGCTCAAAGCCGTCGGCAAAAGCAAAGTGGCGCAGTTCCTGGCGGCAAAAGCCGGGCCGGTTCTCGCCAAAGGCATGGGCGCGCTCCAGAAGCTGAAACAGAACGAGCAAACGCATGACGACGCCGCCCAGAAACGGGCCCAGGCCGAACAAGCCGTTGTCATCCCGGCCAGCGAAGGGCAAGCCAAGAGCAATACCGGCCAGGTCACTCATGTAAGTGGCCGTCCCGCTCCTCCCGTCGATGAAAACAAGGGAAAGCAAAAACTCCAGGAGTCGCTGAAGGAAAATATTCCGAAGACCATCGAAGACGTGGACAACTTCAAGCGCGACCAAAAAGCGCAGCACATGGGGTCCGACGTGATGAAGGTGGTGCTGGCAGACAAGAACGCAGTGGTCTCGACCTATCAGGACATGGGACAAACGCCGGCGCCTGCGCCGCGCGAGCATGAGCCGGAAGCCCTGCCGCCTCAGGAAGCAGCGCCGCCCACCGCCAACCTCGGCCTGGGCAAAGGCGCGATCGCTCCCTTGCAAAAAGAGCATACCGACGTTTCCAACTTCACCAAGGACGCGGACAACAAGCTGAAAGAAGAGGGCGTCACGCAGGAACAGCTCGACATGGTGGACAGCGGCGATCTCGCCACCGCGAACAAGGAAAAGAAGGGAATGGAAGCGACGGCGAAGACTGAACCGCTCGCCGTGCAGAAGTTCGCCCAGCAGCAGGGCGACACTGTCGCGAAAGAGCTGAAGACGGAAGGAGACAAGGAACGCCAGGGGATAAAAAACAAACGCAAAGGCAACCTCGGCGCGACGGGGGAGAAGCAGAAGAAGGCCAAGACGGAGCTGGAGAAGAAGCGCGAGGAAGTGGCCGCCAAGATCAACGGCATCTACACGACCGCGCAGGACAAGGTGAAGAAACGGCTGGCCGACCTCGAAACGGAATCAATGAAACGTTTCGATGACGGCAATGCGAAGGCCACGAAGGAATTTGAAGACAACGTCAACAGCGATATGGCGGCCTTCAAAGAAGACCGCTACTCCGGTTGGTTTGGCTGGGCGAAAAAAGCGAAAGACTGGCTCTGGGGCATGGATGAGCTGCCCGAGGTAAAGGCAATCTTCGATCGGAACCGCGCAAAGTTCGTGGCTACGATTGACAAGTTGGTGGCAGACATTTCCGCCGACAACAAGCGCGTCGTCCAGGAGTGCAAGGAGGAGCTGGAAAAGGCCAGAACTGAGATCAAGGATTATGTGGACAAGCTCGGGCCCGCGCTGCAAGACGTCGGCAAAAAGGCCGCCGCCGAGATGAACTCGAAGCTGGACGAGCTCGATAAGTTCGTCGCGAAGAAAGAAGAAGACCTCGCGAACAAGCTTAAGGATAAGCAGGCCGCGGCGATCAAAGCGATCGACGAGAAGATCGAGAAGATGAAGGAAGCGATGGCGGGCGCTTTGTCCAAGCTGGGCAAGCTCCTCCTCGCGGCCGCCAAGAAGTTCTTTACCTGGGCCCTGGAGAAAATGGGCGTCTCTCTCTCCACCATCGAGGGCATCATCAACAAAGGCGCCGCCGTCTTGAAGGCCATCTTCACCCAACCCGTCAAGTTCGTGAAGAACCTGATGAATGCCGCCATCACCGGCTTCAAGAACTTCGGCAAGAACTTCCTGAAGCACTTACAGGACGCGCTCTTTGAGTGGCTCACCGGATCGCTGGAAGGACTTAAGCTGCCTTCTACCTGGGACCTCAAGGGAATCATCAGCGTGGCCCTTCAGATGATCGGGATTTCCTACGACAACCTTCGCAAACACATGGTCACGGTCATGACCGAACCGGTGGTGAAAGGACTCGAGGACGGCTTCAAGCTAGTTCAGACGCTGGTCGTAGAAGGGCCAATAGCCGCCTGGGAACAACTCAAAGAGATGGCCGGCGAAATGCGCGACGCCTTCATCGACGCGGTCAAGGATTTCATCAAGCAGAAGATCATCGAGGAAGCGATCAAGTGGATCGTCAGTCTTTTCATTCCCGGCGCCGGTTTGATCAAGGCCGCCATCGGGATCTACGACACCATCGTTTTCTTCATTCAGAAGGCGAAGCAGATCATGGAGATGATCAGCAACTTCCTGGGCTCCATCGGCGAGATTGCCGCCGGAAACATCGGCGCGGCGGCCGAGGCGATGGAGAAAGGATTGGCGCGGGGTCTTTCACTGGTGATCAGCTTCCTGGCGCAGTTGCTGCACCTGAACGCAATCACTGACAAGATCAAGAACGCTATTCAAAAGATCCGAAACAAAGTGGATGCCGTCCTGCTGAAGGTAGTGAAATGGATCGCGGCCCAGGCCAAAAAACTCTGGGGAGGGGTGAAGGCCACAGCTGGGAAACTGGTGGAATGGTGGAAAGCGCGCAAGGCTTTCAAGATTGGGAAGGTCGCGCACGAGCTCTATATGCAAGGCGATGCTAAGTCGGCGACCCTGATGCTCAAGAGCACTCCGCAGACGCTGGAAAACGTCCTAAAAAAACTGCGATCAGGGCCGCCGCCGAAGGGCGCGAAGAAAACCGCGATCGAGGCAATCACGACCGAGGCCAAGAAGATCGACAAACTCAAGAAGCAAACTGACGGCAGCTTTGGCAAGGAGGATGGCAAGACGATCATGGAGTCACTCGAAATCATCGCCGCTAACCTGGCGCTGGCGGGAATGTCCTCGGTTCCCAAGACGGTGGTGAAATTCAGTCCTCGAACCGTCATGGGCGATCCGGTGGGCAAGGAGATGGACGCCAATCCGCTCAGCCTCGATCCGGGCGGTCTTGCCGGAAGTCAGCCCTTCCAGGAAACCCGGCTTTGGAAAGCGGTCAATCAGCGCGAAGGCACCTATGTTCGCGGCCATTTGCTCAACCACCATGTGCATGGGCCAGGCGAAAACCGGAATTTGGTCCCCATTACCGGCTCAGCCAACACCACCATGGAAAAGCAGGGAGAACACATCATCAAAAAGGCGGTGATATCTGATAATTTGGTCATCCACTACAACGTAAAAACGGAAGGCAAACAGCCCCAACGCAAGCACGTCGCCGCGGAGAGCGAATTACCGGCTCGCCTAATTCTCCACGCGGTGCAACTTGAGGAGGACGCCGGAGGTAGCTGGAAGGAAACAACGCCTCTGCTTTCGAAGTATCCGATCGACAATACCCTCCCCCATGATGCGGACCTTGGGCTGGTGCGCATCGAGGTTAACCTCAGCAAGTCTAGCAGAGCCGACCTCAAAAACGTTCCGAAGCTCGGTCCCGTCCTGGCCGATCGCATTGTGAAGCTTCGGAAGAAAATGGTGGGGGGCACCTTCCGCACTTACGATGATCTCACGGGCGCGGATGGCATCGGCGCCGCGACGGCCGACTGGCTCCGCGGGGAGAAGTGGGTTCGGCTCCACGACTGACCACGCAGATGGCGAATCTTTCCATGGTCTCCTGCCTCATGCCTACGGCGGACCGGCGGGGCTTTGTGCCGCGGGCGATCCGGTTGTTCCTCGCGCAGGATTATGATGAGAAGGAACTCGTCATCATCGATGACGGCGCGGATTCGGTGGCGGATCTGGTGCCGGACGACCCGCGCATCCGATACTTTCGCAGCGAAACGCGCCAGCCGGTTGGCGCGAAGCGCAACTTCGCCTGCCGGGCCGCGCGCGGCGAGGTGCTGGTGCATTGGGACGATGATGATTGGAGCGCGCCGTGGCGGCTTCGTTATCAGGTCGAGCAACTACGCGAGGCGGCTGCGGATATTTGCGGGCTGAGCCGGGTCTGGTTCTACGCGAGCGAGGAGAAACGTGCCTGGGAGTACGTCTATCCGCCTCGCCAGAAACCGTGGGTCTATGGCGCGAGTCTTTGTTACACGCGCGAGTTCTGGCAAAGGCACCCCTTTCCTGAAATCCGTCAGGGCGAAGACACGCGCTTTGTCTGGGCGGATGCTCGGGCGCGAGTGCATGCCCTGCCGGACTCGCGATTTCTCGTGGCGCTGATTCATGGGAAGAACACCAGCCGCAAACGCACGTCGGACTCGCGATATCAGCCGCGCGAAGTGGGCGAGATCGAACAATTGGTAGGCGGCGAGGTATCCCAATTCTTTTCGCCTGCTGCCGCGCTCGCCCCAGTGCCCAAACGCCGGGCGCTGATTTCAGCCGCGCTCGGGATCGGCGATATTTTGCGCGTTACGCCGCTCATTCGCGTGGCCCATCGGCTTGGTTACGAAGTCGATGCGCTCTTGGCCACCGACTATCCCGACGCGGCCAGGTTGCTCGAAAAAGCGCCGGAAATCCGGCGCGTTTTTCAGGTGCCAAGCGCACGCTGCCGCGACGGTATTACGATGGTCGACGGTCTGGCTGATTGCGAATATGACGTAGCCGCCTTCACCACCTGGAGCGCGCCGTTGCGCAAGCGAGTCCGCTCCCGGCGCGCCTTCGCTTTCAATCGCGCGCAATGGCTCAAGGAAGGCGACAGCCGAAGCGTGGAACGCATCGCGCGCGACCTCGGCTGGGAAGGCGCAATGCCCGAACCTTTCGCCATGACCTCGGGGCGGCGTTTCGAGCTGCCACCCGGCACAGTGGCGATTCATCCCGGTTGCAAGGTGGAATGGCCGTGGAAAAAATGGCACGGCTTCGCTGAGCTGGCGCGGAAATTTCCCAGCGTGGCGATCGTCGGCTCGGAGGAAGATTTGCGCACGGACGGCACTTATTTCGCGCGCGATTTTGAGTGGCCGGAGAACGCGCAAAATTTTGTCGGCAAGCTTACCCTGCCTGATACAGCGGCATTGCTCCGCGCCTGCGCGGCGCTGATCTCGAACGATTCGGGGCTCATGCAACTCGCGGTGGCGCTGGGTGTGCCGACGTTTGGGATTTTTGGAATCACGAGCCCGACGCGAGAAGCGATGCCCTCGAAGCACTTCCACGCCATCACGAAAAAATTGCCATGCGAAGCGGCGTGCCATGCCGGCACCTGGGGACGGCGCGATTGCAGCCGCCATCTCGAGTGCCTCAAGACACTCACTCCCGAGGAAGTATTTATGAACGTAATCGAACTCCTGCCTGAAACGGCCCGCGATCCCAACGCTACGCCGATCATCCCGTTCCCGGCGCCTCAGATGAACGCCGTGCCAATGGCCGAGGCCGAGCGACCACAAGACCGCGAGACCATCGATCTCGTTTACCACGGCTATGTTTTCGACGCGTCCGGTTACGGTCAGGCAGCGCGCGCTTACATCCACGCACTCCACGCCGCCGGCGTGAACGTGGCGGTAGTCGATCTCGCCAACCACGCGCGCCAGGTGCCGGACAAGCTGGTCGAATCGCTGGCGGGCCGCAGCATCGATGCCGATTTCCATCTTTTCCACGGCATCCCGCCGCTCTGGGCGCGCCGCGCTTTTCCGCTCCGGAATGTGATCGCAATGACGGTGTGGGAAACGGACGCGATGCCGCCGCAATGGCGGCCCGCGCTCAACCACGCGCTCGAGGTATGGCTGCCGTGTCAGTTCAATATCTCGGTCTTCGAGCGCGCGTTGGGCAAGCCGATTTTCAAATTGCCGCACGCCTGGGCGCCTAACACCGCCAGCCCCGCGCCCGATCTTATCCCGGCCGGCGGGACGATCCGCGAGGACGATTTCGTTTTTTACAGCATCTTCGAATGGCAGGAACGCAAGGGGCCAAATGAAATGATCGAAGCGTTCTTGCGCGCCTTTCCGGAGCCCGCGCCGGTGGTCCTCGCGCTCAAGACCAATCCCGGCGCGGCCAGAGTCGCCGCCACGACGCTGGCTGAGCTGCGCCGCCGTATTCCCTCGCAGGCGCGCGTGGAACTGCGGCCGGAAGCCTGGAGCGAGGAACAAATGGCGGCCTTCCAGCAGCGCGGCGATTGCTACGTTTCGCTGCACCGCGGCGAGGGTTGGAATTATCCGCTCTTCGAGGCGGCAGGCCGCGGCAAACCGGTTGTCGCGACCGGTTTCTCCGGCCCGATGGAATATCTCGATGCCGCTGCGCATCGGCTGGTGCGCCACCGGCCCGCTTCGGTGGGGCAACGCTACGCCTTCTATTCCACCGCGATGCACTGGGCGGAACCGGAAATGGAGCACGCGATCGAGCTGCTGCGGGCCGCTTTTGCGGAACGCGCGCGATCGCCGCTGTTAGCCGGCGCGGCGGAAAGGATCCAGCGCGATTTTTCCTCCGAGGCAATCGGGGAGGCCGCACGGCAGCGCTTGATGCAGTTGCTGCGCAAAACGAATCCCGCGAAATGGGACCGCTTCGAGCGCCACGAACGGCGGGGCATCCTGGCTCCCGCAATCCCGATTCCCGGCGATTGGTACGACGCCGACTACTTCGAGAACGGGCGCAAGAGCAACTGGGAGCAGGGCTATAGCTGGCCGCTGTTTAGAGGCGTATTCGGTGAGACCGCCGAATATTTGATCAAGATGTTTCCTGAAGCACAGCGCTTCCTTGATGCCGGTTGCGCGAAAGGGTTTCTCGTCAAATCCCTCCGCGAAAAAAACCGGGAGGCGTGGGGTTTCGATCACAGCCCTTGGGCGATCGCGCAGGCGGAGGACACAGCGAAATCGTTCTTGTCTCTGGCAAGCGTCGACAACATCGCGTTCGACGATCCATTCGACGTGGTCGTAGCCATGTCGCTATTCGAGAGCCTAACGGAGGGGCAAATCCGCTCATTCCTTCCCCGCGCGCGCACCTGGACTCGACAGGCGATATTCGCAACGATCGCGACTCTCCCCGCCGGTGGGAACGCTCCTGCTTCCGGCGAAGATCGGGATTTATCCCGCATCGTCCTGCGAGATCGGAACTGGTGGCGCGAGCGGTTCCTCGAAGCGGGCTGGCGGCAAGACTCCATTCATCAGATCGCGGAGAGAATCTGTCAGGCAGACCCGTTGCCTGCGAAGATGGGCTGGACCGTCTTTGTATTCTCGCCCGGTCACTAGACCAGCTATGTCTCCGCTGCGTGTCCACATCGCAATCCTGGCGCACAACGCTCTGGAATTCACCGATTGCTGTCTCGCTAGTGTGATCGAACACACGATCACGCCGCCCAAAATCTACATCTTGGACAATGGCTCGGATGACGGCACCCGGCAGTGGCTCGAAACATTGCAGGTAGCTAACGTCAACGTAATCCTGAGCTCCCGGAATCTCGGAGTGGCAGTCGGGCGCAATCGCTTGCTCAAAGCAATTCTAGAACGGGCTCAGCCGGAGGAATTGATCCTGTTTCTCGACAATGACGTGGAAGTATCGCACGGCTGGGACCAGCCGTTCGCGGACCTGTTCACGCAACGGGCGGACGTGGCCATCGCGGGGGTAACTGGCCATGATATCCTTGTCGGAGACGACCGGCGTGAGTTGCTGCCGAGTCCATTAGTAGAAGCGGCTGATGTTGATGTCGTGAGCGGTTACTGCTTGTGGGTGCGAGCGGGAATTGCCGCCGACCTCGGTCCTTTCGACGAAAACCTCGGACTGTTCTGGCATGAGGACGACGACTATTGCGTCCGGGCGATCGGAATGGGGCACCGGGTTTGCGCTCTGCCCGAAACTCCCGTGGTTCATCACGCACATAGGTCTGGCGCGGCCGATAACCCGGATGCCGAGGAACGCTCCCTTTTCAACCAATGCTACCTGGTTGCGAAGTGGCGGTGCCTTGGATTGGTCGGCGGCGACGGCCGTATCGTTTGCGGGAAGGGCCGGGAACAAATGCAAATCGCCGGCGGAAATGGGCGGGAAAATAACGAGGATTTAACAGATACCTTTTAGGTTATGCCCATGAGTCTGACGAGCAAACTCGCCGAATGGCAGGGCAGATGTCCGTTTTTTTCCGTGACATGAACGTGGTAAACAACATGCCAGGCGCAGGAACGGGGGAATCCCCTGCTTTGGAAAAGTTCCCGTCGTCCTCAGGTGCCATCCCGTCCGTTCGTGTCGACACGCCTCGGTGGCCGACGGTTGCGATCATCGTACTGCATTTCAACACACCAGAGCTTACGGACGGACTGGCGGAGTATCTTCACCAGCATCTCGATTACGAAAGCCGGCAGATTTATATCATAGATAATGGATCGACGAAATCCTGCCGGACCGCGACCCACTCGCTTCCAACCAATCTCGGCTTTACCGCTGGTATGTGCGAGGCCCTGCGGATCGCAAAAGCCGCAGCAGATTGGGACGCCTACTGGTTTCTAAACTCCGATGTTGGATTCGAATATGGCAATAAGGTGCTCAAGGAACTGGTCCGAGTTCTTTTTTCAAAAGAGTGCCATGGCCAAATCGCGCCGCAGCACAATTCACCGCATCGTTTCATGGAGCACGCGAGTGGCGCGGCGCAAGCGGTCCCCTACCTTGAGCCGACAGCGACTCTCATAAAAGCGAGCACCATTGCGCGCGTCGGATTTTGGGAGTTGAAACTAACCCACGGCTGGGGCGTAGACTACGATTACGGCTACCGCGTCCGTGCCTGTGGTCTGCGCAATATCCTGACAAACCGGGCCCGAATTACGCATAAGGAACACCGCTCGATCGAGGATTTCGGCTCATTCGCGACAACTGCACGCGCCGAAATGGAGGCTGTCATGTCACACAAGTATGGACCGGACTGGTGGCGAATTACATCTTTCGACGATCCGGTCACGCCAGTAATTCTCACCTGCGATCGTGAACCATCCACTTTCGACGCGTTTGTGAAATCCTTCGACTCGATCAGAGATAGCGTTGGGCTCCCCATCGTGGTGATCGACATTTCCGCGAGCCCGCGGCTCTCCGCTCCCTATGTGTCGCTAATTGCGGAGCTGCAACCTCGCGGCGTGTTCGTTCATCTCAGGCCGGCCGGGATGTCGCACTATGACTCTGTTCAGGATGCTGCTCGGTTTGCCCTAGAATGCGCGCTGAAGGAATCTTCCTCCCCCGCGCCGATCCTCTTTATCGAGGACGATGTAGTATTCTCTCCGCGCTTTCCGGAGGCGCTCCAGAACGCATCGCTCCGTGAAGAGGTAGCGTTCTTTACCTTTTACCTGCCGAGCACCGGCTTTGGTGGAAATCCCGTGCCCAGCGAGCAGTTCTACGGAACACAGTGCATCCTCTTTCCTCGCAGTTCCGTGGAATTGCTTGTTGAGAACTACGAGCAAGCCAGCGTGGAGTTTCCTCCCGGTTACGATATTCGCTGGAGCCGATTCCTGACTTCTCGCGGCCGGAAAATCCACGCTCCAAGCCGTTCGTATGTGCAGCACGCAGGCACGGTCTCGCGCCTGCATGATCACTGTGGTTCCCACCAGTCCAACTGCTTCGAAGCTTAGCAGGCTGGCAATTCCCGCCACTCGATGCATCCCTCAATTCTTGAATGGGTCAGGGCAAGGCTCTCGACGCACGAGATCACGCCGAGTTTCGTGCTTGAAGTCGGTTCCATGGACGTTAACGGGAGCGTTCGCACGCTGTTTCCAGATTCCTGCAGCTATATCGGCATTGACTTCCGAGAGGGACCAAGAGTGGACCGGGTAATGAACGCCCATGCCCTCGAGTTTTCTGATAGCTCCTTCGATGTTGTCATTAGCACGGAGATGATCGAGCACGATGATGAATTCTGGATCTCGATCCGCGAAATGGGTCGGGTCTTGCGTTCGAACGGATGGCTAATCCTAACAGCGCGGGGTAATGGCTTCATGCCCCATGGCTATCCGGACGACTTTTGGCGCTTCATGCCGAGTGCTTTTCCCAAGCTCCTGCGTATGGCTGGATGTGAGGTCATCGAAGTATGCGAAGATTGGCAGCCCGGACATCCCGGACTCTTTGGTCTGGGGCGCAAATTGTAAGTGAACACTGGCTATCCATCGTCCTCCATTCTCGTCCATCTGGGCGCTGGAGTCGGGAACGTGGTGCTCGCGACACCATTGCTTATAGCGCTGCACGAGCTTGGCTTTGCCGTGGATGTATTACTCGCGGCCGACTACACCCAGACTTCCGGTTTGCTTCGCCCGTGGAGCGTAGTGCGCGACATTTTCACACGGTTGGCGCAACCACCCTTAGCGCGTTACGAGCGGATCGCGCCCGCTTTGCCGCCATTTTATCAGGCCCACTTCGGACGCGCGATCGCGTATCGGCCCAACGCGATCAGGCGGCCGCCGGACTCGCTTTATTACGAAGACGAACAGGAGTTTTATCTCCACTTCGCCCGATCTCTCGATTATCCGGCCGCGCGTGCGCCCCGGCCTTGTCTGCCCATTGGTCCTTCGGAACGAAACGGCGTAACCTCCCGCACCGTCGTGCTCGCGCCAGGTTGCAAGACGGGCGTGATGGCAACAAAACGCTGGCCGTATTTCGCGGAGCTGGCGGCGGCGTTCAGCGATGTCATGGTCGTCGGCACACCGGACGATCTGCGGAATCATGACGGCTCACCGATGAGTTTTCCCTCTCACGTTCGTTCGCTCGCCGGAAAACTCTCTTTGCGTGAAACGGCGGAACTAATGGCGGCCGCCGGCGTCGTGGTCGGCAATGATAGCGGTCTGAGTCATGTCGCCGCCGCGGTGGGCACGCCGACCGTGATGCTCTTCGGCCCGACTCCAGATAAATCGCTTGGGGCGATGCCCCCGAACGTGAAAGTGCTGCGTTCCGGATTGCCGTGCGAGCCATGCTGGTTCCGGGACCGCTTCCGCGCGTGCGGAAAAAAGATCGAGTGTCTCGCGACCCTCCGCGTTGATACCGTGATTCAGGAAGTGTCGGCCTGCCTTTCGTAGGATTGCGGCCCCCCATCCGGAAGGGGTGGAATTATCCAAAGTTGCGCTTTGGCTCTGGAGAGTGATCCGGCGGCTGCCGGATTGGAACCCTGGCGCGTCACGCGCCCCACCAGTCGAACACGTGCGGCGGGGAGCCGCACGGGTAGGCGGTAACGCAGCTAGGGGAGCTGGCACGAGCGCCGGGCGGCGCGAGTGACCAACTGCGTTCGAATCTCCGTTTCGCGGACACGGGTTAGCTGCAATACGGGACGTTGCGCAGGATCTGAGGATGTTGGGGGGAGGGGGTGGGATTATCCAAAGCTGCGCTTTGGCTCTGGAGTGTGATCCGGCGGCTGCCGGATTGGGACCCTCGCGCGTAACGCGCCCCACCAGTCGAACTGCGTTCGAATCTCCGTGGCGCGGACGCCGGTCAGCTATCACATCGGACGTTGCGCAATATTTTTGGGAGCTGGCGGAAGGGGTGGGATTATCCAAAGCTGCGCTTTGGCTCTGGAGTGTGATCCGGCGGCTGCCGGATGGGGACCCTCGCGCGTAACGCGCCCCACCAGTCGAACTGCGTTCGAATCTCCGTGGCGCGGACGCCGGTCAGCTATCACATCGGACGTTGCGCAATATTTTTGGGAGCTGGCGGAAGGGGTGGGATTCGAACCCACGGTGAGTTTAACCCCACGCTCGATTTCGAGTCGAGTGCCTTAAACCGGACTCAGCCACCCTTCCTTTTTGGCGCCCTCTCCCCAGAGACGGCAACGCCAATTATGGGGTGCGCGGGTGCATTTGTAAACCAAGGCGCTGAAATCGTTCCGCGCGCGGGCTTTTCGGAGCTGCCCGTGATCCGGACCAATTCAACCTGCTTCGTCTTCAGATTCACTAATTGGTGCTCTATCGGGTCGGTCCGGTTCGGTGTCAGGCTGAACCAGCAGCGGGACATCAGGTCTGTCTGGTCTTTGGCCGCGATCTCGGCGGCGGAGGCAGTGAACCGCTTAAGATCCTGATGCTTTTCGATTCCTCGAACCACTGTGCGCCGCATGAGGTCCGGCTTAGCATGCTTGCAGACTCAGTACAATATCGGGGCTCCGGCGACCTTTTCGCCGCGTATCGGTGCAAGTCAGGACCCGGCGTTTTGTGGCAAAGCCAAGATATCGAGGCTCTGGCGACCCTACCGGAGGAGCAACGACCAAATATCGGGGCTCCAGCGACCTTTTTATCGGGAGTCCGGCGACCGACTATCGGGAGTCCAGCGACCGCAAGACCCCTCAAAGCAAGTTCCTCAGCGCTTCTCCCGCACCTGAAACTTACTTAAACTATATATATAAACCCTTAAACGCTGCGGCCGGCTGCGAGCCTTGGAATGGGCTCGCCTGCCGCCTAGCTCAAATGTTCACCTCGGATTGCTGTCGGGGGGCATATCGTCTTTTGCGTTAGGCTCAACCTTTGACGCGGAGGGTTTCATAGTTCGCTTCTTATTCGTGCGCGATGATGCCGCTTGCGCTGGCGCGGATCGGGATTGCGCCGGGCAGTTCTTGAGCGTGTGGTTTTAATCCTAAAAAGCCGCCTTAGAAAGGGCAGCAGGATGTCCCACGTGACCAAAAAACCGATCAGCCCAGCCGCCAACCCGGCTACCCCGATGGCGCGCTGTGACACGCCGTAAATAGTCACTACTGTGACCGGTAACCGGTAAACGCCCCGTTGATCCTTTGGTACCGTTTCTCCATTTATTTTCACCTCGACTTGCGTCAGACGCTCTTGCAACATCGCCAGGTCAGCCCCAAGATCCTGCCGAATGTTGACCAAGAGGTAGTGATGGCCTTCGCCTTTCGGAGTTACAGTCCATGTTGCTTCGACCGGTAACGGAGAACCGGGACCTTTCGACACTTCGGAGCGAGGAGCGATTTCAAAAGCGGACGACTCAACGCTGACGGAAATACTCCCTTCCAGAGTGTTATATAACTGGCGCTCCGGCTCGCTCCCGCTGTGCTGGTCATCTCTGTGTGGAAAATCTATTGTTACCCCCGCCATTGCGTAATCCAGCTCCACGAACGCGGTCTCGTTCGTCTTCATGATTCGAGGGTAACGCAATTTGAGCCACCCCACGCGAAACATTAACGGGCCGCCAGTAAACAGCTGCTTATTTGCATTGTGAACGAGCGCGCCCTCCTTTTCCTGCCCTAGTCGAGCGAGCGCACCGGACTGCTTAAAATACAACGGCACGAGCAAGATCGGTATCGACGTCAGCAACGTCACGCCAAAGACGAACCGGGTCTGCTTTTGTATCGACCATTGGCGGAACTCAGAAGCGAATTTCACGTGTTTTTGGGGGCCGCAAAGAGAGGCTTTATGGAATAATGAGCTCGCGCTGCCGGCCCATCGGTTCGAGTGAAGCAGAAGCGTGATTCTAACGCCAGTCTTAACTGCACAGCTTTCGACATGACGAACGGTCTAGTGATCTGATTTTCGGAAAGCGAACTGGCAAGCCAGCAAGCCAGCGATGTGGCAAGCCAGCAACGGCGATCAAATAAATCGGCGGATTTTGCACTCGTTAGGCCGCGTTCCCGTCATCCGCCATCGTTCCTCCCTATTCTCGCGGATAACCAGGAGTCAGATGATTTACGGGCTTACGAATTGCAAAGGCGGAGTAGGGAAGACAACAATCGCGGTTCACCTTGCGGCTCATCTCGTCAGAAAAAAGCGCCCCGTCGTTTTCATCGATGCCGACCCGCAGCAATCCGCGTCGGCCTGGATCAAAGAGTTGTCGCTTCCCATCCAGTTGGAAACGTTCGACACGCCCGAGGAAATAATCCGGCAGGTCCGAAACTGGCCGGTGACAAGAACGATATCGTGATCGACGGACCGGCCGGCCTCTCCGAGACAACGCGCGCGATCATGGTTCGCGCCGACCGCGTTTTTCTGCCGTGCGGACCGTCTATTCTCGATCTCCGTGCCGCTTCCAAGCCGTCCAGCTTCTCAATGAAGCGCGGAAGGCCAGGAAGGGATTGCCGAAGGGGGCCTTGATTCCCAACAAGCTGCAAAAACGCGGACGGTTAAGCCGGGAAATGCTTGATGCCGTCCATAAGCTGAAAAACTGACGACGACCACCAAACCGCAATCGACTAAACCCAAACCGAAAAAGAAAAAGGAGTCACCCCCTATGTCCAGACCCGCAGTAAAAGAAGACTTCGCGCCAGACGAATCGATAGCGTCGAACAATCCGGCTCAATATTCCCTGGTCGGAACCGGATCGATAAACGCCCGGATTGACCCGGCGATTGCGACGGCGCTTTTGCGCGCCTCGGTAGAACGGCGCATCGAGCGTCAGGCGCCCTCGACGCAACGCGATATCATCGCTGAAGCTCTCTCCGACTGGCTGAAAAAGCACGGCCACTTGAACTAAACACCACGCGCTTTTATACGGTCGGTTTATACGGTCAGCGATCCGCGCAAAACTGCGCAAAACCATGAAAGCCGAATCGCCCGACAAATACCGATTTTCCCTGGTGTGCGAGCGATCTGCAAAGCCATGCAAAACTGCGCAAATGCCGGTTTTGCATTTTCGAGTCGAGTGCCTTCAACCGGACTCAGCCACCCTTCCTCTGGTGTCGCGTCTTCCCCGCGACGGCAACGCCCATTATGGGGTGCGCGGGCGCATTTGTAAACCAAGGCGCTGAAGTCGTTCGGCCCGGGCTTTCCGAGGGGTCCCGGCGGCTGGTAAACGGCTCCGGTTCAGGGGCTAAAAATGTCACAAATTAATTCTTGCCGGAAACCCGAATTCCACCGCATGTTGTAGGTCCGCTGGGACGGCTCCGCTAGTAATTGTTGTTGGCTGCAATTAGTCGCAGTTCACAACTTATTCGCTGGGCTGTTCACTATTATTGCCGCCTTATTCCCAACCGCCGCCCTGCCATGATCCAACTGAAACACGGAATTCACCCATCCTCACTGAACGGTCCACGTAAATCGCCCCTGCGAATGAAAAATCGCGTGAGCAAAAAGAAGAGTAAGGGTTTGCGTTTCGATCGCGTTTTCAGCGACGCGAAGGTGGCGCCGTTCGACCAGATCGATTGGGAACGGCGCACGGCGGAGATCACGGACGATAGCGGCAAGGTGATCTTCAAGCAGGAGAACATCGAGGTGCCGAAGAGCTGGAGCGCGCTGGCTACGAAGATCGCGGTCTCGAAATATTTCTACGGCGATATCGCCAACGGGACCGATCCGCGCAAAGGCGGGCGCGAGAGTTCGGTGCAGCAACTGGTCCATCGCGTGACGCGGACGATCACCGACTGGGGCATCGCGGACGGATATTTTGCCAATGCGGCCGAGGCGGAAGTTTTCTATGACGAATTGACCTGGCTTTGCGTGAACCAGCATGGCGCGTTCAATTCGCCGGTCTGGTTTAACGTCGGATTGCATCACCAATACGGCGTGGGCCGGGATGGCGGCCCGGGGAATTATTTCTACAATCGCGCCACCGGGCAGGCCGAGCGGGCGGCGACACAATACGAATATCCGCAGGGCAGCGCCTGTTTCATCCAGAGTGTGGCCGACACGATGGAAGACATCATGCGCCTGGCGATGAGCGAAGCGATGCTCTTCAAATATGGCAGCGGCACGGGGAGCGATCTTTCGTCGCTGCGGAGCACGCGGGAAAAACTGAGCGGCGGCGGCAAACCGAGCGGGCCGCTTTCGTTCCTGAAAGTTTACGACCAGGTCGCGAACGTGGTGAAGAGCGGCGGCAAAACGCGGCGCGCGGCGAAGATGAACACGCTCAAGGATTGGCATCCGGACATCGAGGAGTTCATCGACGCGAAACAGAAGGAAGAGAAGAAGGCGTGGGCGCTGATCGAGCAGGGATACGACGGCAGCTACAACGGCGACGCCTATGGTTCGGTCATGTATCAGAACGAAAATCTGAGCGTGCGGGTGAGCGACGAATTCATGGATGCGGCCGTCGAAGGCCGCGAGTGGTGGACGAAGCGGGTGCGGGACGGAAAACAGTGCGAACGCAAAGACGCGCGCACGCTGCTGCGCAAAATCGCGGAAGGCACCTACATTTGCGGCGATCCCGGGATGCAGTTCGATTCCACGATCCACAAGTGGCACACCTGCAAGGGGACCGACCGGCAAAATTCCACGAACCCCTGCTCGGAATACCTTTTCCTCGATAACACAGCGTGCAATCTGGCGTCGCTGAACCTGATGAAGTTTAAGGGCGAAGATGGCGTCTTCGACGTGGAACGCTTCAAGTCGGCCGCGCGCGTCTTCATCACGGCGCAGGAGATCCTGGTCGATAACGCGAGTTATCCGATCAAGGAGATCGCGGAGAATTCGCACATCTTCCGCACGCTCGGGCTCGGCTACGCGAATCTCGGTTCGCTCATCATGAGCTACGGCTACGGTTACGACAGCGTCGAGGGCCGCGCCATTTGCGGAGCAATCACCTCGATCATGACTGGCGAAGCGTACGAGCAAAGCGCGCGAATCGCGCGGGCCATGGGACCGTTCCCGGGCTATCGCGATGCGCGTTGCAGCGGCGTGGCCAAGCCGGTGGCGAAAAATAACGTCGCGCCGATGCAGGAAGTGATCGAGCTCCATCGCTCCGCGGTGAGCGAGATCGCGGCAAACGAGGAATTTGCCTATCTCAAAGAGGAAGCGGCGCGGGTCTGGGAAAGCGCGTCCGAGCTCGGCAGGAAATATGGTTATCGCAACGCGCAGGTCACGGTGCTCGCGCCGACCGGCACGATCAGTTTCCTGATGGATTGCGACACGACCGGCATCGAGCCGGACATCGCCCTGGTGAAATACAAGCTCCTGGCGGGCGGCGGCATGTTGAAGATCGTGAACCAGACGGTCACGCCGGCGCTGGAGAAGCTGGGTTACAATTCCGAAGAGATCGAACGGATCATCGCGCATATCGACGCGTTCGACACGATCGAAGACGTGGAGGATTCCGACGGCTCGAAGATTTCGTCGGGCTTGAAACCGGAGCACATCGCGATTTTCGATTGCGCGTTCAAGGCCCACAAAGGCGAGCGGAGTCTAGGTTACATGGCGCACCTGCGGATGATGGCGGCCGCGCAGCCGTTCCTGAGCGGGGCGATTTCCAAAACGGTCAACATGCCGGCCACCGCGACCGTGGACGAAATCATGAACACGTACGTCGAGGGCTGGCGGCTGGGTCTGAAGGCGATCGCAATTTATCGCGATGGCTCGAAGCGTTCCGCGCCCTTGAACACGCGCAAGACGAAAGACATGGGTGGAATGGACCACGAATCCGTCGCCACGCTGGATCGCGGCGAGTTGGAAAGCAGAATCATCGAGCTCGACGAAGAGGTCGCGTCCTTGCGTGGCCGGCTGGACCAGCCGACGCGCCATCGAATGCCGGACACGCGCATGTCATTGACGCACCGGTTCGAGATTGCGGGACACGAAGGCTACATCACGGTCGGTCTGTATGAGGACCAGCAACCGGGTGAGCTTTTCATTACCATGTCGAAGGAAGGCAGCACGATCGGCGGGTTGATGGACACGGTCGGCACGCTCACCTCCATCGCGCTCCAATATGGGGTTCCGTTGCAGAGCCTCGTGAAAAAATTTGCCTATCAACGTTTCGAGCCGAGCGGTTTTACGAAGAACCCCGACATCCGGAACGCGACCAGCATCACCGACTACGTGTTCCGCTGGCTCGGTTGCCAGTTCATCCCGGGCTACAAGGAAGCGACTTCGCCTTCGCGCGGGCAGGCTGAGCTGCCGATGAAAGAAATCAGCGACATGGAGAAGAAGGCGGTGAACCGCCCGGTGTCGGATCTGCCGCGGACGGCCGAGAAGGAAGTGCTCGACGTGATCACCAATCACGCGCCGAACGAGGGGAATCCGCACATGACAACCAACGGCCACACGCACGCAGACCGCGTCGCGGAAGCGCTGGGCAACATGTTTATGGACATCACCTGTTCGCATTGCGGGAGCAACAAGGTGGTGCGCGCCGGCGCGTGCGGTGTTTGCACCGAGTGCGGGACGAGCCAGGGCTGCAGTTGAGCTAGGGAGCATCGAGCAGTAGCCAACGAACCACGGTGCATCCGTGGTTTTGGCCGGGCATGCTCGGCGTTGGAGTTTAACCTTGACTCCCGCGCCGCGAGAAGGTGTAACGAGGGCAGACAGGATTTCAATGTTTCCCCTCATCTCGGTTTGGACTGTCCGTCAGGGGCACGAAAAGGCGGCTATCGCCGTCCTGAAGCGCGTAGCCGCGCAGGTGCAGGCAGAGGAAAAAGATACCCTCGCGTATCTCATTCATGTGCCTGACATGTCGCAGCCGTCGTTGCCGACGCCGTCACGCTTCGAGGTGGTCTTCTTTGAAATCTACAGGAACAAAGCAGCGTTCGAAAAGCATGTGACCGGGCCGGTCTTCCAGAATTTCGTGAAACGTCACAAGCGATTGTTCTTGTGCATGCAGGTCGCCGGCCCGGACGGCAAGAAGATCGATTGGCCGTATTCAACGGTCGAATTTTTGACGCGGCAGGCGGGGTTCATTCGGCCGGAGGCAATCGCAGCCAGACGTAATCAATCCGACAATTGAGATAACTTTAGTTGGATGAGCTGAGGAAGGCGAAAATGAACACACTAACATATGCACTTCGATTTTATCGGCCTCCCGGCAGTGCTAAGGACGCTCCGCTACTCGCGTCGAACATTAGTATCACCACAGTCATCACGGACGCCGCAGTCACCGCAACAATCGACCCGCTCAGCCAGAACCCGACGGCGTCGATGCAGGTCCAGCCCAAGTTCAACCCGGACGGATCGTTCACAGAGACGGGGACGATCACCTTCGGCGACCCTGCGGCAAACAACTTGTTGAAGTTCAGCACTATCCGTCTCGGCCAGTTGAACCCTAATCTCTGCCCCGAAGGTGCTTATACGTCAGGCACGGTGATGTGGAGGATTGACGAGGGCACAGGCTTCTTTGCCGAGGCGACCGGGGCCATCACCTCCAACTTCCTCGTTGATAAGAGCACCAATGAGCTGATCGCTTACCAATTCGGCGTGATTCATCTGCCGCAGCGTCGCCGCCAGTCTCATTCGCCAATGAAGAAGCGGCATTAGTCGGAACCCGAAAACGACCCAGGAAAGCGGAAAAGAATGCGCGGACTCATCTACGCCCTTCAATTTATTAGGCCGGCTGGCTCGAATCCGGCGGGCGAGCCGACACTTGCTGCAAGCGTCCGCATCACTACGGCCATAACGACAGAGGGCGTGAGCGGAGAGGTGGAAACGCTCGACGAATATCAGACAGCGGTCATGCAGAACACGGCGGTGGTTAATCCGGATGGAAAAACTTTCACCGAAAGCGGGACGATCACCTTCGGCGATCCCGCGGAAGGAAACCGGCTTCACTTCAGTTCCATCGGGGTCGGCTACATCGATGTTTATCCGTGTCCGGAGCCGCCCTACACGGCGGGCACGGTGATGTGGAAGGTGGACGCGGGAGAAGGCTTCTTCGCCGGCGCGACCGGAGCGATTACCTCCAATTTCCTTATCGACCTCTCCAAGCAGGGTGACGAAGGAGAGCTAATCGATCACCACTTCGGCGTGATCTACCTGCCATAGCCGTTACTGTGGCAGCGTCGCTGCCTGGGTCATCAAGGTCTGCTCTTCTTCCGGCCCGATCTCTCGCTCGGTGTTCCACGCTATCCCGACTACCGCACGAACGTCGCCTTGATCGTCGAATACAGGCAGCGCGATCGCAGCCTGGGCATTAACAGCTTTGGCGCCTGGCTTAATGTTGCCGGTCTCGTCTGTTTGCAGGTTGCAGGTTTGCACGGGCGCTTTCTTCACTTGAGCGACGCCCGCCATTCCTTTGCCGCGCGGCACGTGCGTGATAATCGCAAACACTGGCGGCGGGATATTATGAGCGGCGGTCAGGTATAAATCTTCGCCGCGCTGCACATGCACGGTTCCGGCCACGCCGTCGTGCTTGGCGACGAACAGTTCCAGCCACTCCTGCTGAGCGGGATCGCTCTTGTCCATTTACGATCCAGCCACGAGGGGGATGGAGAGGTAGCCGGAGATGTAAGCGCAGAGCGCGTCGCCGTCCCAGCCGCCCATCCAAAAACTCAAGGGCCAGGTCGTGTTCTCGTCCGCGCCGATTTTATTCGCGTGGATGGGGCCGTTGATATCGATGCTCCAGCCGTAGCCTTGCAAGGTGAGCTGGTGGGCGCGGCGGTCGATTGGCTTCCCTTTTTCGGACAGGTTCCACCATTGGCGCAGGATGTTGAGCTGGCTGATCCGCGTCTCCAGCGCGGCCCGATCCACCGGATTGCGCGTGCGCTTGAGCAGTGCTTCGAGATTTTTCTGCCGGATAATTCTGTTCTGGATGCACGAATCATCTGACGCATCGGGCAATCCCGTAGCCTTGGCGACTTCGACGGAGTTGTCGGTCAATCCCTGGGGCTGGCGCCGGCTCAGCATGGCCGAGGTCGCTTTCGTGATGGGCAGCTCCGGATTGTCGAGGTCGAGAAAATCTTCGCGGTCGAGCACCAGGGCGCCGCGTTTCTTGCGGAGTTGGACGCGGAGCGGATCGATCGCGAAAAGATCGTTGCGGATAACGATGCCGTTGCGCTCGACCAGTTGCGCCTTTACGAAAGAGACGCGCGCGCCGAGGTAGTCTGGCGCGTCTTTGTAAACAAGCTTCTTCTCGTCGAACCGCTGCGCCTGCCGCACCGTTACGCCGACGCGCGGATCGGAGGGCTGGGGCGTGACGCCAAAGCGGCGTTCGCAAACGCCTTCTTCGTCGGGCTGGAGATGAAGGAGGTTGTCGAAGTCCGGCTCGCCGGCGAGCGCGAAGGTGTAGCCGCTAAGGCCGCGCGGCTCGTCCGGCGCGTCGGGATCTGTCGCCATGCGCATCTGAAAGTAACCTTCAAAGGCGAGATAGAGCCACATGCTGTCTCAACTCCTCCCCACGTCTTTCCAGTGCGTGCGCCAATCGTTCGCCAGCCGGTTCATGTTCTCCGCCATGTAGCGAAGGCGCTGGACGATCTCATCATCCGCGGGACGCAGTTCGTAAATCCAGAGGTGGTCGAATTGCCACGCGAGGATGTCGAAATACTTCTGGAAGGCGCTCCAGAGATTTCCGGGCTGCGGCAGGACCAGCATCTCTTGCGAGAGCTCGAAGCCCGGCCCGGCATTGCCTTTCTTATTCGTGAAAGCGGGAAGCTGGGTAAGGGTCTCGCTCAACGGCCGGATGAACATGGTCATGAGCGGAAAGAAGATCGCGTTCATCAGATCGACTGATTGCTGGAGAGATTTCCGGCGGCCGCCGTAGAGGAACAACATCATCATGAGAAGCAGCTCGTAGGTCAGGTTGAAAAGGCCGGCGATCTCGCGCGTCTCGGGGCGGGTGATGATGTTCACTTCGCGCGGGGCGGTGATGTCCGGATGCATTCTCGTCAAAGGGTTGCGCATTACCGGCCGGGCCGGTTCGAACCGGCGTCCCTTGTTCTCCAATTCCTTGAGGATCTCCGTGAAGATGCAGTAGTGCGTGTGCTCGATGTAATCCGGCGGCGCCTGGATGCCTTCGCCTTCCTCGATGATCTCGACGATCGCATCCAGCGCGCTCTGCAAATCAACCACCTGGATGATGTCGAGCCCGTATTGGTTGAGGTCGTCCATTGATCCCTCGCCGTAAGGCGTGTTCGGGCCGCCCCAGATTTCGGCATTCACATCGCCGATGAACAAATTCTTCTCGCCAATTTTCTCGGTCACGGTGACGAAGCCCGTGGCCAGGCTTTGGTAGAGGTCCTGCACGGAGGTGAAGGGAATCTCACGCGGCGGTTTGGTTTTCGCGGCGGTGCTCGCCGGTGTGGCGGCGGGGCGTTGTCCAAAAACTTGCGGCGCCACCAACTGCGCGCGCAGTTCCTGTTTGGAGATCCCGCGAGTCGAACAGAATTCCGGCCCGGGCGGCGGATGCGGCGCCTCGTATCCTTGAAAGCGACGGATGGTCTCCGCGTTGAAGGGCGTAAGCTCCGACTTGATGCCCATCCGCCCGTAATGGTCTTTGCGTTGCGGGAAATTGGGCCGCCGAAAATAGGGCGTGCCGCCGATGGAGGAAAGGAGGTTGAGGACCAGGCCCATGTGGCACATTTCCTGGCGGGCGACGACAGTTACCAGCGCGCCCCAGCCGCGGGTCTTTTCCAATTGCACTTCGTCGAGCCCTTCGCTCGTCGAGCGTTTCATGGTGTAGGCCGCGAAGAGATACTGGCACATGAGATTGTGCTCCAACTCCGCCGCGAGATGGAGGGTGCTGATTAACTCTTCGCGAGTGGTCAGTTCAATCGTCACAACAGTTGCCGCGGAGAAGTGCCTGTTCGGGGGACGCCACCCTGTTGTTTTACGAACAACTTCAGAGGCGCTCAAGCCAAAACCGAATGGAGGCGCTCTCTCTTTTTTCAGATGCGAACCTTGCGGCCGGCCAACCAGAAGATTCCGGTGATGAGCAGGACAAACAGGAACATTAGCGCAGTATTTTGGAATCTAGCGGCGGTCGCGCCGGTGAGCGCGTAGAGCAAGGCCGGAGAGAGCGAGCCGGCCAGCGCGGCGAGCGCCGTGCGCCCCCATGTGAGCGGCGACGCGCCCGCCATGATGGCCACCGTCTCCGCCACCAAGGGAATCGGGCGTGTCACAACAATGGCCAGCATCCCCCAGCGTTTGAGGAGACGATCGGCGCGCTCCCGTTCTGCGGGTGGCACGAGCCGATCCAACAATTTCTCCCCACGCCGGCCGATCCAGAACCCGAAGAGCGTCGCGCCGGTGCTTCCGAGCAGGGAGAGCAGCGTTCCGATGACCACGCCAAAAAGTGCGCCGTGCGCCACCATTACAATACTCGACGGGACCGGCAACAGGACGTCCGCGACGAGCAGGGCGACACCCAGTGCTGCTGCCCAGGCGCCTCCGCGATTCAGCCATGGCGTCGGATCGGCCAGGAGCGGAACGCTGAGGGCGTCGACCAGGAAAAAAAGGAGGAGGAAGAGGGCGAGCATCCCGCCCATGACCAGGAGGTATCGCTTCACGTGCGCCCGAACGACGGGCCGATGCGGCCGGTCACAGTTTTAAGGTGAACATGGCGCCAAACGTCCGCGGCGCGGCCGGAGTGCCGACTCCGGCATAGGTGATTTTCTGCGTGAAATAGCGCGCGTCGCCGGCGTTCTCGCAAAAGGCGGAGACGACGAACCGGCCGCTTTCGTATCCCACGCGAGCGTTGAATTGAGCGTGCGGGCCTTCCCGCATGGCCGGCGTATTTGCCTCATCGTAAAATGTCTCGCCGCTCGCCAGCATCTCCAGTTGAACAAACATTCCTCGACAGCTGTAACGCGTTTCAAGCGTGGCGGTGAATTCCGGCGAAAACGGCGTTCGTTTCCCGCGATAGCTCACGCCGGTGAACGGGTCGTTGAATTCGCGGAACTCGCTCCGGTTGTAACCAAGAGCCGCCCGCGCCCGCAGCCCTTTCATTGGCTTCACGCTGACTTCCAGCTCGCCACCCCAACTCAATACGTGCGGCGCGTTGAAGATCGTGATGTCGGGTCCCTCGGCCGGGCGTTCGACCTGATAATCTTCGACGCGATTCACGAACGCGGCACAGCGAACTTCGACGCGACGATCCAGGCACGTCGTGCGCAGGCCAATTTCATTCGACCAGACGCGCTCCCGCTCGAAGCTGGCCAGCCGCGGATCGGTCTCGAGAAAGGAAAAGCCGCCGGTCTTGTAACCGTAGGTGGAATTGACGTAAGCCGTCGTCTCCGGCGACCAATGCCAGGCGACGGCAATTCTCGGCTGCACGTTCCATTCAGAACGCTGCGTGTCGAACGACGTATCCGGTTCGAAGGTGACCCGCCGCGTCCGCGCGATCGATTCCGCGTCGTAGGCTATCCGCATCCCGCCGGTCACTTCGACGCCATCCCGCAGCCTCCACGTCGCGCGGCCAAAGAGCGCGAACTCGTCCGCGGTATCCTCGAAACTGACCAGCTTGTCGAAGTCCGGAAAGGCGAACAATTCCGTGCCGTCACTCAGCACGCGGCCGGCGAACAGTCCGGCGCGATAACGCCAGGGCCTTTCGGCGTCGGTCGACTCCAATCGTATTTCCTGCGCGAACTGCTCCTGCCCCAGCTCGAACCTCCCGCGCACAATCGGCGCCGGCGAGTAATCGAAATCCGCTTCGTACGGCTCGAGGTTCCAATCGCGATGGCTGGAAATGAAAGTGAGCCGGCCGATGTCGAGGGCACGAGACACAACCACGGACTCGATATCGCCCCGAATATTCGTGCGCCCGTCGAAATCGAAGGCGACCCGGAAAGGATCGGGCGCGAAAAGCGGCACGAAGCGCTGGACGCCGTCGCGCGCATCGTGAACTTCCGCGGAGAACACGACCTCCCAATCTTTCGCGGGGGCCAGGCGCAATGAAGCGCGGGCAAAGATATGCTCCTGGAAATCGGGACGCGTGCCGAGAAGCGTGTTCTCCAGAAAACCATCGCGCGTCAGGTAGCCGGCTTCAAATTTCGCGAAAGCCGCGCCGGCAACGACCGGGCCGGCCGCGAGCACATGAGCACTGGCAAAATCGTAGTTCCCGCCGGCTACGTCGGTGGACCACCGCGGCGTGGTGCCGGGAATGATCGTCCTCATTTCCACAATTCCGGCCTCGGAGTTTTTTCCAAAAAAATCGCCCTGCGGTCCGCGAAAAACCGTGACCTCCTGGAGTTCTCCGAGCTCCGAAAAATTAGCGTAGGTGCTCGAGCTCGGCACGCCGTCCACGTAAAGCGTGACTGCCTGCTTGCTGAAATTCGGGGTATTGCCCAGGCCGCGGATGCTATAGACATCCGTGAAAGAGTTCGCCCCGGCCGCGCTGATCGTTGCGTTAGGGACACGCTGAAACGTCGCTGCAATCTTGTCCTGTCCGGTTACCTCGTCGCCGCTTAAGAACGTCTGCGGTTCGGCTTCCGCCCATTCCTTTCCATAAACGATCACCGGGTCGGTCGCCGCCTCGGGTTGCTGCCCGCGCGCGCGCGATGCGGTTGCGATGAGCACGCATGCGCATAAAACGAAGGCTGCCGCGGGGCGTCGGAAATTCAGAGGGGTCTGGCGCATCGATCTCTTGCCTGCCTTGTTTGCGCTCGTTACAGTCGCCAGGGCAAGCGAAAACGGCGTCGCGGGCATTTATGCAACTGGAAATCTTCACCCTGTGCGATGCGGCCACGGAGCACGCGGGCAAGCTGAACATTATCGGCACGTTCGACGCGTTGCGCGCGCTGGAGGCGCCGATCGCGCATCCGCAATGCGCCATCGCCGGGCGGCTGCGGTTCGAGCAAATTGAGGAGGGGGAGCATCGCGTCAGCCTGACCTTTGCCGACGAGGACGGTAACATCGTCATGCCGAAATTCGATTCAACGCTCGCGGTTAGTTTTCGTCCGGGTCAGCGCACAGTGACTTCGCACTTCGTGATGGTGATCCAGCAAATCCGGCTGCCGAAGTTTGGCGAATACACGATCGATTTGGCGGTGGACGGCCGGCAATTAGGTTCGCTTCCGCTTTACGTGACGAAAGTGGAGCGGGTCGTCTGATCACGTAGGGATGTCGCGCTGCGGCGTCCGTCAGGCGGGCCATCGGGGGTTCCGGCGTTCCGGACAGCGCAGCGCGCCGTCGCTACCGAAAATTATCGGTTGTCAGGCGGGGCAGTATCCACGATTAGTCCCGCGCCCCCGCGCGATTTGCGCCCATTGTTGCGCAATCCCGGCTTTCCGAAGAACCGGGGCCAACCTTTAAAGCGATTCAGGGATGTAGTTTATGAACGAAGCAGACATTCAGCGGCAAAAAGAGA
>DASQLH010000041.1:0-8814 GCA_035630155.1 Chthoniobacterales bacterium
GCAGCTGACCGACCACCTCAAGAGCCACGCCAAAGATCATTCGTCGCGCCGCGGCCTCCTCAAGATGGTGGCGATGCGCCGGAGCTTGCTCGATTATTTGAGCAAGTCGGAGTCCGACCGGTATAAAAACCTGCTCGCGAAGCTCAACCTGCGGAAGTAACCGCGGGCCCGTCTTTTGGTTTGGTTCGTCTCTCGTCCGCGCTTTGGGGCCGGAACGCATTCGTTAAATAGAAAGTAAACCCGGCGCTCAGGCCGCAGGTCCACTTTGATTAGAGGTTTTAGCCCCGAAGGCGTTCGGGGTTAAAACCTACAATCAGGGTGACCGGCCTGGGATTCGCCAATTCCAGGAATCAGTAGTTATGCAACACAAGGTCACGGCCCAAATCGGGTCCACGCAGGTCTCAATCGAAACAGGTAAAATTGCCAAGCTCGCGGACGGCTCGGTCATCGTCTCCACCGGCGACACGATGGTCCTGGCCAGCGCGGTTTCCGCCACGCAAATCAAGGAAGGCCAGGATTGGTTTCCGCTCACGGTCGATTACCGCGAGAAAGCGGCGGCGGTCGGGAAATTTCCCGGCGGTTATTTCAAGCGCGAAGGCCGTCCCTCCGAAAAGGAGACGCTCACTTCGCGGATGACGGATCGCCCGCTCCGTCCGCTCTTCCCACCCGGCTATCTTTATGACACGCAGATCATCTCGATGCTGCTGAGCGCCGATGGCCAGAACGATCCTGACATTCTGGCGATCAACGGCGCTTCGGCGGCGCTGACGGTTTCCGACATTCCTTTCGCCGGCCCAGTCGGCGCGGTCCGGGTCGGCCGGGTGAATGGCGAGTTCGTGGCCAACCCGACTCACGATCAACGCAACGATAGCGACCTTGATTTGGTTTACGTCGGCACGGAAAACGACGTGATCATGATCGAAGGCTCGGCCATGGAGCTGCCGGAAGAGGATTTCATCAAGGCGCTCGATTTCGCGCACATTCACGCGAAGGAAATGATCCGGATCCAGAAGGAGCTGGCGGCCCAAGTGGGCAAACCGAAACGCGAGATGCCGTTGATGACGGTGAACCAGGAGATTCTTGAAATCGCCTATCAGGTCGCGGGGGACCGCATCGAAGGCGCGCTCTACAACGAGAAAAAAGTCGATCGGAGCAAAGCGGTGAACGCTTTGAAGGAAGAGGTGAAAACGGCGGTGCTCGAGAAATTCCCGGAGGCCGACAAGTTCGCCATCTCACAGGCGTTCGATTACGTGCAGAAGAAGGCGTTCCGGATCAGCGTGCTCGACAAACAGAAACGCATGGACGGCCGCGGCTATCAGGACCTGCGCACGATCAATTGCGAAGTCGGCGTGCTTCCGCGCGCGCATGGTTCCGCTATTTTCCAGCGCGGCGAAACGCAGGCGCTCGCGCTTGTTACGCTCGCTCCCATTGAAGAAGCGCAGAACATCGACGCCTACGGTGGCGGTGAAACTTCGAAGAGCTTTCTCCTCCATTACAGCTTCCCGCCCTTCAGCGTTGGCGAGACGGGTCGCACCGGTGGCGCCAGCCGCCGCGAGATCGGCCACGGCGCGCTCGCGGAGCGCTCGCTCGAGCCAGTAGTTCCCAGCACGGAGGACTTTCGTTATGCCGTCCGCATTACGAGCGAAATCATGGAGTCAAACGGCTCCAGCTCGATGGCGAGTGTCTGCGGCGGAATGCTCGCGTTGATGGATGCCGGCGTTCCAATCAAAACACCAGTCGCTGGAATTTCGGTCGGCCTCGTTACCGAGAACGACGACAGCGGCCAGTTGAAGCGCTACGAGCTCCTGACCGACATCATCGGTTCCGAAGATCATTTCGGGGACATGGATTACAAAGTTTGCGGAACGGAAGCCGGCATCACCGGATTCCAGCTCGACCTGAAGTTGCCCGGCGTGAGCCACAAGATCATGGCCGAAGCGACCATGCGCACAAAAGAAGCGCGCACGAAGATTCTCGGCATCATGGCGGAGGCGCTCGCCGCGCCGCGCGCTGACCTGAGCAAATACGCGCCGCGCATCGAGACCCTCAAGATCAATCCGGAGAAGATCGGCGCGCTTATCGGACCCGGTGGAAAAACGATCAAGGGCATCGTCGCCGAAACCGGCGCGGAGATTAACATCGAAGACGACGGCTCCGTGCACATTTACGCGACCAGCCCTGAGAGCATGGCGCGCGCGAAGGAAATCATCAGCGGCATGTCGCGCGAGATCGAAGTGGGCCAGACCTATCACGGCCGCGTTGTCTCGATCAAAGAATTCGGCGCGTTCGTGGAAGTGTTCCCGGGCAAGGATGGCCTCGTCCACATTTCCGAGCTGGCCGATTTCCGCGTCAACCGCACCGAAGACGTCGCCAAGATGGGCGAAATGATCTGGGTAAAATGCATCGGCATCGACGACAAAGGCCGTGTGAAGCTGAGCCGCAAAGCCGCGCTCAAGGAACGCGCCGCCACCGAAGCCGGCCAGACCACCGAGCCCGATCGCGTCGAGCAGCCGCGGCATTGATGCGCATTGCAGATTGCAGATTTATGATTGCAGATTGAGGACGGCATCAACCGCGCACCAATCTGCAATCTACAATCTGAAATCTGCAATCCATGAAATCCGGCTTTCTCGATAAACTGATCGAGCGCCTCGGGCGCATCGGGCCGGAGGATGTGCAGAACTATCTGCTTCAGCTCGCGCAGGAGAAGGGGCTCATCGAGACCGTCTTCAATGCGATCCAGGAAGGGATCATCGTCACGGACGCGCGGGGACGAATCACCTACGTGAACGACGCGGCCTGCGAGCTGTTCGGACTCGAGGCGGAGAAATCAATCGGCAAACGGCTCGACGAACGCGTGCGCGGCCTCGATTGGAAATCGCTCTCGCAGTCGGAAGGCGCGGTCAGCCGGGACATGGAGATTTTTTATCCGGCCAACCGGTTCCTGAATTTCTACATCGTCCCGTTGTTGATCGAGCGGCGCACGCCCGACAACAAAGCGAACAGCCATGCTGAGCCGGTCGGCCACGCCATCATTTTGCGCGACATCACCGAGAGCCGGCGCTCGACGGAAAAGACGATCGAGTCCGAGCGCTTCAACGCGCTCACCCTGCTGGCCGCGGGCGTGGCGCACGAGATCGGGAATCCCCTAAACTCGCTCCACATCCATTTGCAATTGATGGAGCGCAAGGTGCGCCGGCTCGATGGAAAGGTGAAAGAGGAACTCCAGGAAGCGATCGCCATTTCGCGCGCGGAGATCACCCGGCTCGATTCCATCGTCACGCAATTTCTCCAGGCCATCCGGCCCTCGAAGCCGGTCCTCCATCCGGAAAACGTGAACGCGATCGTTGAAGAAGCGCTTCGCTTTTTTGCGCCGGAAATCGAGGACCGCGACATCGTGGCCGAGCCCGAGCTGCGTCCCGATCTGCCGCTAATCGAGTTGGATCGCGACCAGATGAAGCAGGCGTTTTACAACGTGATCAAGAACAGCTTCGAAGCGATGAAGCGCCGCGGCATTTTGCGCATCCGCACGGATATGGATGCAACGCACGTCAACATCAGCTTCACCGACACGGGCGGCGGGATGTCGGCGGAAAGCTTGAGCCGCGTCTTCGAGCCGTACTTCACGACGAAGAGCTCCGGTTCCGGCCTGGGCCTCCTCATCGTGCGCCGGATCGTGCGCGAACACGGCGGGGAAATGGCGATCGAGAGCAACGAAGGCAAAGGGCTTATGCTGACGATTCGGTTGCCGTATCTCGACAAGCGGGTCCGGATGCTGGAGGCGGGGGATTCCGCGCAGCGCGGATAGTTATCCTGTAGCCGCCGCCCTGTGGGCGGCGTGGGATCGGTATGGCCGAAGCCGGGTCGCTCTCGCGCTTTGCATAGCGAAGCGGCTCCAGAAGAATTGCGATTGAGCTTGTCGTCTTAATGCAAAATTTGGGAGGAATCTCCATCGTGCTTCAGCTCATCTTTCTCATCATCTTTCCCTTCGCCGTCTACAAGGCGTGGAAGAATGTCCAATCGGCTAAACTCAGCACCGGCTGGCCAACTACGACAGGCAGGATCACCGCGGCCGAGACGGTGAAGGTGATGTTTCGCAGGCAACCGCGCGTGACCTATTCCTATTCCGTGAACGGCAGGCCGTTTGTGTCCCAGCGCATCTCTTTCGCGGGCGGTTATAAGCCCAGGGAGACCGACCCCATTCTCGCCCGTTATCCTGTCGGGAAAGAGGTCCCGGTTTCCTACGCGCCGGAAAATCCCGCAGAAGCGACGCTGGAGACGGGAGCGACGCCACAGGTCAAATCGCAGCTGAACATTTTGCTGATCCTCTTCGCCGTGATCGTCGTGTTGAACGTCATCACCTATTACGTGAAGAGCCTGGACCAGAAGAGGAGGCCACCGATTCGCACTTATGGCGACATTGGGTTGGTCGTCAATCTGGCCTAATTTTTCGGTTGCGCCGCCTTGGCGTATTTCGGATCGCGCGCCTGTCCGCTCGAAGCCAATTATTTGCAACGATCAACGACCGCACCTCGCAGGAGCGGCGATACACACCAACAATGTTCGCCTTCTTTTCCAATCGCCTCGGTTGTCTCGGATCGATCGCCGTGTCGGTTATCGGGACAATTTTCCTGATCGTTCTGATGCGCGGTTGCCAAATGTAGCGTTCACCAGCCCTATCCTAACTTCTTCCAATGCGCACAGGAACTCCGTCTCCCTGAGGGAGAGGGCTGGGGTGAGGGTCCCTGCTCAGTTTAGGATTCTGGCGTCCCAGTCGGGACAATTCCCGCGCGTTCGACCATCAGGATGACCGTCCGCTCCGGCGCGCGGGGGCGATGCATCGTCCCCTTCGGAATGACCACGCCTTTGCCCGGCGTCAGATCGATACAGCGATCCTCGAGGTCGATCAAAAGCTGCCCGCTCACGACATAAAAGAACTCATCCTCGTGCTCGTGTTTATGCCAATGATATTCGCCGTGGACCACGCCGAGCCGCACCACCGATTCATCCACCTGGCAAAGCGTCTGGTTATACCACTTATCGGTGCACGCATCGACCAGCCCGCCGACGTCGATTACCTCGAGCGGGCTATGCAGGATGTTGAGCCGCGTGTTGTAAGAAAAACCGGCCGGTGATTTGTCGTCTGCCACGCACCTAGCCTTGGCGAAGCCGGCCCGCCGCTCAACCTTTTTCAGTCGCGCTTTCGCACGCTGCCGGCGCCGCTGATATCTTTCTCGACTGTCGGATTGCCCCGGTAGGTCACCTTGCCCGCGCCGGAGATCGACACCTTCAGGCTATCGCTCGCCCAAACCTCGGCCTTGCCGGCGCCGGAAATGGAGAGTTGCGCCGTTTTCACCTGCAAGTCCTCGGCGTCCAGCTTGCTCGCGCCGGCCATCGTGGCCAGCAACTCGTCGACCATCCCATCCACGGTCACGCGCGTCGCGCCGCTGCCATCGAGGTAAAAGCCTTTGCCGGAAATTCTCGTTGCATTCAGGCGGACCGCGCCCGTCAGCCGCGCGGCGGTCAGGGTGGAGCTGGAAATTTTCACCTTCACTCCGCGGGTCGGTCGCAGTTGCCCATGCCAGCTCAGCTCCAGCCGGGAACCGTGCATCCGGGTCTCCACTCGCGACTGCAAATTCTCGTCTGTGGTAATGGTGCAGGAAGGTGGGCCTTGGACCCAATCAATGGTGAAAGCGCCTTCGGCTTCCACGCTGGCGAACTCCTGCACGGCCCGGTTTTGGGTCACGATGTCGCCGTTGCCCCTGATGCCGCTGACCCGGCAGCCGCCCAGGGCCAGGGCCGCGAAGGTCAGGAGTTTAACGGCCGCAAAGGGCCGGATCATGATGGTGTTCATAGGAATTGGATCTCTTTTGAATGAGATGCAGCTCCCGGGTGGTTTGGATTCAGGAAAGTTGAGAGTTTTAACCGCGGATTACGCGGATGCCGCGGATAGGAATCAGGGAGCGAAAGCTGTTAGCTCATAACTTCGTAGCTTCCCAATCCGAAAAGGGAGGTGTCGAACAGGATCAGACAGACCAAAGATGGTCTTCAAATCCGTGTTATCCGCGCAATCCGCGGTTAATTTACATCCCGGCCGGATGCCGGGCGACGTAGCCGCCGGTGTCGCGGCCGTAGGCATACCAGCGAGGTCCGACGTCGCCGCCACGGCCCAGATCGGTCGTGTCGAGACGCAGGCCGGCGATGACTGCAAACGTATGGCCGCGCCGCGAATAAACAGTGATCCAGCGGCCGCGGCCTCGTTCGCCATACCGCATCAGCTCGCTCGAAGGCAGGGGCGAATTCAGTAAGCCCGCGCCATGCAGCGCAAAGGAAACGGTGCCCGAGCAATCATAGCCGCGATCGTAAAATGATCCGTGTCCGCCGCCCCAGACATACGGCTTACGGCGGAGCGTGTTCGCGGCCCAGATCGCATTCTTCACACTTTGCGGGGCGCGCGAAGGCGCGTACGCCACTCCGTTGCGCAAAACCGCCCGGCTGCCCGATACGATGGGCCGGTCTCCCCGGCGCTCAATTTGCCCGGTTTCCTGTTCTTCATCCCGATCGTAATCTTCCTGCTGAGGCGCGGCTGTTCGCCCACGTCCCGGGACCTGATAGGCGACGCGAATCGGCTTCACGGCGGACTCGTCGTCCTCTTCGTAAATCTGTTCCGCACGAGGAACACGGGGGCGAAGCCTGGGCGGCGCGTAGTACGCGACTCTTATCGGCGCAGCCGCAGTCGCCGCCAAAATGCGGGGCGCTTTACGCACCACCGGCGCCGCGACTTCATGAACCACCGAACGCACAAGTGAGAACGGTTGCAGCGCGACCGCGAACGCAGCGCGTTTGCGTTGCCGGGAGGGCCGGGCTTCCGCATCCGGCAGGCAGAGGAAGAGGACCGCGAGCACCGCGAAAAAGAAGGCGGCCCTGCTTCGAAGCGAGAGGCTCGAACTGAAGGACCGCATGCTTTGTCTAGAAAGCTGTTCGCGCGCCAACCCAATTATTTTTTCCGCAGAGTCGCCCTTCATTGGCATCCCGGTGGGAGTGTCAACCTCATGCAAGGTTGACCCCCGCCGAGTTAGCACCGGAGGTGCGGAGGACTAAAGCCGGAGTGGAGCGCAGCGGAACTCCGGGATCATCATCCAAAAAACAGACAAAGCCCTTGAAAGGGGCGACGGAGATGCCCAATTCAAAGCAGGCGCCGAACGTTCCTGAGACGCCGCTTCCGCCGCCCCCTTTCGGGGGTTTAGAAATCCTGGCATCGGTTCCCGGAGTTCGCTGCGATCACTCCGGGCTTTATTCCGCCGCGCCCCAGGGGCGCTTTTGGACTGACGCTCGACGGGTCGGGCTGGAACTACCAGCCAAGGCCGGGCGCCATTCCGAGGTAGGTGTCGTCCTTCAATTGTTTCAACATGAAATCCGCGACGTCCGCCCGCGAAATCCTCACCGGCCAAAAATAACTTCCGACTTTCGGTCCATGTCGATAGACGCCGCGCGCGGCGCCACTGGTCAGCACGCCTGGCCGCACGATCACCCAATCCCGGTCGCTCGCCATGATGAGCTCCTCCTGGCGCAGTTTATCCCACATGTAGAACCCGAGGATGAGCGGCATAATGAAAAAGGTATGGGGCAATCCCAGCCGGCCCACGCTGCTGCCGATCCCAAGCGCCGTTTCGCAAATGAGCCGCGGCACCTCGCACGCCTGCATCGCCGTGAGGACATTCCGCATTCCGTCCGATTGAATCCTGTTCGGATAAAAAAAGCGCCGGTGCCCGAGCGCGCTCAAAACCGCGTCCTGCCCGCGCATGGCCGATTCCACCGTCGCGTAATCGAGGACATCGCCTTGAGCCACGCGCAGATTTGCATGCTCGATTTGTAGCCTGGCCGGATCGCGGACGAACGCGGTGACCTGATGGCCTTGCGCGAGGGCTTGGTGGACGAGTTCGCGGCCCGTTCCGCCGGTCGCGCCGATGACCAACACCCGCATCGGATCGCCCGACGCGCTCAAGGAGGCTCGGCGGGCGCGACCGACCGGCGCCCTGCGCCAGAGCAGCGCCGAAAGCACCAGCGCATACGGAATCAGAATCAGGAGGAAGATTCGGAACATCGTTCCGCATTCTTATCCGCTTCCGGTCCGTTTGGGAGATTTAACTTCGCTGCTAGAGTTCGCTTTCCGACCTCTGTCCAATGCCTTCCGCGCTCGACCCAGACCATTCCACCACGGCGAACGTCCCGGAAGACATGACGGGCCGGCCGCGGCGCGTCGCCACGAGCGGTCTCTCATTTCGCAAGACATTCTCGGCCTTTAAACACCGGAATTTCCGCCTCTATTTTTTTGGCCAGCTCATCTCCTTCACCGGCAGCTGGATGACGACGACCGCGCAAGGCTGGCTCGTCTATCAGCTCACCGGGTCGAAAGCGCTCCTCGGGCTCGTCGCAGCGGCCGCTTCCGCGCCGATGCTTTTCTTTGCGACCTGGGGCGGGTGGGTAGCCGATCGTTACAAGAAACGATCTGTCATCGTCATGACGCAGGTCTGTTCGATGATCCTGTCGCTCTCCATGGCGGCGCTGGTCTGGACGAACGTCGTCCAGCCCTGGCACATCATCGTGCTCGCGGTCCTGGGTGGAATTAACATGGCGTTCGACATGCCGGCGCGGCAATCGTTCGTTATCGAGATGACCAGCCGCGAAGATTTGATGAACGCGATCTCGCTCAACAGTTCCGCCTTCAACTGCGCCCGCATCATCGGCCCGTCGATCGCTGGTTTCCTGATGGCGAACGTCGGCATCGCCATGTGCTTCCTTATTGATGGCGTT
>DASQLH010000042.1:0-4544 GCA_035630155.1 Chthoniobacterales bacterium
TCATCCAGCGTGACCCGCGGCCCGAGCTCGATGTTCTTCGGTTTTTTGACCTTGTTCTCGAGGAAGCGCGAATCGGCGCGCCCGTATTCGACGCTGAATTCCTGCAAGCGGCATTCGCCGGCCTGGTCGCAGATCGGGCAATCGAGCGGATGATTGATGAGCAAAAATTCCATCACGCCTTTGCGGCACTCCTGCGCGAGGGGCGAATCGGTGCGAACTCCCATGCCTTCGCTCACATCCTGCGCACACGAAATCTGCGGGCGCGGCATCCAATTAATCAGCGGCTTTCCGTCCTCCCCGAGCTCCGGTTTGCGATCCGGGCCCATTTTCGGCAGGCCCATTTCGATCAGGCACATGCGACAGTTGCCGGGTGAGCTGAGCTTCTTGTGGTAGCAATAACGCGGCACGTAGCTGCCCGCCTGTTCGCACGCCTCGATCAGGCGCGTGCCCTTCGGAAACTCATGCCAGACGCCGTTAATCTGGACGTTGACCATCTGCGGTGGTGGTGGTGTGTCCGCCATTAGTCCTTCGTCATCGTGCTCGTGCTCCTGCTCGCGATCGAACTCGAAAAGGATCGAGCACGATTACGATCACGAGCATGAGCACGAGTAGCTGAGTTCATATCAGATCGTTCCGGCGGTCGCGGTCTCTTCCCTACCGGGATTGCGCTTAAGCGGAATGGTGTCGATTGCTGCCTCATCGATCAATTCGCCGGGAGTGTATTCCGGAGGCATCGGCGGCGGAACCGGCTTCTGGCTGCGCGCGGCAAATTCTTCCCGGAATTTTTCGACGAAGCTCTGGGTCGGCCAGGCGCACGCTTCGCCGAAGGCGCAGATCGTTCGGCCCGCGATGTTGTCCGCGACAGTCTTCAAGGTATCGGGGTCCTGCACCACGCCGCCACCGAGCAACATGCGGTCGGTGATCTTCTGCATCCAAAGCGAGCCTTCGCGGCAGGGCGTGCACTGCCCGCAGCTCTCGTGGGCGTAAAATTCGTTGATGTTGTTCAGCGTCCAAACCATGTCGCGAGAATCATCGAGGACGATGACCCCACCGGAGCCCGCCATCGAGCCGGCCGCGGCGAGCGAATCGAAATCCATCGGGATATCGAAGAGCGACGCCTCCTGCTCGGCCATCGAACCGTCGGGCTGCTTAAGCTTCAGTTTGAACCGTTCGTCCGCCCGCAGAACTTTCGCAGAGCTTCCGCCGGGGATGACCGCTTTGACCTGCCGGCCATAACGCAGCCCGCCCGCCATATCGTAAATCAGCTGGCCCATCGTCACCGCGCCGACTTCGATTTCGAAATAACCGGGCCGCTGCACGTCGCCGCTGACGCAAACGATGCGCGTGCCGGTGTTATTCGCCCGGCCGAGGCTGGCGTATCTGCCGCCGCCCATCTCGAGGATGTGCTTCACGTGGCAAAGCGTCTCGACGTTGTTCACGATCGTCGGGCACATGTAGAGACCGAGCACGGCGGGGAAGTAGGGCGGCTTGATCCGCGGATAGGCGCGCTTGCCTTCGAGTGATTCGATCAGGCCGGTTTCCTCGCCGCAAATGTAGGCGCCGGCGCCGCGATGAATGTAAATCTCAACATCGAAGCTGGTCCCGAGCATGTCCTTCCCGAGAAAGTTCTTCTTGCGCGCCTCTTCGATGGCGCGTCCCAGGATCCTGGCACCTTCGGGAAACTCGCCGCGAATATAGATGTAGGCCGTCTTGGCGTTCAGAGCGAAACAGGAGATGAGAATGCCCTCGAGCAACTGGTGCGGATCCTCATGAATGATGTAGCGATCCTTGAATGTGCCGGGTTCCGATTCGTCGGCATTGCAGATGAGATAAACCGGCCTTTTCTCATCGGCCTTGATGAAGCTCCACTTCACACCGCACGGGAAACCGGCGCCGCCGCGGCCGCGCAGGCCGGAAGTCTTCACCTCGTTGACAATTTCGGTGCGCGACATTTTCACGGCCCGCTTCAACTGCTCGTAGCCGCCGTGGCGCAGGTAGCAATCGATGTCGATGCTCCAGTCCGGGCTCCCGATGTTCTTGAAAATGAGGCGATGCTCGAGGGGATGAGGGGCGGGATGCGGGATGCGGGATGCGGGATGCGTGAGGAGAGCAGACGCCGCTTCCGGGCGGACATTCTCGACAAGTTCGTCCTGCACCATGCAAACCGGGGCGGTGCCGCAGCTCGCCAGACACTCGACGAACTCAATGCTGTATTTACCATCCTTGCTCACCGAAAACGGATGGTGCATGCCGTTGTCGTCGCGATGCCGGTGAATCCCGGCCGCGGCGCAGGCGTTTTCCATCACCTGATAGCTGCCGGCCATCGCGCAGCTCAAGGTACGGCAAACGCGGATGTGCGTTTTGCCCGCAGGCGCCTGGCGGTACATCGGGTAGAACGTGACCAGCTCGAGAATGTTAATCGGCTGCAGCTCGAGCTTCGCCGCGATCCAGCGCACGCCTTCGTCACTGATGAATCCAAACTCCTCCTGCCAGAGATGGAGCAGCGGCATCGCAGCGCTGCGTTTCCGATCGGCCGGATAGCGGCCGATCGCTTCGTCCATTTTCCGCTCCAGCTCGGTGGAGATGCGCGTGTTCGTCGGGTCCACAGAGACGACGCGGGTTTATTCCGACAACGTGCTGGCCTTCGTTTGCACCTTGTCGTCTTTGAAAATGATGGTGACCGATTCCTTGCCCTGGGCGTAGACGTAAACCGTCTTTTTCAGGAGGACGAAATCCTTCGTGTCGATGGTCGTGGGCGGCCCGAGGATCGATTCCACCTGCTTCTTCGCCATTCCTTCCTGCACTTCATCGACGTTGGCCTTCGTCAGGCGCTTCGACGGATTGCAGGCGGTGACGGCGAACGCAAATATCGCTACGACACAAACGCACCGAAGAAAGCGGCGCACGTTTTTCAGCTGGTAAATCATCGCCATTCCTTATTTGTCGAGGTTCGCATCCTTCCCCTCGACCTCGTCGTTCTTGAAGTCGATGATCGCGAATTTCTTCCCGTCCTCATACTTGTAGGTCGTCTTTCGGAAAATGATCATGTCTTTGCTTTCCATGGTGGTCGGTGGTCCCAGAATATGTTCCACCTGCGCCTTGCTCATCCCGAGCTTGATCTGATCGTAATTCGCTTTCGTCAGCCGCGAACCGGAGAGCGGATTGCGATCGCAACCGGCCAGGGAAAGCAGGATCGCGAAGCAGGAGAGGATCACGAGCGAGCGCGCAATTTTTTGTCCCATACGTGTGTCTGTCATCTGTCGCATTCACCCATGACGAAGTCCAGACTGCCGAGCACGGCGACGACGTCGCTCAACGAGCAACCGGGCAAAAGCTCCGGCAAAATGCTGAGGTTCACAAACGAGGGCGCCCGGATCTTAAGCCGATGCGGAACGCCGCCGCCTTTGCTGTTGATGTAAAAACCCAGCTCACCCTTTGGATTCTCGGCCGCGAAATAGATTTCGCCCGGCGGTGCGTCGAGTCCTTCCGTCACCACGATAAAATGGTGGATGAGCTCCTCCATCTTCGTCATCACGCGCGATTTGGGCGGCGGCATGTTTTTCCAGTCGACCACATTGATTTCGCCGTCCGGCAATTTCTCGATTACCTGCCGCAAGATCCGCGCGCTTTGCCGCATCTCTTCGATGCGCACCAGGTAGCGATCGTAACAATCGCCGGCCGTGCCGATGGCGACCTCGAAATCGTACTTGTCGTAATCCAGATACGGATGCTTCCGCCGCAGGTCGTGATCGACGCCGCTGCCGCGCAGGTTCGGTCCCGAGAGCGCATAGGCGATCGCGCGCTCGCGCGGGATCACGCCAACGTCGCGCGTGCGATCGACGAAAATGCGATTGCGCGTCAGGAGTTTGTCAACCTCGTCAAGCTGCGGAATGAAACCGTCGAGGAACTTCTCGAGCTGCGGGATGAACGTTTCGGGCAGATCGCGAATCTGACCGCCGACACGCGTGTAGGAAGTGGTGAAGCGCGCGCCGGTCAGGAGCTCGAAAAGATTGTAGAGCTTCTCGCGTTCGGTGAACGTGTAGAGGAACGCCGTCATCGCGCCGAGGTCGAGCGCCATCGCGCCGAGCCCGAGGAGGTGGGCGGAGATGCGCGCCGTTTCGCAACAGATCACGCGGATGGCCTTTCCTCGCGGAGGCAATTCCCAACCCATCAGTTTCTCCACGGCGAGCGCGTAAGCCACGTTGTTCGCCAGGGGCGCGAGATAATCGAGCCGGTCCGTGTAAGGCACGAACTGGTTGTATTGCATGTTCTCAGCGATTTTTTCGTCGCCGCGATGGAGGTAACCGACATCGGGGGTCGCTTTGGTGATGGTCTCGCCGTCCATCTCGAGCACGAGCCGCAGAACGCCATGCGTGGCCGGGTGCGACGGCCCCATGTTGAGGACCATTTTCTCGCCGATGTCGCCGAGATTTTCCTGCATCCGCGCCTCCGCCACAGCGACGCGCGTCGCAGGATCAGGAGATTCGATTTCGCGAGTGCTGAAAGCCATAAGCCAACCTTGCGACTATGCTCGCGAGAGGCGC
>DASQLH010000043.1:0-2240 GCA_035630155.1 Chthoniobacterales bacterium
ACTCGGTGCGTTGGGCTCCAGCACGCTTCCTGGAAATGAACGGTCCTTCGACGTGGACGCCCGCAATTTGCTTGATGCTGCCAGCCAATGTTCGCACCGCTCGCAGCACCTTGACGATTTCAGGGATTGGCGCGGTCACCGTCGTCAGCAACAGCGACGTGGTGCCGCCAGTTGCGTGATAATCGCAGATAACGCGGAAACTCTCCGACGTTGCTTCCATCGTGTCGCGTCCGAGAGCACCGTGGACGTGAAGATCGATGAAGCCCGGCGCGAGATAGTTTCCGGCCAGATCGATCGAGTCAGCTGCCGACCGCTCGCGAATGTCGGCTATTTTTCCAGTCTCGACGACGACCTCGAGACCGTCGCGGATTCCGTCCGGGAAAATCAAGCGAGCGTTTGAAAAGATCATAGCCGGAGCAGCCCCGCTGGCCGCGTCGCGATCTCGTTCGTGAATCCGAGCGCGCGCTTGAATTCCCAGTCGCGTTCCAGCGGATTGGCAATCCTTTGGCAGCGCCGAAACGTCGGCCAGTCGATCCAGCGTTGAAGCCACATGCGATGCCCGAGCACTGGCACCGGGAAATCGCTGCCATGCAAAATCCGGGGAGCGATCCCGCCGCGCAGGCAATCGCGCAGATGGCCGCAGCGGTTCAGCGAAATCATCGCGCTAATGTCGCCGTAAAGGTTGGGAAACTTGCTCAACATTTCCACCCAGTCGTCGAAGTAATCGTGGTCGAACGCGCCGCTCCTGGTGGCGCAATGCGCGGCGATAACGGTCACGCCACATTCGAGGGGAAACCGCAGCAGTTTGGGATCCGCCAGCGCAGCGTTGACCACGGGCACCGTGTGCTCGCCGCCGGTGTGGGCGAGAAGCGGGAGGCCGGCTGCCGCCATTCGCTCCCAAAACGGCCGGTAACGCTTGTCCGAACAATCGATGTTCTGGCAGTTGGGCAGACACTTCATCAGGACCGCGCCGCCAGCGAGACAGCGGTCGAGTTCATCGAGCGCGTCCCGGCGCGCGGGATGAATCGACACGCCGGGAAGGAATTCCGGAAACGTTTTGGCAAGCCCGAGCACGACATCGTTCGGCACGAACATGGAACCGAGATCGTCCCGTGGCGTCCCGTCCGGATCATGGACGCGTTCATGGGCGAGCAGCACTACCGCATCCATCGACGAGCCGCGGACGAGTTGCGCCAGATGATCGGCGTAAATGGATTCCAAATCGCCTTCCAGCGCGCTGGCCGGAATGCCGAGCTGGCGCAGCATGAAACCGGCAAGCCATTTGTGCCAGCCCTTCAACCGAAGCCAGCCGCCGGAGCCGGCGACGCCATTCCCCACCATATGGACATGCATGTCGATCCGTTGCGCAGCGGGCATCGCCGGGATTCTACACTGCGGAGTAGAAACGGCAGCACTTTCGCGCTGTAGCCGCCTCGCTACGTCGAGGCGTTCTCTCGACGTGGCGATCCCGCGCCTGCGGGACCGCGGCTACAGCTACGCCATTGCGTTCGCACCTGGCAAAGTCCATCATCTTCGCTGCGATGAAACTCGATTACGATGTAGTGATCGTGGGGGGCGCATTTTCCGGCGCCGCCACGGCGCTGATGTTGAAGCGCAAGCATCCCGCCGCGCGTGTCCTCATTATCGAGAAGGCCGCGGAGTTCGATCGCAAGGTAGGCGAATCGACCACCGAACTGAGCAGTTGCTACATGACGCGCCTGCTTGGGCTCACGAATTATCTCGGGCATCATCATCTGGCCAAGCAGGGCCTGCGCATGTGGTTTTCAAACCGGCCGGACCAGGCCTTCGACGATTGCGTGGAGCTGGGCGCCCGCTATCAAGCCCGGCTGCCCACTTTCCAGGTGGACCGCAGCACGCTCGACCAGCATATGCTCGATGTGGCCGTGGAAGCCGGCTGCGAACTGGCACGCCCCGCCAAAGTCACCGGCCTGGAGCTGGAAACAGATAAGTCCTATTTGTCCTATGAGGCCTATGGTTCGCAGACGCGCGTAAGCACTCGCTGGCTCGTGGACGCCAGCGGGCGCGCCGCCCTGCTCGCCCGAAAGCTCGGCAACTTTTCCCAAAATACGGAGCACCCCATCAACGCCGTTTGGGCACGCTTCACCGGCGTGAAAGATTGGGACAGCTACGAGTGGCGGGAAAAATTTCGCGATTACGCAAACGCCTGCCGCACCAGCCGCAACTGGGCCACCAACCACCTGATGGGTCACGGCTGGTGG
>DASQLH010000044.1:0-4278 GCA_035630155.1 Chthoniobacterales bacterium
GTCGGGGGCAGCTCGCCGAGCGCGAACGCCGTCAGGTTGGGATCATCGAGATTAATTTTCATGAGACGATTCGGGGTGTGAACGGCAGGAAATCCCGGGACGCCTGCCCGTAACGTTGCCGCAGAGTTTTCAAGGCGTTGTGAATGAGGACGCCCACGTTGCTCACCGAGAGCTTCGTGATTTCGCTGATCTCCTGGTAGCTCAGGTCGTTTTGAAATTTCAACTGGAGCACCTCCTGTTGCCGTGGCGGGAGCGTGCCCAGGATCTTCAACAGGAATCCGCTCGCTTCCTGTGCCTCGAGTTTCTCGGAGGGAGCCGGTTGCTCGCTCGCGCGCGCCTCCAAAAGTTCCTGGTCGAGATACGTCATCCGTTTTTCTTTCCGGCAAATGTTGAGCGCTCCATTCCGGCAGACCGTGAAAAGCCACTTCGCCGGCGCGTCATCGAGCTGTTCCCGCTTTTCATTTTGGAATTTCACGAAAGTTTCCTGGACCACGTCCCGGGCCCGGTCGCTGTCGCCCAGGATCCGAGTCGCATATTGGAGAAGCGGGCGTTCAAATCGCCGCACCAGCGCGTCCATCTCCTGGCCGTTCATATTTCCCACCTCGACTCGGACGCTGTGCATCGTGTTCTCACCAAGTCTAACGCGCGAGCCGCCCGAAAATTAGGGATAATTTCGGTCTTCGATCGTGGGTGAATTTAGGTTTGCATGGAAGTGCTCACCCTTTGAAACTGGGGACATGCCACCCCGGACGATCTTCGCAGCTTTGGTCGCCGGCTTTTTCGCTGTCGCTTTGACGCCGGCAGAGGCTGCGCCCGCCGCCGAACTCCACACCTTTTACGGACAAGTGAAGGCAATCGATCTCTCGCGCAAGACCATCACGCTGAAGTCGGAAGGCAAGAGTTACGTTTTTCATGTTACGAACGAAACGAAAATCAGCGGTCCAACTGGATCTGCCAGCCTGGGCGCCATTCAGGTCTGGCATGGCGCGGCGGTTGTAATGCGGGTGGGTGAAGACGGGCGCGGGATCGCCGTCATTATTCGATTCGATCCGATGGCTGGCTCGCTCAAATATCTCGCGCTTTATTCGCTGACAACGACGCAGGGCAAAACGGTCTCAGGGATGGCGTTCAACAATTACGTCGTCTACGAGCCGCCAGCTGATGGATGGTCGACGACTCTCACCTATCAACGATTCCGCCCCTCGATGTTCGTGCTCTCCGTCAACCCGGACGGCACTGTGGCGGACGCAAAAGCGATTCAGGGGCTTGGCTATGCCGACTTGAATGCGCGCGCCGTGAAATGGCTAAAGAAATGGCGTTTTCGGCCTAACAGCGTAACTGAAGTGCGAATGCCCTTCGCCTACGGCTATACTTGGCGGTAGCGATTCCCTAGTCCGCTACTATTTGTACGCCACCGCAGCGCTCGACGGCCCGAACAGGTGAATGACCTCGAAGCGCTGGAATCCCGCTTCCCGGCACCACTCCCGAAAATCGGCGCCGGAATAATCGAAGGCGTCGCCAAACTCGATCAGCATGTTGAGCGACATCAACAAGCCGAAGAGATTTTCGCGCCGCGCGTCGTCGATCAGCGCCTCGATCGCCACAAACGCGCCGCCGGGCGGCAACGCATCGTAAGCCGCGCGGATCAGCCGCTTTTTCCGCTCAAGATTCCAATCGTGCAGGATCATCCCCATCGTGATCACGTCCGCCTTCGGCAACGGATCGGCAAAAAAATCTCCGCTCGCCGTGCTAACGCGATCGCTCAGGCCGGCCGCCGCGATGCTTCGTTTGGCGATTGGTTCCACCACCGGCAGGTCGAATGAAACGCAGCGCATCTGCGGATGCCGCTTCGCCACCTCCACGGAGAGCAAACCCGTCGCGCCGCCCACATCGCAGAGCGTCTTGAATTGGCTGAAATCGAATTTCTCGGCAAACGCCTCGAAATTGAGCCGGGACAAACCGGTCATCCCGCCGAGAAACTGCTCCAGCCTCGCCGGATCGGCATACAGCTCCTCAAACATCCCCTTGCCCCCTCCCTTCATCTCATTCTGCGGCTTGCCCGTCCGAAGCGCTTCCGGCAGATCGTTCCAGAATTCGAAGAGCCGCCCGTTCAACATCTCGAGAATCCCGCCGATGTAGCGCGGACTATCGCGATCGAGATACAGCGCCGTCAGCGGCGTATTCGAATAGCGCGCCGCCGTTCCGCCTGCTCGCGAAATGCCTTCGGAGTCCCCCTCCCGTTCCAAAAACTTCATCGCCACCAGCGCATCGAAGAAATCGCTGATCCCGCGCGGATGCATCCCGGTCGCTTGCGCCAGCTCCGTGCCCGTCATTTTCCGATCCTTCAAGATCGTGAACACCCCCAGCTCGACCGCGCTCAACAAAACTTTCGACGACCAAAAGCCGAATGCAGTCTGTAAAATTGGCGAAGGATCAAGAGTAACGCTCATGACGCAAATCGTCACCGCGCCCGCGCGTTCCGTCCAGACGGTTTTGCACTGCTAGAGCGCGAGGCGGTAGAACCTGGTGTCCACCACCATTTTGAGAAAGCGCGGCGGCAATTCGTCGGCGGGGACCAGCTGAAAACCGTTGCGCTCGTAGAATCGATGAGCGGCCCGGAACTTCTCGGTAGTGCCGAGGTAAACCTCTTTTACGCCCCGCACGCGGGACCAATCGAGGAGGGTCTCAAGCAGGCGCGCGGAAACGCCGTGTCCAGGTCCCCGATAGCCTGCGTGGACGAACATCTTGCGCAGCGCACCCTGATGGTTGCCGAGATCGAGCAGCGCCACGGTGCCGACGACCTTCCCCTCCGCGAGCGCAACCCAGAAGTTTCCTTCCCCTTGCTGGTAGAAACCCGGGATGTCCTCAAGGTCAGGCTGATCCTCTAACGTGATCGCGATTTCGAACTCATCCCGCTGGATGCCGACGATGAGCGCGCCCACCTCCTTCACGTGCTGCGCGGTAAACGGAATGATTTGAATCACCTTGGTTCAACGAGTTGTAGATGATCAATGTTGCCGCAACACTAATGGAAACGACGATCTGGCAGACGCCGGATGGGATCGCCCATAACCGAGATTGTCTCCGGAAGCTTGACGTTCGCGCCTCATGCTCATTGGCGTGGAACCGATCGGCCTTTGTCGTCCACCACGTCGGAAAAATCGGGCTTGGTGGAGAGGCTGATCGGCAAACTGTGGTCCACGATCGCGCTCAACACTTTGAGGGCGTTAGGGTGCGGTTCTGCTCCGGATGCCTCACGGTAATACCACACGGTTCCCTTGCTCTTCGCCAGATCGCGGAGAATCGGAGTCAACGCTTCAATACTAACTGCGCGCCCGTCCGCAGTAACATGGCCATCGGCGGTGACGGCGATTTTCAGGACTTTGGAGGGCTCGGCCATAAGCTGAATCGAACATGCCACCACGATCGCGGAAGCGACGAGAGCAACAAGCAAGCGTGGCATCACGAGGACGATCCAACGAGACACAAGATCAGCGACCGCGAATGCTTTCGGGAGTTCGCTGCTTCGCCTGGTCCATGGTTGTTTGAGTCGTTCAAAGAGTGGGGGGGCGCCGCTTTGAGCTTACATACGGTGCCTGACCAGACAAAGCGAAACGTTCCTGGCGAATTTCACAAGCGCTAAGGAAACGCGCATTGCCAGGCGTGACCGTCCCGTGATTTGATCGCGGCATGAATAGACGCCGTTTTGTGAAGTCGAGTGTGGCGGGTGGATTGACGCTGGCGGTCGCGCCGCGGGCGCTTTTGGGACAGGCTCCTACCGTGATGAGCTCGAAACCAGCAAAGCCCGTGGTGATCGCTTCGGCCAATGGGAACAAGTTCAAGAATGGCGGCGACATGACTTGCGTGCAGAAGGCGTTCACGATGATGACCTCGGGCGGCAGCGATGTGCTCGATGCGTTGATCGCAGGCGTAAACATCACCGAGCTCGATCCGCTCGATGACAGCGTGGGCTACGGCGGTTTGCCAAACGCGGACGGCGTGGTGCAACTCGATTCGTGTTGCATGCATGGGCCGAAGCGGCGCGCGGGTGGCGTAGCGTCGCTCGAAGGGGTGCGAACGCCGTCGCTCGTGGCCAAGGCGGTCATGGAGCAGACGGACCATCACCTGATTGTCGGCAAAGGCGCGCAGAATTTTGCGCGCGGGCTCGGGTTCAAGATCGAGGACGATCTCAACACGGAGAACTCGAGAAAACTTTGGCTGGATTGGAAACGGCGGATCGATCCGTCGCATTATCTCGACCCGGAAAAGCGGGCGAAG
>DASQLH010000045.1:0-2838 GCA_035630155.1 Chthoniobacterales bacterium
TTTGAGCGCTGAAACTTTCGCGGGAACAAAATGCCAGCAGCGATGGACAGGAACGCCGTTCACAAGGTCTGTCCGGTAAAGGTGTCCCCGATCTTCCGGCCGCTTCTGCCACGTCGGGTAATAGGCGAAGCTCGTGACCATTTCGACTTCATGCCCCACCCCGCGGAGGAACTCGCACAAAGCCACGCTATGCGGAGCAATCCCGGTAAACTCCGGCGCGTAGTTTATTCCCCAGATGATGACGCGCATTATTAAGAACGCTTCGTCAGCTCGTAGGTCTTCGCGACCGACAGGAATTCATAAAGCGCGTGGAGCCGGGCGAAGTAAAAGCCCTCGCGCCCGTCGAGAAAACCTTTTTGCCAGATATAAATGTAGAGGAAACGGAGCAGCGGACGGAACGGCAGGCGTTGCGAAAGCTGTTTTAGTTTCCGGCGGCGCTCAACGTGACCGCTGCTGATTTGGGCCGCGCTGCCGGAGAGTTGCCGGTCCGCCGAGACGCGCGCCTCCCAGTTCGAATACCGGTTATGTTTTTCGACGAAAACCTCCACGGTCGGAAACGCGTAATGGTCCATCTCGCAACGGAGCCGGCCGGTCGGGCCCCGCACGATCACGTGCTCATGCACTTCGTTGTCGCCGCTGCGCGTGTCCGCGTCGGTTAATTTTTCGTAGCGACCCAACGCATGGCGAAAGAGGCGCAGGTTCCAATTTGGATAATAGGAATGCCGCAGCCATTTTCCCATGAACATGAAGCGCCGGTTGATCCAATAACCAGCCGCCTCACCGGCCTCCGCGATGGCGCCCGCGAATTCGGTTTCCGCTTCCGGCGGCAGGACCTCGTCCGCGTCGAGGATGAAGACCCATTCGTTCTTGAAAGGCAGGTTCTCGAGCGCCCAATTCTTTTTCTTCGGCCAGGTGCCGTTGAAATCGAACTGCACAACTTTCGCGCCGCGCGCTTCGGCGATCGGCCCGGTTTCATCAGTGCTGTGGGAATCGACGACGAAGATTTCGTCCGCCCATTTCACGGAATCGAGACAGCGCGGCAGATTTTCCGCCTCGTTGCGCACCGGAACAATGATGGAGATTGGAACGGCTTTTTTCCCTGGCTCGCTCATACCGCATTCAACCGGGTTTCATGAATGGCCAGCAACGAGTAAGGGGGGACCTCGGTGTCGGAACGAGCCAGCGTGCGGCCCTCGAAAAATTTAAAGCCGTGCCGGCGCAGGAGCGGCGGGATGAGCTCCGAGCTGTAGCCGTCGAGATATACCACCTTTACCCGGCCTGATTTCAGCAATTCCTCCGCGCCGAGCAGGACTTGCAGCTCATGCTCCTCGACGTCGATTTTCAAAACAAGATCGCCCTCCGGAATGGGAAGCGAATCCAATTTCTGGCAAGGCACGATGGTGGCGCCCGGCTGGCCGGGTTCGACAACCTTAAACACGCCAGATGTGATCCCGCGTTGAAAGGCCAGCTCCGATTCTTTGTCAGAGACCGCGACGTTCAAAATCGTGACGGGAGCATTTCGGACGGACTCGCGCAGCCGGTTGGCTGTCTGCGGGTTCGGCTCGATGGCGATGAATTGCGTAGTCGGGAAAGCATGGGCGAAACGGCTGAGGATGGAGCTGTAAAGGCCAACATTGGCGCCGATATCGACGAAAATATCACCGGGCTGCAGGAGAAGGCTGAGGTTCAGCAACGTCGCGACCTCATCGCGAAAGATGATGTTTTTGTCGGACTGCCGCCAGGCGCGGGCCAGTCCGATTTCTTCCCTTGAATTGATTCGCAAGGGCGCGCCGAAAAGTTGCAGATCCATGTCACGCGACGGCACGAAGAGTCGCGTCAGCCAACGCCGCACCGCGGGGAAACGCGCGGTGGTTTTCCAAAAAAGGTGAACCGCGTAGTTCCGGCCGGGGAAGCTCATGCGCGCGGCCTGAGAACTCGGCACGGGTTGCCGGCCGCGAAAACATCGGGAGGAACATCCTTCGTCACCACAGAACAGGCGCCGATGACGCTGCGTGCGCCGATCTCGACTCCGGGCATAACGAACGCGCGGGCGCCGATAAATGCGTCCTCCCCGATGGTAATCTTGGCCGTGACCAACTGAAGCGCCGGGTGAGAAAAATCGTGGCTGCCAGTGCTGAGATACGCTTCCTGCGCGACGGTGGCCCGCTCGCCGATTTCAATTTCGCCCAGGCTGTAGGCGTTCGCCCGATCGCCGAGGCAGGCGCGATCGCGCAAGGTGAGATGCCACGGAATGGCGATGCGGGCGCGTTGATGCACGAACGGTTTGCCCTCGATGGTGGCGCCGAAAACGTCGAGCCAGAAAAGGCGCCAGGGGTTGGCCGGCTTCGGCGTCCAGACGCAAAAGACAAACCAGCAAAATTCCCAGAGCAAACGAAGCGCCTTGTCGCCATCGGGCCAGGGCGATTCCTGCGCACTGCTTTGCTCAGGTTTTACCGGTGTTTTTTCTTCCATGCGCGGTGAAGGATAAACGCTTAAAAGCAGAAAGGCAGCCACGGATAAACACGGGTTTTCATGGATTCAGGACCTTGAGTAATGAATCCGTGGCGCGCTCGATCTCGAAGCGGCGCGTGAAACAATTCCTGGCGTTTTCCTTCATCCCGGCGCAAACGTCGGGCGGAGTCGCGACCCAACGGTTGAGCAGCGCAGTCGTCCCCGCGAGGTCGTCGTTCTCCACGCAGCCAGCGCGATCGGCTTCGATCTCGCGCCAGATGTTGACCTGGTTCGAGATCAGGACCGGAGTCGCGCAAGCGAGGGCTTCGACCACGGCGATGCCAAAGTTCTCCTGGTGTGAAGGAAGGATAAACGCCTCGGCGGCGC
>DASQLH010000046.1:0-2993 GCA_035630155.1 Chthoniobacterales bacterium
CGGCTTCGCGGCCGGCGGCAAGACCTTCAAACTGAAATTCGGGCATCGCGGCGGGAACCAGCCGGTAAAAGACCTGCGCACCGGGAAGGTGGCGATCACGTCGCAGAATCATGGATTTGCCGTCGATGCGGATTCGTTGCCATCCGAGATGGAAGTGACGCACATCAATTTGAACGACGGCACGGTCGAGGGAATGCGCCATCGCGAGCTCCCGGTCTTCAGCGTGCAATATCATCCGGAAGCGGCGCCGGGACCGCACGATGCCAGTTACTTCTTTTCCCAGTTCGCCGAGTTGATCGAGCAATCGGCTTAATCAACGCATTCGTATTTCGACGACTTCGCGAAACATGCGGAAGCTGTCGTAGATGACGTGCAGCTTGCTGCCCTCGTTGTGATTCCAGCGCACCGGGATTTCGCGCATCCGTAGATTCGCCTGCTGCGCCAGATAAAGCAGCTCGACGTCGAAGCCGAATCCGTCCGCCCTGGCCGCTTCGAGAATCGGGCGGCAAACATCCAAGCGAAAGGCTTTGAACCCGCATTGCGTGTCCCAAAAAGGAAGGCCGGTGGCGACACGCACGATCAGGTTGAAGACGCGGCCCGCCTGCTCGCGCCGCCACGGCTGGCGGTTGCCGATCAGGCGCCGGTTCAAGGCGCGCGAGCCGAACGCGACATCCACCTCCCCGGCTGCGATTGGTTCGACGAGTTTCGGCGTTTCATCGATTGGCGTGGAGAAGTCCGCATCGGAGAAGAGGCCGATCGGTCTTGTCGCGGCGAGCAACCCCTCCCGCACGGCGGCGCCCTTCCCGCGATTCGGCGAGTGCTCGATTAAACGCGTCGCGATCGATCCGGGCGCGGCAAACACTTCACGGACGATTTCCGAAGTGGCGTCCGTCGAGCCGTCGTTCACGACGATCAGCTCGCTTTCCGGGCTGGTGGTTTGCAAATAGCTCAGCGCTTCCCGCAGGTTTTGGCCGATGCGGTCAGCTTCATTGAACGCGGGAATGACGAGTGAGAACGCCGGAAGCATCGTTCGGCAGTTGTAGAGGTGGGTCACCTCGCGCGCAACTCAGCTTTGCGCCTTCGTGCCGAACTCCTGCTCTTGATCCTGATCATGCTCCTGATCTTTTCTTAAGGGCCGAACCAACCCATGGGATCATGAGCATGATCACGATCAGGAGCAGGAGAAATCGGGATAGTTTCTCCTTTGCACCTCTGCGAACTGAGGCAACTTCCCCGTGAACCATGGCGGAAGAGACCAGCACGGACAGCGAGTCGAGCGCGACGATTCAGACCAATCCCGTTCTAGTGGTGCAGGGAATCGGTCACACCGGCCGGAGTCTTCTGCGCCAGATCGGGAGCATGTTTTGGTTTCTGGTTAACACCTTTACCGAGACGATGGACAACGTGCGGCGCGGCCGCGCGCCCTTTCGCGCCTCGAGTTTCTTTCGGCATACCGAGCGTGCCGGGGTGGGCTCGGTGCCCCTGGTGGCAATGGTCTCGTTTTTCCTTGGACTGACCATGGCGCTCCTCACCGGATATCAACTGGAACGCTTTGGCATGGAACGCCTTATCCCGGGGCTCGTCTCCATCGCTTTCACCCGCGAGTTGGGGCCGCTCCTGACCGGAATCATGCTGGCGGCGCGGATCGGCGCGGCATTTACGGCCGAACTCGGCACGATGAAAGTTTCGGAGGAAGTTGAAGCGATCGAAGCCATGGGGATCAGCCCCCTGCGCTTCCTCGTCGCGCCGCGATTGCTGGCTCTTTTCGCCCTGATGCCCTGTCTCTCCGTGGTTTCGTGCGTCGCGGCCATGTTCGCGACCTTTCTAATCTCGAAAGCGTATTTCAATATCGCGTGGATTTACTTCAGCGACCTCGTTCTGCAAAGCCTCCTGATCAAGGACATCATCACCGGGATCATCAAGAGCCTGCTTTTCGGGCTGCTCATCGGCGCGATCTCTTGTCATCGCGGACTCAACGTCGAAGGAGGCGCGGCGGGGGTCGGCACATCCACGACTTCGAGCGTTGTGACGGCCATCACCGTGGTCATCGGCTTCGATACGCTCTTCAACATCGTTTACACCGTATTCTCTCCCACATGACCGACGAAGCTCTCACCCCTCCGGTCGTCGAGCTGCGGGATATCCATCTGGAGTTCGAGGAAAAGAAAGTGCTCCAGGGGGTCTCCCTTGTCGTCGAGCCACTGGATCGTCTGGTCATCATGGGTCAGAGCGGCAGCGGCAAGAGCACGATCCTGCGTTTGATTCTTGGAATTCTGCCACCCACAAGCGGCTCCGTCTCTTTCAAGCAGTTTGAAATTTCCCGACTGCGCCACCGCAAGCTCCAGCAGATCCGGTCCCAGATCGGGATGGTCTATCAGTACTCGGCGCTGCTAAGTTCGCGCAACGTCCGCGACAATGTCGCCCTGCCTTTGGAAGAGCTGACGACGAAAAGCCGAAAGGAGATCGACGAGATCGTGGACGAAAAATTGAACCTGGTCGGAATGATCGAAACGAAGGACCAGATGCCATCCGAGCTGAGCGGGGGCATGAAGAAGCGGATCAGCCTGGCCCGGGCCCTGGTCATGGATCCCGAGCTCATTCTTTTTGACGAACCCTCGGCCGGCCTCGACCCGGTCATCAGCTCGGTCATCGACGAATTGATCGTAAGTCTGACCGAGAATTCGCAAGTGACTTCGGTTATTGTCACCCATGAGATGGATAGCGCGTTCCGGGTCGCCACCAAGATGGCCATGCTTTACCAGGGGAAAATAATCGAAGCCGGTAAGCCGGAGCAGCTCAAACAATCGAAAAACCCCGTGGTGGCGCAGTTCTTGAGCGGCAGCACTGAAGGACCGATTCTGGAAGGAAGCCAAGATGCAATTGAAACGAAATGAAATCCTGACCGGCCTGTTGGTGCTGGTGACCGTCGCGCTTCTCACCGGCATACTCATTCTGCTCGGGGCCCCCGGCCTTTTCAGGCCGCTCGTGACCTA
>DASQLH010000047.1:0-28664 GCA_035630155.1 Chthoniobacterales bacterium
CGCGATAAAATGACGGCACCCCATGAGCGACGAAGTTGAGCAAATCATCCTGGCTGACACCGCATCGTCCGTGGCCGAAGAGCCGCCGAGGCGTCGCGGAATCTTTGGGTGGCGGCGCCGCTCGAAGCTGCCGCCGATACCGCTCACCCATTGCGAGAATTGCGGCGCTCCGCTCACGGGCGAGTTCTGCTCGCAGTGCGGGCAGCATGCGATCGATTACCGCCGTTCGCTCTTTCGCGTTTTGCTGGACGCGGCCGATTCCTTCCTGAATTGGGACACGAAGTTTCTCCATTCGCTCAACGTGCTTTTGCTTCGCCCCTGGCAGCTCACGAACGACTTCAACTCCGGCCGGCGCGCCCGGTATGTTCATCCGCTACGCATTTACCTTATCGCGAGCATCATTTTCTTTCTTCTGGCTCGCGCCATCGACTGGGACCAGCAAGGCCCCATCCAATTGACGGCGCAGGATCGCACGGAGCTCGTAGCCAGCCTGGCCAAGATGATCGAACCAAACTCTCCTCTCACAGAGGAACAGCGCACACAGGTAGAGCTGGCCCGAATGAAATTAGCCGAAGCACAGGGCGCTCTTACGAAGGAAGAACGCGCCGAGGTCAGAAAGGCGTTCAAGGCATATATTAAATCCGAAGTTCGCAAGAGTCTTAGCGCGGAAGAGCGGGCGAAGATGGCCACCATGATGGCGCGCATTCCCAAGATTCCCGATCCAGACAAAGAAATCACGCCGCCAGTGGTGCCCTCGCCGCCTGACATCAACGTCCCGGCAGTTTCAGTCGATGAACCCCCCAGCCCGCCCGGCACGGTATCGCCGACGCCAAAGGTAAAGGCGCCTTTCCATATCACCGTCGGTCGTGAAGGCGAGACGAAACCGCCGTTCGCGCTTTGGCTCGAAAAGCAAGTCAGGGAAAAAATCGGCGAAGACGGAAGCAAGGCGCAGCTTTTCCTCGAAACCTTGAGAAGCAACATCCCGGCAATGATGCTTTGCTGCATCCCGCTTTTCGCCTTTGTCCTGAAAATTCTCTATATCCGCCAGGGGCGCTACTACGTCGAGCACCTGGTCTACGCGCTTCACATCCATACCTTTCTTTATGTGTCGGTCATCGTGACCTCACTCGCGGTGATGGGCGCGAATCGGACGGTGCCGGCTCTCGGTGGATGGATCATCGCGGTAATGACGATTGCGATCATCGTCCAGATTTTTCTGTCGATCCGCCGGGTCTACCGCCAGGGGTGGTTCATGACGATGGTGAAGTTTAGCTTCGGCGGGCTGGTTTATTTCTTCATCATCGTCCTCGCCGTGGGCGCGACCGCGTTAGTGACGCTGATGTTGCCGAGCTAGGAACGCGCTTTTTCAACCAAGGAGCGGCGGTTTACAAACCGCCGTTTTATTTCGGTCGGCGGTCTGGAGGCCGCCGCTCCTTGAGTGCTACAGGAGAAGCTCGCGCGCTCTCGCCAGAGCTTCGTCGATTTTCGCCGCGTCTTTGCCGGCGCCTTGCGCGTTATCCGGCCGGCCGCCACCCTTGCCGCCAATAATCGGCGCAATTTCCTGGATCAACTTGTTCGCCTGAAACTGTGAGGCGAGATCCTTGGGCACGGATGCAATCAACGCCACGCGTCCCTCCTTTTCTCCCGCGAGGAAAATCGGGCCGCGGAACTTCGGCTTGAGGGCATCCACGATTGCCTGGAGCAGCTTCGCGTCAGCGTCAGGCAGCTTCGCCACAATGGCTTTGTCTGCTCCATTTGTAGCGGCCAGTTCCTTGGCAATTTCCTCCGCGCGACTCCGCAACTCTCCCTCGGACGCCTTCGCCTGTTGCTTTTCCCATTCGTGAACTTTTGTGTCGAGCTTTGCCAGATGCTCGGAACGCGCGTCGATTTGTTCCAGCATCGCGCCTGTCTCCGCGCTCACTTCAAATTCAGGCAACGCGGCGATTTCATTCTTCCTCCGCGCCAGCGCCTCAAACTTCTCCTGCTGTCTCGCCGCCTCCTGCCGCGCCCAATCCCGTGCGGCATCTCCCGCCACCGCTTCGATCCGCCGAATGCCCGCCGCGATCGCCTCTTCCCTCACGATCCGGAACGACCCGATGTCGCCCGTCGCGCGCACATGCGTTCCGCCGCACAGCTCCATCGAATAGCCATTTAGCCGCTCCGGTTCTCCGCCGATCTGCACCACGCGCACCGTATCGCCGTATTTGTCTCCAAAGAATTGCTGGATGTCCGCCCGCTTCTTCGCCTCCGTGTAAGGAATCTCCGTCCAGGAGACCGGCGCATTCTCACTAACCTTCGCGTTCACCAATTTTCCAACTTCACGTTTCTGCTCCGCCGTTAGCGCCGCGCTCGAAAAATCGAACGTCAACTTCTCCGGCCCGACGTAGCTTCCCTTCTGCACCGCGTCCCGCGAGACGAGCTCATGCAACGCCCAATGCAAAAGGTGCGTGACCGTGTGATGCCGCTCGATCGCCTGGCGCCGCGGCTTCTCAAACCTGACCGTCACATGCTCGCCCACTGCGGGACTCCCCTCGCCGTCAACCAAGTGAACCCAGGTTCCTCCCGCCTTGCGCGTGTCGGCAATTTTCCAGCGGTGATCGTCGTTCGACATCTCACCGGTATCGCCGACCTGCCCTCCCATCTCCGCGTAGCAAACAGAATTGTTCAGCACCACGGCCGGCTTTCCGTTGGCAGAAGTGACCTCCAAAACATCCGCGCCCGTGTGGTCGTGATCGTAACCGAGAAAATGCGTGACCGCCTGGCCATCCGATTCCGAAAGCTCGATCGCGGTCTTCTTTTGCGCCGCTCGGGCACGCGTGCGTTGCTCGTCCATCAACCTTTCGAATTCTTCTTTATCGACGCTCAACCCGCGCTCTCGCGCCATGAGCTCAGTCAGGTCGAACGGAAATCCCTGTTCATCATACAACCGAAAAGCAAACGCGCCGGAGATGCTCCGCCGCGCTGCTTCGCTCTCGAAGAGGGCGATGCCCTTATCGAGAGTCTTGTTGAACCCCTCCTCCTCACGGCGGAGCGTTTCCTTGATCACGGCTTCTTTCACGCGCAATTCCGGAAAGACGTCGCTCATTGTGCGAGCGACGACATTCGTGAGGTTGTAGAAGAACGGCTCGTGAAATCCCAGGGTGCGGCCATAACGCACCGCGCGGCGCAGGATGCGGCGCAGGACATAACCGCGGCCTTCGTTACTCGGCTGGATGCCGTCGGCGATCGCAAAACTGAGCGTTCGGATGTGATCGGCGATGACACGGAAAGCGATGTCGATCTTCTCTTGTTCCGCTCTGGGGAGCACACCCGCCTCGGGTGTTGCGTCCGGCGCCTCGCCGGATGCCGTCGGCGAGGCGTCAACGGCGGCACGCGAGGGCGCGTGCGCTCCCCAATCGTTGGAGCCTGGCAGCGTGCTGCCGTATTTCTTCCCGCTCAGCTTTTCGATCTCATCGAAAATGGGACGGAAAACATCGGTCTCGTAATTGGAAATCGGCCGCGAGAAATCGGCGAAACTTTTTGTCCCCTGGATCATCGCGGTGACGCGCTCGAAACCCATGCCGGTATCGACGTGGCGCTGGGGTAGCGGCGAGAAGCTGCCGTCGGCGTCCGCATTGAACTGAATGAAAACGAGATTCCAAATCTCGATGCAGCGCGGATCGCCCGCATTGACGAGCGAACCTTTAGTGTCACCGGCGGGCGTCAGATCGATATGCAGCTCGGAACAGGGTCCGCACGGCCCGGTGTCGCCCATCATCCAGAAATTGTCCTTCTTGTTGCCGTTGACGATGTGCACCGCGGGATCGAGCCCCGCTTTCTCGAAGAGCCGCTTCCAATGATCGTGCGCTTCCTGATCGAACTCGCTCGGTTCGCCGGGCCCCGGTTTGTAAACCGTCGCGTAAAGTCGCGCGGGTGGAAGTTTCCAGCGGTCGATCACCAGCTCCCAGGCCCATTCGATCGCTTCTTTCTTGAAATAATCGCCGAAGCTCCAGTTGCCGAGCATCTCGAAAAAGGTGTGGTGATAGGTGTCGAGCCCGACGTCATCGAGATCGTTATGCTTCCCGCCGGCGCGGATGCATTTCTGGGTGTCCACGACGCGCGGCGGGTCCCAGCTCGGCTTTTGCTGCCCCAGAAAAATCGGGACGAACTGGTTCATCCCGGCGTTCGTGAAAAGCAGGTTGGGCGAGTCCGGCAAGAGGGACGCCGACGGCACAATGGCGTGCTGTTTCTCGCGAAAAAAATCGAGAAAGGATTGGCGGATCTGCGCGGAGGTCATTTCGCCTGAAACTCAGGGAGACGCCGCCGATTTCCAAATGGAAATCTCGCCCGTTTTGAAACCGTTCGAGTTGACGAACGATTTCCGGCTTGGACGATGCCGCCATGCGTCCAGAAGATGTTTTTGAAGTCCAGCGGCTCTTTCCGCAAATCTATCTCGCCTGTCACGTCGATCACGTCCGCGCCGCCTCCACCGCCTGGGACCTCTCTTCCCACGACTCCACCATTCTCGTGCACCTCGATCGTGAGAACGCCATCAGCCCGCGGGCGCTCGCGGCGCATCTGAGCGTAGCGGCTTCCACCTTGTCCGGCGCCATCGCGCGGCTTAGCCGCCTTGGATATCTGACCAGCAAACCGTCGCCGTCGGACAAACGGCAGCGGGAGCTGCGGCTGACCGCGAGGGGCGCGCAGGCCATCGCTTCTACTTCCGTGCTGGATGAAAAACGCGTCCAACAACTTCTCGACCTGCTTGATCCAACCGATCGCGCGGACGCCGTCCGGGGGCTCCAGCTCCTCGCACGGGCCGCGCGCCAGATGAAACAACCAATATGAAACTTTTCCTTATCATTGTAGCTGTCGTTTTCGCGCTAATCATCGCGATGCTCATCATCGGCGCCGTTCTGCCGAAAAATCACATCGCCTCGCGGCAAATCGTTCTGCAGCGGTCGCCCGACGAGGTTTACCAAACCGTGCGGGATTTTAGCTCGGCCCCAACCTGGCGGCCCGATCTCGAGCGCGTGGAGATGATCGCGAACGCGGATAATCAGGTGCGCTTCCGCGAACATGGGGAGCAGGGCGAGATCACCTACGATCTGATCGAGGACCGTCCTGGGGAGAAAATTGTGACGCGCATCGCCGACCTGGATCTCGGCTATTCAGGCACGTGGACCTATTCTTTCACGAAAGAAGCGGCGGGCACGCGCGTGCAAATCACCGAGGCGGGCGAAGTGTCGAACATTCTGTTTAGGTTCCTCTCGCGCTTCGTCTTTGGGCACACCAGCACGATCGAAAAATATCTCGCGGCGCTAGGAAAGAAATTCGGCGAAGACATTTCGCCGCAGCCTTGAGGGCCACCGCTCAGTTCCGAATGCGCCGGTACCGCAGTGGCGTATAACCAGCCGCGGCCATCTTCTGGACGTCGCGCTCGGACGCGAGCGTCTTGCTGAAAGGCGCCGCCTCGTAAAAAAGCGCCCGCCTCTTCTCGGCATCCAGCCATTTCACGAACAGAAGGACGTGGCCGTTGGCCGTGTTCATGATGTCGGCCGGTTCCAGCGCGCCAGGCGACGGAAGCTTCTGGCAGATCGAGGCGAAAGAATTTGTCGAATGTCGCGTAGCCAACTTCCAGCAATGATTGATGAAGCCGGAACAATCGATCCCCACGGCGTCGCCGCTGACGGCCTTGTCTCCGAGCCGGCGCTTTTCCAGGGTGTAAACATCACCGGCGGCCTTCCCCGCCCGGATTCCGGCAGTGAAGCTTTTCGGGCCGTCGTTTCCGCCCCATTTGTAGGCGACGCCGATATTCTCCGCGTCGGGCACCCAGCATTCGCTCGGCGGGCTGCCGCGGCCGTTGCCGCGATCCGGAGTATGAATTTCGATTCCGTCCGAGTCTTTCCCGTGACGGACGTTCTTCGCGGAGGCATGCCAGCGATGCTGGATGAAGGTCTCCGCAATTTTTAAAGACTCAGCCCGCGTGACGGACTGGCCCGAAACGAATTCCGCGCTGGCGCATACAGCGACAAAAGCAGCGACCAGCGAGCGCGCCCACTTGCTTGTCATGATCGCCAAAGACCAGGCAACAAGCTTATTTCTTGTCCTCGTCGAGCTTCGCTTTCACGGCGGTCTCGATCTCTTCGTAGAGCGCCGGATCGTTCTTCAAGGCGTCCTTGCCGGCATCGCGCCCCTGGGCCAATTGCGTGCCTTTGTAGCTGAGCCAGGAGCCGCGCTTCTCGATGATCTGCTTCTCGAGGGCGAGGTCGAGTAGAGCGCCGGTCGAGGAAATGCCTTCGTTATACATGATGTCGAACTCGGCCTCGGTGAACGGCGGCGCGACCTTGTTCTTCACAACTTTGACGCGGGTCCGGTTGCCCGTGACGACGCCATCAGTCTGCTTGATCGCCCCGATGCGGCGAATATCGATGCGCACGCTGGCGTAGAATTTCAGGGCCTTGCCGCCGGGCGTCGTCTCCGGGTTGCCGAACATGACGCCGATCTTTTCGCGGATCTGATTGGTAAAAACGCAGCAGGTGCGCGCCTTGGAAATCAATGAGGTCAATTTGCGCATCGCGGCACTCATCAAGCGCGCCTGCGCACCGACGGTGGAGTCGCCGATCTCGCCCTCGAGCTCCTGTTTCGTGACCAGGGCCGCGACGGAATCGAGCACGATGACGTCGAGCGCGTTGGAACGCACCAGCGTCTCGACGATCCGCAGCGCTTCTTCACCGGAGCTCGGCTGCGAAACGAGCAAGTCGTCCATGTTAACGCCGAGACGGCGCGCGTATTGCGGGTCGAGGGCGTGCTCCACATCGATGAACGCGGCCAGGCCTCCGCGCTTCTGGGCCTGGGCGATCACGGTGAGCGTGAGCGTGGTTTTGCCCGACGATTCCGGTCCGTAAACTTCGACGACGCGACCCCGCGGAAATCCACCGACGCCAAGCGCGCGATCGATCAGGATGTTGCCGGTGGGAATGACGTCGATGTCGACAATCGTCGCGTCTCCGAGCCGCATAATGGCGCCGTCGCCGTAGTCTTTGGCGATCTGCTGGAGGGCGAGATCGAGGTTCTTATTGCGGGCGGCGGTGACTTTGTCTTCGCTAGATTTTTCTTCAGTTTTGGTAGCCATAGGGAGGGGCCTCTTAAGTACGTGCGGTCGCGAACTTCGCCAAGTAGAAAAGCTCGAATCGCCTGCCGGAAACGACGACAGGCCGCAAACCTCACGGCTTGCGGCCTGCGCACTAACCCTAAATTATGGGTCGGCGGCTGGAGACCGCCGCTCCTTGGTGGTCTTTACGCGACCGAAATCTTGCGGGGCTTGACCTGCTCTGCCTTGGGCAGCGTCAGGGTTACGACGCCCTGCTCGATCTTCGCCCTGATTTTTTCGGCATCGATCGAGGGATCGAGCTCGAAAGCGCGGCGGAAATTTTCCTGGCGCGATTCCCGGTGGAGGAGCGTGCCCTCGACGGAAGGGATGGAACGGCGCCCCACGATCGTGAGCTCGTTGTTCTCGACCCACATCTCCAGGTTTTCCTTGCTCACGCCGGGCATTTCCACCTCGAGGGTGTAGCCCTCCGCGTTTTCGAGAACGGTGGCGGCCGGCGCGATAAACTGCTCCGCCGCGCGCTCGCCGTTGCTCGCGTTACTGTGATTTTCACGAACCAAAGTATTCATTCGTTTTTCCTTTCTTGGGAATTTTTTAGCTGACGTTGACTTGGATTTGTTTCGGCTTGGCTTCTTCCGCTTTCGGGAGCGTGACGGTGAGGATGCCGTGCTTGTAGATGGCGTTTACCTTGTTCGCGTCCACTCGGGTCGGAAGGGTGATGCTGCGGCGGAATTTTCCGGTGAAACGCTCGGTGCGCGTCGCGCCGTTTTCCTCGCCGCTCTCATCCTTGCGCTCGCCGGCGATGGTGAGCATTCCATCTTGAAGCGAAATCTCGATGTCTTCCTTGCGCATGCCCGGGAGCTCGACAATCGCGACGACGTTGTCGGCGTTTTGATAAAGATCGAGCGCTGGCGTCCAGCCGCTGAAGAGTTGCGTTTGCCGTCCGCTGCCGGTCAGGAAGGGCAGCTCCAGAAGTGTATCGAGGTCGTCCCGGAGGCTGGCCCAGCGATTGAGCGAAGGCCACATCACGGAGTTCGGGGTTTGGTAACGAATTAAACTCATATGATTCCTTTCTTTGGTTAGTTGACGATTCAAAAATCAATTCCTGTCGAAGCCAAAGAAATGCCAAGCCATATCAACCCCTGAGTTTTGCGTACAAATATCAGGATGAAAGCTAATTACGCCAAACCTGCTCTCCATATTCTCTGCCCTGATTTGGGACGCTATGGCACAGTCAAGCCACATGATGGTCGGATTTAGTCGCGTCAAAATTGCTCACGATTTGAATCGCCGAGCCCTTTTTTCGAAGCCCACGATTGCGTTGGCGGGCTGGCGGAGATAATCGTGCAGGATGCCGAGGGAAAGTGGTGACGAACGGTTCATGCGGGCTGCCTTACGCGAGGCCCGCCGGAGCCTCGGCCAGACGAGCCCCAATCCCGCCGTTGGAGCGGTCCTGGTGGTGAGCGACCGGATCGTTGCTCGAGGGCATCATCGGCGAGCCGGCGCTGCCCATGCGGAGGTCGAATGCCTTCGACAGTACGGCAAACGAATCCCAAAAAACGCCACCATGTACGTGACCCTGGAACCGTGCTCCACCTCGGGCCGAACCGGTCCCTGCACGGATGCGCTTATCGAATCGGGGCTAAGAAAAATCGTCGTGGGCGCTCTCGATCCGAATCCACGCCACTCGGGGCAGGGAATCAAGCTACTGACAAAGCCGGGTCTTCAAGTGCGCACGGGAGTGCTTGCCGCCGAATGTTCCGAGCTCAATGAAGCCTTCAATAAATGGATCCAGACCGGCCGCCCGTTCGTAATCGCAAAGTGCGGCATGAGCCTCGACGGCCGCTTGACCGCATCTCCATCCGAAGGACGCTGGCTTACCTCCCCGGCATCCCGCCGGCATGCCCATCGTCTCCGCGCCCAAGTCGACGCGATCCTGGTGGGCGCTGAAACGATTCGCACCGATGATCCGCGGCTGACCGTGCGCGGCGTTCAGGGGGCGAGACAACCCTGGCGCGTGGTCCTTTCGCGCTCCGGAGCACTGCCGGCAAACGCGCGTATCCTGAAGGACCGCTTTGCCAACCGCACCCTGGTCTTTCGCGAGATCGGTTTCGATCTCCTCTTGCGCGAACTGGGCGCGAAAGAAATTACCAGCGTGCTGATCGAGGGGGGCGGAGGTGTGCTCGGCCAGGCGCTCGACCAACGTCTTATCGACAAAGTCCAGGTTTACATCGCGCCAATTCTGACCGGCGGCCCGATTGTCGCCTTCGGCGGAACCGGCGCCAATTCCACTCAGGAAGCGCCGCGGCTGGATCGCGTTGGCTACGAAAGAATCGGCGAGGATATCTGCATCACCGGGTATCCGGCCTACGATCGAGCCGCATCCGAATAATATTTAGCAACTCCGCGTCTAAATTGGAGTTCAATACTCAAGCATCAACAGAGGAGCGAATATGAACTGGAAAAGATTTCTTTTGATCGCGCTGGCGGTGGGGGCCTTTGCGTTCGCCGGGGTGCCTCAGACAGAGGCACGGGTGTACGTGGGAATTGGCATCGGCGCGCCGATTGGCTACGGGTACGGCTACGGGTATCATCCCTACCGTTACCGGCATCGTTACGCATATCCGTACGATTATTACGGACCCCGCACCGTCGTGTACGTCGGGCCTCGCCGCTATTACCGGCACCGGCATTATCGGGGCTGCGGCCATCGCCGGTACGTTCGGCATCACCGGGTCTACTGGCGGTAATCGGAACTCGGCTTAGTGGAGGGAGCGGCCCGGATGGTAAATTCGGAGCGCGACTTTATTCTGCCCGTGGAGTTCAATTGACGTAATGAAACGCGAAGACGACGAGAAACTTTGGGATCTGCTTGGCCGCTCGGCTAAGCCGGAGGTCTCGCCGTTCTTCGCTCGGAATGTCTTGCGGGAAGTCCGCGAAACCGAAAGCAGGTCGCGCGTCGGCGGATGGCTGCAATGGCTGGTCCCGGCCGCCGGCGTGGCGGTGGCGATTATCGCCGCCTTATTCCTGCGTGTGCAGACGCCGGATCAAAATTACGACTCGCGGACGGAGACGCTTAGCTTCATCGAGTCTCAGGATAGCGAACTGATCGCCGACCTCGATGATCTGATCGAATCGGATGATAACAATTCCTGGGACGAATCTGTCCTGTTGTAGGAATTCCCGAAGCCGCCTGGCCCGATCCGGCCAGGCCTAAGTTTCAGCCGCTTCGAGGAACCCTTCGAGCTGCCGGATCCGCGTCGGATGCCGCATCTTCCGGAGCGCCTTGGCTTCGATCTGCCGGATGCGCTCACGCGTCACGCGAAATTGCCGGCCAACTTCCTCGAGCGTGCGGCTATAGCCATCCACCAGCCCAAAACGCTGCTCCAGCACCTGGCGCTCCCGGTCGGTTAACGTCTCGAGCACATCCTTGATCTTCTCCTTCAGGAGCACGATCGCCGTCATGTCGCTCGGGTTTTCCGCGCCCTTGTCCTCGATGAAATCGCCGAAATTCGTTTCTTCGCTCTCGCCCACCGGGGATTGCAGCGAGATGGGCTGCTGCGCCATCTTCAAGACCGCGCGCACCCGATCCACCGGCAGCAGAATTTCCTCCGCCACTTCCTCCGGAGTCGGCTCGCGCCCGTATTCCTGCACAAGCTGCTTCTGCACCCGCATCAATTTGTTGATCGTCTCGATCATGTGCACCGGGATGCGGATGGTGCGCGCCTGGTCCGCGATCGAGCGCGTAATCGCCTGGCGGATCCACCAGGTCGCGTAGGTGGAAAACTTGTAACCGCGCCGGTACTCAAATTTCTCCACCGCCTTCATCAACCCCATGTTCCCCTCCTGGATCAGATCGAGGAACGAGAGGCCGCGGTTCGTGTATTTCTTGGCGATGGAAATCACGAGCCGCAGATTGGCTTCCACCATTTCCGTTTTCGCCCGAAGCGCCTTGTGCAGCCAGCTCTTCAGGGCGCGGTATTGCTCCGTGTATTCCTCGAGCGAAAGCCAAAGCAAGCTCTCGAGGTCGCGCGTCTTGATCCCAATCGGCGATTTTGCCGCGTGATCGCGCGGGTGCTTGCTGATTTCCCCCTGAAGGTGCGTCAAGGCCTGGAACTGTTCGTCCGCCAGATGGACAAATTCCTCCGTCACCTTCTGTTTGAAATAGAATTTCGGGTAAAGCTTCTGCAAGGAGGCGACCGATTTCTGGAACGCCTTGATCTTGCGCGCATCGCGCCGGGCCGGCCCGTGGAGGATTTGCGAATATTGCTGGCGGATTCCGCCACTCTGTTTCTCCACCTGCTTGCAAAGCCGCGGGAGCAATTTCATGTAGCGCTCCCGGCTCTCGATCTTCTTGTCGAGAATCACGCGGTCGAAACGCTCGCCCCCTTCCGTCAGCTTCTGGGCCAGATCGAGGTGCGCCTGGGCGATGAATCCAAACCGATTGATCAGCCGCTGGACCATGATCTCGGCTTCCTCGATCCGTTTGGAAATCTCCACCTCCTGCTCGCGGGTCAGCAACGGCACCTGGCCCATTTGCTTGAGATACATCCGCACGGGATCGTCGAGGATATCCAGCTTCGGCTCCGGCTTTTCCTCTTCCTCTTCCTCGTTGTCCTTCTTGCCGTCCTTGTAACGATCGACCTCGGAAGCCTCAATGATGTCGATTTCCATCCGCCGCAGCCGCGTCAGGATCGCATCCAGCTCGTCCGCGTCGCTGATGTCGGCCGGCAGCGCTTCGTTGAGGTCGTCGAAAGTGAGGTAGCCCTGCTCTTTCGCCAGCTTGATTAGCTCCCGGATGCGCGTCTGCACGTCGCCCGCCGCGGCCGGCATCATTTCGTCCGGGTCCGACGCATCGGCGCCATTCAATTCCTTGGCCACCTGAGGCGCGCGCGATGAATTCTTGCGCGAGCTGAAACTTTTGCGCGCCGCTCCCTTGGCTGGCTTTCGCCGCGGCTTTTCCCGTTTGGCTTTGGCCGGCCGCTGCTTCAGGCGTTTTGCTTTGGCCGGCTTCTTTGGCGATGGCCGGGCGCCGCCTCGTGCGTGTTTTCTCGGGTGAATTGCCAAAACTTTGTGCTCTTGAGGTATCCTGTTTCCAGTCAGCTTTCGCTCACCCTGACTGCCCCCTTAGCGACGAAGTCAGGTGTCGAGCACGTGGGCAGACGAAAACTTCGAAAGCTCACGGAGTTGCTCCGTGAGGTCAAGAATTTGTTTCTGCAAATTGACCGCTTCGCCCGTGGTCAGGCGCGGCAATTTCATCCGGCCTTCCGCGATCTGAAGTTGACGGCGCAAACCGGCCTGGCGGAGGCCATTCCACCACCCTTGGGCGACCTCGAGGCCGTTCGGCGGCATCTTTTGCACAAGCCAGGACGAAACCAGAGCCTCCTCGCCCGGGGCGAGACCTGCCATAAACGCGTTCAGGGAGGCCGGATCGTCCGGACGCAGGTCGCTCGCCAGGATTCGACCGAGAACCTCCGCGTCGGGCGTATGGGAGAGCATCGCCCGCCAATCCTGGGCGAGCAGAAACGCGCGTGCTTCCTCGTGGCGCAAGGCCAGCAGGCAAAGCATCCCGATTTCGTGGCGCGGCGGGGCCGTCACGGCTGGACGCGGCTCGTCGTCGGTGGAAAAGCGTTCGCGGATAGGTTTGGCGAGCAGCCGTTCGAAGTCGGAGCGTGGGACGCCGAGCCGCGCGCTGGCTTTGTTGGCAACTTCTCCCCGCATGAGCGGGTCCTGCACGCGCGCGATCGTCTCCGCCATCCTGCGCGCCAGTTCCATCTTCGCGCCAAGCGAATCCAAATCCGTCGAGGTCGCTTCGCGTTCGATCCAGGAATCGAAAAAGTCCCGGGCCCCGGCCACAAGCTTTTCAAACTCCTCTTTGCCGCGCTTCCGAATCATCGAATCGGGATCTTCGCCCGGCGGCATTTCGGCGACGCGCACAATGAGATTGTTCTGCAAAAGCGCGTCGAGCGACCGCTCCGCCGCCTTTTGGCCTGCGGTGTCGGCATCAAAACAGAGGACAACTTCGCTGACGAAGCGTTTCAAAATGCGCGCCTGGTTTTCAGTAAACGCCGTCCCTTGCGGCGCGACCACGTTCGTAATCCCGGCCTCGAAAAGCGTGATGAGATCGAGCTGCCCTTCGCAGACAATCGCGCAGCCCGCTTCGATCAATCCCCGCTTCGTTTTGTGCAGCCCAAAAAGGACCCGGCCTTTTCGAAACAGCGGCGTCTCCGGCGAATTCACGTACTTGGCGCCCTCGGCTTCCTTTTCCAGAACGCGGCCGCTAAACGCGATCACTTCGCCGACGTCGTTGTGAATCGGGAACATGATCCGGTTCCGGAAACGGTCATAGACTCTGTCTTCCCCAGCAGTTTCGTCGCGCCGCGTGACCAATCCGCTTTCCAGGATCAGACGCTGCTGATAACCGCGCTCACGCGCCCAGCTCAAACAGGCGTCCCAGCTTTCCGGCGCAAACCCGATCTGCCAATCTCCCGCGACACGGCCGTCGATCCCGCGATTCCTGAGATAATCGCGCGCCGTCTTCCCGATCTTCGACTTCACCAGATTCTCGTGGAACCACTCGGCCGCTTCCGCATGAAGCTGGAGCAACACGCGGCGGGTCTCATGCTGGCGATCATCCTCGCCCCCACCGGTCCCGCGTTCCTCAATGACCGGAACGCCCACTCGCGCCGCCAGCTTCCGGACCGCCGCTGGAAAATCGAGGTGCTCGTAATCCATGACGAAGCGGAAAACGCTCCCGCCCGCCCCGCAGCCAAAGCAATGAAAAGTCTGCCGCGATGGGCTCACCGTGAACGAGGGCGTCTTCTCCTGGTGGAACGGGCAGAGCGCCTTGAACGTCGAGCCCGCCCGCTTGAGCGGAAAATACGAACCGATCACCTCGACGATGTCGTTCGCCGCGGCGATCTGCTCGATGTTTTGTGAAGGGATCGTTCCCATGCGCGTTTACTTTTCTGTAGTGCCTAATTTGAACCGAACATCCAAGCATGGAGGAGGGCACAGACAAAAAACGTTGCGATGCCCACTACCAAAAAAATCGGCCAGAATGCAAAAAGGCGGTGAACACTTGTCTCGGCCTGGAAGTGACGCACGGAAAGTAAGCCCGCAGCAAACCCGAAGGCCAAGCTGATCAAAAGAATCACTGGAACCGCTATCTCTAGACTACGCACTAGTTTACTTTTCGCTCGTGTTGCGGCTCGGAGCGATGTCAAATTAAGCGAGACGCGATCCGCTTCCACCTTGTCCAAGCGCCCTTCCATGAGAAAATCTTTCCAGCTCCTCCTCATCCTCCTTGGCCTCGCCGCGCTGGCGACGCCGATTGACGCGCGCGAAGTGATTCGCAAAGGCGACACGGTGGTCATTCCGCTCAACGGCGAGATTTCGCCGCCGGCCCATTTATTCCTGCGCCGGGCGGTGAAGGCCGCGGAAAACGCCGGCGCCGGCGCGATCGTGATTGAAATGAACACTTATGGTGGCCGGCTCGATTCAGCGGCCGAGATCACGGGTGTTCTCAACCGAACCACGATCCCGACATACACCTTCATCAACACCAACGCCGGCTCCGCCGGCTCCCTCATCGCCCTGGCCACGCGCCACATCTACATGTCGCCGGTGAGCGCGATTGGCGCGGCCGCCCCGGTGCTCTCGACCGGCGCTGATCTTCCGGCGACCGAAAAGGAAAAGACGCTCTCGTATTGGTCCGCGCTGGTCCGCAGTTCCGCTTTGCGCAACGGCCACAATCCCGACATCGGCGAAGCCTTCATGGACAAGGAGAAGGAAGTGAAAATCGTCGATCGCGTCGTGCATGCGAAAGGCTCGCTCCTGACTTTGAACGCGCAGGAGGCCACGGAGATAATCAACGGCAAACCGCTCCTCGCCGCCGGAATTGCCGACTCGGTCTCCGACCTCGTCAAGAAGGCCGGCCTGAAAGGTGATACGGTCGCGCTCCAGCCGAGCGGATTCGAGCGGCTCGCGTTTTGGATCACCGCGCTCGCGCCGCTGCTTCTCCTTCTTGGAATCATTTGCGCTTACATCGAGTTCAAGCTGCCGGGCGTCAGCATGCCGGGGATCATCGCCGCGATTTGTTTCGCGCTTTTCTTTGCGGGCCATTACCTCGCCGGCCTGGCAGGCTGGGAAGTCGTCGCCCTTTTCGTCCTCGGTCTCATTTTCGTGTTGATCGAGATTCTCTTTTTCGCGCAATCGACCATTGTCTTCGGCGTGGTCGGCGTCTTCCTCATGCTCGGTTCCATTCTCTGGGCCATGATCGACCGTTATCCCGGCGAAACTTTTTTGCCGACAGGCGACATGCTCGCGACTCCGTTGCGCAATCTTTTCATCACCCTGGTTGCCGCCGTCCTCCTCATCATGCTCCTGGCGCGTTATCTTCCGAAAACGAGCCTCTACCGGAAGTTCGCTCTCATGACGATGATTCCGCCGGGACCGTCGCTGGCGGGCGCGCCGCGGGTGTTCGCCACCGCGCTTGACGTCACACCCGGGATGCAAGGCACCGCGCATACGAGTCTCCGCCCCAGCGGCAAGGCTCGTTTTGACGACCATATTGTTGATGTGGTGACGGACGGGGAGTTTATCGCGGCGGACACCCCCGTTACCGTTATTCAAAAAGACGGGATGCGCGTGGTGGTGAAGCAGGCCGGCTAAGCAAGCTCGGAAAACTTACCGCAGGATCAGCGGCCCGAGGACGTGCGCGATAAAATCCGAGGAAAAATGCGCGAGCATGGCGGCTTCAATGCCGCGTTTCCAAGTCAGGTAACCGAAGGCTAACGCGAATCCTGCCGTGGGCAGCAACACCGCGGCCAAAACGATGGGCGTGAGCGTCATCAGGCTCTTCGCGGCCGGGATGTGCCCCAGGGCGTAGATCAGGGCCACGATGATATTAGCCGTCCAAAAAATTGCGGCACCCGGCCGGGGAGACGCATCGCGGGTGATTTTCGTGAGCAACCACAAGAAGAGGGAGAGAAGAAAGAACCGCATCAACAGCTCGATATTGATCGCCCCATAAAAGCAGACGAGAAATCGCTTCCAGACCGGCAAGGCTGCCTCCTGTTGCAACGGCCATTCGGGAATGAGCGGGCGAAAGACCAGGAAATACAAAACGAACACCGCCACGCCGATCGCCACTCCCCATAAAAGCGGTATGCGCAGCCAGCCCGCGGGAAATTGGACTCCGCTCCGGTAGAGCCAGCCCTGGAGAATCGGCGCCTCGATTCCCACCTTGCGAGCCAGAAGGATTCCAAGCGCGGCGATTCCACCGAAGATGATCGTGCTTTGCATCAACTGCACGGTCACGAGGACCGGCAACGGCATCGGCAACGGACCGCGCGCGACCATGTTGGGAAAGAGCGCATAGACGTAGGGCAGCGCCGCGGCGAATCCGAGAAGGCAGGCTGTGACGAGCAGCCAAAAAAGTTTCCATGGATAACGCGGCGGAGCGACCGGGTTCGATTTGTTCCGGCGGTTTTCCATATTGGCAACGGCAGCGGCGAAGCTGATTGACCGATACCGCACACTGATTACATGCTGCGGGCCTGTTTCAACCGACAACCGCGTCATGTTCGGAATTCACGACTTCGTTTTGTTTCTTACCACCGGCATTTTGCTCAACCTCACGCCGGGCCCCGACACCGTTTACATCTTAGGCCGGAGCATCGCGCATGGGCGCCGGGCCGGAGTCGCCTCCGCTCTCGGCATTTCCGCCGGCAGCATCTTTCATACATGCGCGGCGGCGCTGGGGCTCTCGGCGTTTCTCGCCACTTCGGCCTGGGCCTTCACCGCCGTGAAACTGGCCGGCGCTGCTTACCTCATTTTTCTGGGCGTGCGCGCGCTCCTCGAGCGCAATCACGATTTGGCCATCCCCGCCCACTTCAAACAGAACAGTGCGGTGGCCGCCTTTCGCCAGGGCATCCTGACCAACATCTTGAATCCCAAAGTCGCCTTGTTTTTCCTGGCGTTCCTCCCGCAGTTCATTGATTCCGCCACGCCGTCCAAGACCGTCGCCTTCCTGATTCTCGGGCTTACGTTCGTGATGACCGGCACGATCTGGTGTTTGATCCTGGCCTGGTTCTCCAGCGCTTTCAGCGCCCGGCTTCGCGGGAATGCGACGGTAGCCGCGCTCCTCAATCGTATCGTGGGATCGCTCTTTATCTTTCTCGGGCTGCGCCTGGCGCTGGCCGCGAGGAGGTAGGTGGATCGCGCGCTCCGTCGCGCGATGACAAATAATGCCGGCGAAGCCGGGACATCAAAGCATCGGGCGACGGAGCGCCCGATCCACCTAACCGCCGGCAACCACGCGGACGAATTCGACGCGATCGCCTTCCGCGAGTTTTCGCTCGGACCATTCTCGCTGATGCAGCGCGGTGGCGTTGTGTTCGATCAGCACTGTGTTCGGTTGAAGGCCGTAATGCGCGGCGAGATCCGCCACATTAGAGACGCCATTCACCTCGGCGAGCTCGCCGTTCACCCACATTTTCATAAGGGCACGAGTCCGGCGTCCCAATCTTTCCAGACCGGTTCGAACCCGCGGCGGCGCAGCACTGCCGCGACCTCGGCGGGCGAGCGCTCGTCGCTGATCTCGAACTGGCCGGTGGCGAGCATGTCCTCGCCGTTTTCGAATTCAGGCGCCACGATTTTGCCGCGCACCGTCCGGTGCAGGTCATCACTGCCCTGGCCGGTATAGCCGCCCGGCTCGGTGTGGCTGCCGGCGCTCATCATCGTCACACCGAGCGGCGCGAGCGCGTCCCGCAATGCTGCCCGCTCGCGTGTGCTGAGAACAATCCCAACTTCCGGGAAACTGATGCGAAAGGCGCAGATCAACTGGGCCAGCTCGCGATCGGCCATGGTAAAGGCGGGGTGAAATTCCCCGGCCGCCGGCCGCAATCGCGGCAGGCTCACCGTGATCTGCGCCTGCCAGCAATGCTTCAGCAAATACTCGACATGCGCGGCCAGGCTCACCGCTTCTTCCTGCCAGCGTGAGAGCCCGAAAAGCGCGCCGATTCCCAGGCGCCGGAATCCCGCTTCGTAACCGCGCTGAGCGCAATCCAGCCGCCAATTGAAATCTCGCTTGGGCCCCGAGGTGTGGAGCTCAGCGTACGTTTTCCGGTTGTAGGTTTCCTGGTAAACGACGAGGCCCTCCGCGCCGGCCTGGACGATGGGAATGTAATCCGCCGTCTCCATCGGGCCGACCTCAATAGAGATCGACGAAAAGTCAGACGCGAGGGCGCGGACGCAATCGGTCAGATAATTCTGGCTGACGAACTTCGGGTGTTCCCCAGCGACCAGCAGAATCTGGCGGAACCCTTCCTGGGCAAGATGCCGTCCTTCCGCCACCACCTGCTCGAGGCTGAGGGTGACGCGCAGGATCGCGTTGTCCCGGGAAAAGCCGCAATACTGGCAGTTGTTGATGCATTCGTTCGAAAGATAGAGCGGCGCAAAGAGCCGCATCGTCCGCCCGAAATTCCTGAGGCTCAGCGTGTGCGCCTGCTGGGCCAGTTCCTCGAATTCGCTGTTCGACTTGGGCGAAATCAGCGTCTCAAACCGGCGCAAAAGCGACGATTTTTGCAGCGGCAAACTGTCCAAGACCTGCGCGAACGACATCGGAATAACTTCGCTTGCGTGGGAGGTTTCGCAATGCGGCGGTTGCGTCGTAGCATGTTCGGAGAGCACTTGTCCCGGGGGGCCATTGAGGGGCAAAAAAAGGATTTGCGTAGTCACGGTTCGCACGTAAATATCCGCCCCCGCAGAAAGGACCCCACACGATTAATACCCGATTTCTCCCTCTCGCAGCCTTGCTCCTGTTCTCGCTCATCTGCGGCGCTAACCAGGCCTTAGCCGCGTCGCCGGAGGTGAACATTTTCCACGGCTTTAACTCTCCTGGCTCGCGCCCGAAGCGAATAATCGAAGGGATCGACGGCAATCTTTACGGCGTGGCGGACGGCACCATCTTCACAACGACGCCTTCCGGCCAGGTGAGTAATCTGTACCACGTCGATGCAGACCCTACGCTGGTGCAGGGTTTGGACCTTAACCTTTTTGGGACGACCTCGACGGGCGGAACCGCTGGCCGGGGCACCGTCTTTCAGCTCACGCACTCGGGAGAGTTCACGACGCTGTGCAGCTTCCCCGCGGAAGGGTTGCAGTACAATCCAAGTGCCCTTGTCGCAGGGAGCGATGGAAATCTTTACGGGATCACGGGAGGTGGCGTGAACGGCGGCGGCACGTTTTTCAAGGTAACTCCGTCTGGAACCTTGACCATTCTCCGACACTTCACGCCCAGGGAGGGAGGCTACGGTGGGCCCAAAGGGCTGATTGAAGGCTTGGATGGCTATCTTTACACCCTTAGCGAAACCGGGGGGAGTGAGTACCGGGGGGCTTTGCAACAGCTTAGCAAGACGGGCGAGCTCAACACGATCTATAACTTCCGCAATGGCGAACAAAACGGCCCCCAGGCCCTGGCTCAGGGCGGTGATGGGAATTTTTATGTTAGCACGTTTGGCGTTTGGCCCGCTCCCCCAAGCATTTGTCAAATTACGCCCGCGGGCGTTCTAACGATCATCCATACCTTTAATCCGGTCGGTCAGAATCCACCCTTTGTTTTGGTCCAGGGTCACAGCGGCATCGTTTACGGCATTTCACATGTCGACGGCGCTCATAATCAGGGAACGCTTTTTCGGATCGAGAACGGAACTTTTTCGACGGTCTACAGTTTCCGGGCGGGCGACGGTTCGTTCCCGAACTCAATTGCCGGTGATGGCGACGGCAAGCTCTATGGAACGATGTTCTCCGGAGGCGTCGGCGACTTGGGCACCGTATACCGTGTCGCCGGCGGCCACTTCACAACGCTCGTGGATTTTGCCCGGTCAACGGAGGGATTCGAACCCAGGCCTCTTATCCAGGGGTCCGATGGCTCGTTCTTCGGCGCCACAACCTTCGGTGGGGTCTCGGGGAGAGGCACCGTTTTTCGGACCACGGTCGCCGGAGATACAGAGATTCTCCACACCTTCACCGGGGGTCCTGCGGGCATTCGTCCTTCAAGACTTGTTCAAGCTGACGACGGCAACCTGTATGGTTTTACGACTATCACGAACGAGAGCTCCGCGACTTTGTTCAGGCTTTCACCCGCCGGGGCGTTTGAAACCCTCGTTACCTTCGATGGTGGCCCGAAGGGTTCTCTCCCCGGCAATCTTATCAAAGGCGGTGATGGAAATATTTACGGCACGGTTTTGGACGGGGGAGCCCATGGCTACGGCATGGTGTTCCAATTCAGTCCGTCCGGGAGCCTGGCGACGGTCTACAGTTTCACCCAAGGTTCGGACGGTTCTCAGCCTGTCGTGCTCATCCAGGGTAGAAACGGCAATTTCTACGGGACGACTGTAGGCGGCGGTGGGTCAGTATATAGGCTTACGCCTTCAGGGGCTCTTACGACTCTCAATTACCTCAATGTGACTCGTCCGACGACGCTGGTGGAAGGGGCCGATGGCAATCTTTATGGGACAACCCCGACCGTGTCGCACGGGCATTTTCCACCTCCCTCACCACCCACGCTCTTTCAGATCACGCCCGCCGGTGGCTACAAGACCATTTACACGTTCACTCAGCCTGGCGATCCGAGCGCCTTGGTCGCCGGTAGCGATGGCAAGATTTACGGAACCACCTCGGCCTACGCCTTCTCAGCAACTTCCTCCGGGGATTTTGCCCTGCTTCACAACTTCGATGCCCGCACCGAAGGCAGTAACGCAGCTACCTTGTTACAAGGCGCCGACGGCAATTATTACGGCACACTGACTACCGGAGGACCGGCCGGCGGCGGTGCGGTTTTCCAACTTTTGCTTAATCCGGAACCCCGGCCACTAAACCTTTCGACTCGGCTCAATGTTCTTAGCGGCGAACGAGTCCTCATCGGCGGCTTTATCATCACCGGCAGTGAACCCAAGAGAGTGATAATCCGAGGCATCGGGCCGTCGCTCACCGGTGTGAATGGCACGTTGCAAGACCCCATGCTGGAGTTGCATCAAGGGAGCACGACGCTCGCGACAAACGACAACTGGAAAACTCGCGCGGATGGCACCAGCCAGCAGGCAGAGATAGCGGCGACCACGATTTCGCCGACGAACGACCTGGAGTCGGCTCTCATCGCGACCCTAAGTCCGGGCGCCTACACCACCATCCTTTCAGGCAAGAATCAGGGCACAGGCGTCGGCGTAGTGGAGGTTTACGATTTAGGTCAAAGCAGTAACTCGAAACTGGCCAACATCAGTTCGCGCGGATTTGTGGACACGGGCGATAACGTCATGATCGGCGGGTTGATTGTGGGAGGCTCGGGCAATAGCGGGGCGAAAGTGATGATCCGGGCCATCGGCCCCTCACTAAGCGGCGCTGGAATCACAGGTCCCTTGCAGGATCCAACTCTCGAACTGCGTGATTTGAACGGCGCGCTCCTGGTCTCAAACGACGACTGGAAAATCCGAAGTGACGGCACTAGCCAGCAGGCCGAAATCGAAGCGACCACCATTCCCCCGACCAACGATCAGGAATCGGCCATCGTCTCCGCCATCCCGCCGGGTACCTACACAGCCATCGTCCGCGGCAAGAATAGCACCACCGGCATCGGTCTGGTGGAGGTTTACAACCTGCCATAAAAAAACGCGCTTAAGCGGCGGCCACGACGAATATCCCCCTGCCCGGCTATTTCGCGCTCGACGCCCGTTCGCGACACAACTCTCGTGCTCGCGCTGACAGGCGGATACCTTCAGGTGTGCCTACTCCTCCATTTATTCGACTTCCGCCACGCGCGTTTTTCTCGGATGACGATCTTCGTAAACGTGCGCGCAATTTCCGCGCGGAAATCTCGCGCCGGCGCACGGTGCGCCAATTCTCCGGCCGGCCGGTCCCGCGAGCAGTGATTGAAGACTGCCTCGGGGCCGCGGGCAGCGCTCCGAGCGGCGCCAACCTACAACCGTGGCATTTTGTGGCGGTCGCGGATCCCGCGCTAAAGCATGAGATCAGGATCGCGGCGGAAGCGGAGGAACGGGAATTTTACGAACACCGCGCGCCGAAAGAATGGCTCGAGGCGCTGGCTCCGATTGGCACCGATTCCAACAAGCCGTTCCTGGAAATCGCGCCCTGGCTGATCGCGGTCTTTGCCCAGCCATATCGTCCTTTGCCAGGCGGCGGGCGGATGAAGCATTATTACGCAACGGAATCCGTCGGCATCGCTACTGGGTTTCTGGTCGCGGCGCTTCACCATGCCGGCCTGGCCGCGCTCACGCATACGCCCAGCCCCATGGCATTCCTCAATCGGATTCTGGGCCGGCCGGCGCACGAAAAGCCTTTTGTGCTTCTAGTCGTTGGCCATCCCGCCGAAGACGCGACGGTGCCGGATATCCAACGAAAGGCCGTCGAAGAGATCAGCTCGTTTCTGGAGTGAACGGCTCCAAATATTCTTCGTCTTGCAAGAAGTACAAAAAAAACGCCGGGAACACATACAGTGTCCCCGGCGTTTTGATTAATTATACGGCGTTGTCTAGAACGCGAAGTTGATACCGGTGCGGGCCATACCGAAGTTGTTGTTCGTGCCCGAGACGACGTTCCAACTGAAGTCGTTGGTCCAGCCGATTTTCGGGGTGAGGCGAACTTCGAAGCCGCCGCCCATCTGACCGACTAACTTGGTCTCTTCAACCGGGAAGGTGCGGTCCACGATGCCAAACGGCTGAGTGGAATCGAGGAAGAACTGGTGATCCTGGCCGCCACCGAAGATTCCGCCGCCGCCGATCCAGGCGTAAGGCGCCCAGCGCGAGCAGGAAATCGGGAAACGCAGGGTGAAGGTTCCCAAAACCGAACCGATCCAGCGATCTTCGTGGCCAACCACGCTGCGCGTGAATCCGTTATCCTCGAAGGTGTGGGAATTGACGTGAATCAGGTTCCCCTGGATACCGAAACCGAAGTAGCGGTGGATGAAATACTTCATATCGATCGAGCCACCCCAGCCGTGATCCGCCACGAGGTAGCGGTCGTCGGCCCAATCGTTCCCGGTCGGCGCCCAAACGCCGCTCAGGGTCAGGTTAAATTCGTTGTCCGCATACCACTGCGGGCACGGCGGAGGCGCGACGCTCTTCGATTCCTTCGTATACGTCTCCGTCCCAGCGAAAGCGGCAGTGGTCATTGCGACCGCCGCGCACAAGCTAAGTGTCAGTTTCTTCATGTTGTTTTCTCCTGTTTTGGTTAAGTGCTCGCGTGGTTTCCACGCCATCTCTCAAGAACGTAATTGGGGGTCTCCCTGGATGTCCGCGATTGTGCCATAGCCAATCTGATTTGCAAGCAACTGAATCAAGATTTTTTCCCTCCTGTCAAGGCTTAAGTTCCGCCCCCGAACTGGCATCGGTAATCATGAATTTCTCATGGTGATAGGTCGGGTCGCCCCGGAAGAGCAGCCGCCCGGCATAACGCCGTTCTAATTCGATCAGAAATTCCTCGTCCTCCTCCTTCAAACGCTTCAGCACGTCCGGGTTCAAAATGACCCGCAGCTCGTGCACACTGTCCTGGTATTTCCGCATGACGGTGTTGAGGGTCCGATGCAGCTCCACGCTCGTCGTCATCGAGGTCTTCACCACCCCCCGCCCGGTGCAATAGGGACAATTCTCGTAAATGGAGTCGCTCAGGCTTTCCTGGGCGCGCTGCCGCGTCATCTCCATCAGGCCGAGGGCTGAGAGCGGCAGGACGTGGGTCTTCGCCTTGTCGCGTTTCAGCCGTTCCTTCATCAGGTTGTAAATGGTCTGCTGGTCCTTGCGGCTCTTCATGTCGATGAAATCGCCGATGATCAGGCCCCCGATATTCCGCAAACGCAGTTGCCGCGCGATCTCGTCAGCCGCCTCGAGGTTGGTTTGAAGAATCGTCTTCTCGACGTCGCGGCCGCCCTTGTTCCGGCCGGTGTTCACGTCAACGGCGACCAGCGCCTCGGTTTCGTCGATCACAATATAACCGCCGCACTTCAGCCAGACCTGCCGATGAAAGGCGTCGTCGATCTGTTTCTGCACGCCGAAGGTTTCGAAGATTGGCGCGGCGCCGTCGTAAAATTGAATGCGGTTCCGCGCCCGGCGGGAAATCTGGCCAACCATTGCGTTCATCCGGTCGATCGACGCCCGGTCGTCGCAAACCACTTCGTCGATTTCGTCCGTCAAAAAATCGCGCACCGTCCGCTCGACCAGGTCCGGCTCTTCGAACACTCGGCAAGGCGCCGGGTCGTTCTTGATCACCTCCTCAACCCGCGCCCACTGCTCGAGGAGCAAGCTCAGGTCGCGGACGAAATAGCGGGCGCGCTGTCCTTCACCTACCGTGCGAATGATGACGCCGACACCTTCCGGGATTTCCAGGCTCCGCAGGATCTTGCGCAACCGTTCCCGTTCCTTCGGGTCCTCGATCTTGCGCGAAATGCCGCTGCGATCGCTGTAGGGCATGAAAACGAGATAGCGCCCCGCGAAGCTGAGATTGGTGGAAACGCGCGGGCCTTTAGTGCCGATCGGGCCTTTCGTCACCTGCACGATGACATCCGAGCCGACCGGGTAAATGCTCGGGATGTCCTTGGCCGTGATCCGCTTTTTCGGCCGCCGATCTTTCGGGCGATCGATTTCCTCGATGCCGCTGTCGAGCGCGGCCGGGATCGCGTCCCAGAAATGGAGGAACGCATTTTTCTCGAAGCCGATGTCCACGAACATCGCCTTCAGGCCCATCTCTATGTTCTTAACTTTGCCCTTATAAACGCTGCCGACAATGTTCCGGGAGGTGTTGCGCTCGACGTTATATTCTTCCAGCCGTCCGTTCTCGAGAAGCGCCACGCGGCGCTCGAGTTTCTCGACGCTGATTATCAATTTGTTGCCGGTCTTCGGCGAACCGAAACCTAAAATACGTTTTACCTTGTCTATCATAATTGGGGAGAGGGTGTGTGATCATGAGCGAAGCGTGGCGTTGAGTGGTCTGCGCTAAGTTTCGATCAAGAGTTGTTCATCTGCGCACCGGCCGTTTTGGCGGAGGCGTGGGTACTGGCGTCGGCCTTGGGCGGGCGCCAAAAAGTCGTTCGAAAAAGCTGGGCTTCCGGGGCGGGGGTGTAGCGACTGGGATTGCACGCACCACCTTTTTGCCGGCGACGCGGCCCGCGGCATCGGCTTCGGGTTCCACGTCTGGAGCGGGGCCCATCGCGGCGAGCTGCGAATCGGTGCTTTGCGCGTCAGCCGGATTGGTTTCGTCCTCGGGCTGCCCACCCACACCCGAATCCTTGAACTCAACCGATTCGAGAAATTGGAAAGGATTTGGCTTCCGGGCCGGATCGAGCCAGGCGAGCTGCGACTCGAATTTTCCCTGCTCCAGCAACATCGTGCGTTCCATGATCCGGGCCGCGATCGGCGCGGCGACCGCCCCGCCGCCTTTGCCGCCCTGCACCATCACAGCGATGGTGTATCTGGGCTTGTCATAAGGCGCGAAGCAGGCGAACCAGGCGATCGTATCGCTCTTGCCATCGGTCATCGCCTGGGCCGAACCTGTCTTGCCCGCGACCAGGACGTTCGGCAGGCGCGCCCTGCCGCCGGTCCCACCCTCGTTCACCACACTCAACAAGGCCCGCCGGGCCTGCTCGATCTGCGGAGCTCCGACATCAAAACGCAAATCGCCGCGCACCTTCGGTTTTTGGGAAACAACCGGCTCGCCTTTTTCGTTCAGGATCGGTTTGCCATCCGCCGCGACCACGTTTTTTACCAGCCGGGGTTGATAGGCGACGCCGCCGTTGGCCAGCGCCGCGTACACCATCGCCATTTGCAGCGGACTGACCAGAACGTAACCTTGCCCGATCGAAACGTTCGCGGTGTACGCCGACGACCACCGCTCTCTTGGAAAATGGATGCGCATCCAATCGGGCCCCGGCAAAACGCCCGGCTGCTCCCCCGTGATCTCCACGTCTGTCGATTTTCCCAGCCCAAGCGTTTCGCCAACCTCGTCGATCGCATCGATTCCAGCCGCGTTGCCCAGCTGATAAAAATAGGAATTGCACGAGACCTTAATCGCTTCAGTCAGGTTCAGAGTTCCATGGGTGCGGCCTTTTTCCGCGATGTGACATTTGAAAAAATGGTCGCCATAGCCAACGCCGCCGCCGCAATCGTAGCGCGCATTCGCAAGGCCTTTTTTCAATCCGGCCAGCGCGATCACTAGTTTGTAGGTCGAACCGGGAGGAAACGCGCTGACCGCCCGGCTGATAAGCGGATCGGCTGGCGCTTTCTTAAGCTCCTCCCAGTCCTTCGCTTTGATGCTGGGGATAAATGTGTTCGGATTGAACGATGGGACAGTCGCCATGGCGAGAATGTCTCCGTTGTTCGGATCGACCACCACCGCCGCTCCGCGCCCAACCGCTCGCAGCGCTTCCTCCACGATCATTTGAATGCGCGCGTCGATGGTGAGATCGACGTTCGCTCCGGCCTGCGGCGCTTCCTCGCGGAGCACGCCGTCGATCTGGCCCTTCGCATTCCGCCGCATATAGCGCACGCCAGGTTTCCCTTTCAGGTATTCGTCCATCGTTTTTTCGATGTTCGATTTCCCTTCCACGTCGGACTGATAAAACGTGTATTTCTTGGCTTCCTCTTTGTTCGTGTCATCCGGCGCGCCGACATAGCCGAGCAGGTGCGAGGCAAGCGCGCCGTAAACGTAAGAGCGGACCGGTTTGATGGTGATGTCCACGCCGGGCAAACCGACATCGTGCTCGGAGAACTTCGCCATCGTCTCGAAATCGATGTCCTTGATGTAGGGGTACGGGACTTCCGTGTTGGTGCGGAAATGCCGTTGCAGTTGGAGAGAGTTGTAATCGCGGGCCAGATCGAGGTCGTCGAGACGCGGCACGACACCGCTGTTCACGATCTTCACAATGTCCGGCTCCTTCAGGTTTTTCGGCATGCCGTGGATCGTGCTCCGATACTCGGTCAACGGCGGCGGGCCCACGCGCTCGCGATACCCTTTCACCATTTCCGGCAGATAAAAATCGACCTCGTAACTGGCGCGGTTTTGGACCAGGGGCACGCCGTTGCGATCGCGAATCTCTCCGCGCACCGACGGAATCCGAACGGTCGCTTCCGAGCTGCCGCGAATCTTGGCGGTCCACTCCGGACCGTGCGCTACCTGGACCAGCCAAAGCTTGCCCAGAATCGCGCCCAGGCCCAGAAGCATAAGAAGCGCGAGGAATTGCAAGCGCCAGCGGGAACTAAAACGTCTCCGGTTCATTCGTAAGCCTCCTCGTCGGGAAGATAGGGATTACGGGTCGCCTGCGAAAGCGTGTGCAGGACCCAAAAAAGCAGCGGCGCCATAATCATGGCAATGACGCCAGGCCCGCCGATTTGCCACCAGGCTTCGCGGGTAAAGACAAGCGAGCCGCGGCGGAATGAAATCATGAGATATTGGGAAAGCAGAATCGCGGACGTGCAAAGACCACTCATTATGCAATGCACTTCCCAGCGTCCGCGAATAAACAAAGGCCTCAGGCCATGCATAATAGCCGCTAGCACGGCGTAGAGGAGTATTGACCATCCGAGTGAGATTTCAACCCGGCCGCCGATCACCTGCGCCGTCAGCGCATCGAGCATGAACCCCGCGAAAAAAGCCAGGATCATGACCAGCGGAAACGGCAGCGACATCGCCCCGTAAAAGACAATGATCGGCACGATGTAAATGTGCGCGTTGTACATCCACTCGAGCGGCGGGATAAAAATTTCCACGATCTGCGCGATGAACGTCAGGATGAGGAGGATGACGAAGAAAATCATTGCGGTGGAAAATTCGAAATCCGAAATTCGAAATCCGAAACAATTACAGAAGCCCGAAATGCAAACAAAGCGGTCTCGTTTGAAACATTTGGGCATTCGACATTCGAATTTGTTTCGGATTTCGAATTTCGGATTTCGAGTTTCTTCATTTTCTTCCTGTCACGACAAACACGTCCTCCAGCCGCGACAAGTCCACCGCGGGCGTGACCCGCGCCTGGCCGTCCAGCTCACGCACCCGAAAACTTTGCACCACGCCGACGAGCAGTCCGGATGGGAAAACTCCGCCCACGCCCGAGGTGTAAACCTTTGGGCCCGGTCCCAGGTTCGCTTGCTTGGAAAGAAAATTCAGATCGAGCATCGGTGTGACCGAACCGGTCACCCGTTCCCCCGACACGATCCCCTGCTCTCGCGTCCCTTCCACCGAACAAGCCACCTTGCAGTTTTCGTCGGAGATCAAAAGCACGATGGAAATGTTTTCCGCCACCGTGGTGGTCTTGCCCACCAAACCGATATCCGTCACGACCGGCTGGTCGGGTTCGATTCCATCCGTCTTGCCGCGATTAATTGTCGCCGTCCGCCACCAGGTCGATGAATCGCGCGTGATAATCTCCGCGGGCACGAGCCGGAAAACCGAACGCTCCCGATAGGCCAGCGCGCGCCGGAGCCGGTTCACTTCATTCTCGACGTCGCGCAACGCCTGGTTCGTCGCCTTGAGCGCGCGATTCTCGACCTTGAGCGAAGTGTTGTCGCGCTCC
>DASQLH010000048.1:0-20526 GCA_035630155.1 Chthoniobacterales bacterium
TGCAGCACGAGTTTTTCCATCGTTACACCGCCGACGAACATACGCTGGTTTGCATCGACAAGCTCGACCAGGTGATGCAAACCGAGGACCCGAAGTTGCGCTCGTATCGCGCGCTTTTCGAGAAATTGGAGGATCCCTTTGTCCTCTACCTCGCCCTTCTGCTGCACGACACCGGCCGCGCGGTCGGCGCGCGACCTCACGCGGAAGCGAGCGCGCTCTTCGCGCAAGGCGCGGCCGCGCGGCTCGGACTCACCGCCGCGCAGCGCCGTTCTCTCATCCTGCTCGTCGACCATCACCTCACCCTTTCGAACATGGCGCAGCAGCGAAACCTCGACGATCCGGAAACCGCGGTGGAATTCGCCGGCATCGTGCGCGACCAAAAGAATCTCGACGCGCTCATGCTCCTAACCTTGGCTGACGGGCAGGGCACAAGCGCCGATGCCTGGTCCGATTGGAAAGAGACGCTTGTCTGGTCGCTGTACCACTCCACGTCGCAATACCTCTCAGACCAGGAAGCTTTCTACGAGCAGACGAAGATCGCGCGCGAGCAGTTGCAAACAAGCGTAACCGACAAACTCGGCGGCGAGTTTGCGGAAGAGGTCGAAGCGCATTTCGAAGCCATGCCGGACAATTATTTCCGCGCCTTCGCCGTGGACGAAATCGTTTCGCACCTGAAGCTCTTCCGTCGCTTTCTCGAGAATCTCTATTTGCGCGACGAACCGCCGCTCGCCCCCGCGGTCTCGTGGCAGGCGTTCCCCGAACAAGGGCACAGCATCGTTTCCTTCTGCGCCTGGGATGGCCAGGAGCTCCTGGCCAAGATCGCCGGCTCGTTCGCCATCGTGCCGCTCAATATTCTCAGCGCCGATATCTACACGCGCGGCGACAACGTCGTGCTCGACATCTTTCGCGTCTGCGATCCGCGATTCCGTGCCGTGACGGACAAGCGCGACCAGGCTCTCGTCGAGTCCACCCTGCGCGCGTCGCTGGCCGAAGAGAATTTCGATTTCGCTCCGCTCCTGGAACGCGCGCGGCGCCGGATCGCCCGGCACAGCCGGCACGGTATGGATTTCCCGACCCGCATCACGGTGGAAAACAAAACGCACCCCGCTTACACACTCGTGCAAATCCAGTCGCCCGACCGGCTCGGCCTGCTCTATGAATTGCTTTCCGCCTTTGGCGAGGAGCGGGTCTCGATCGCGCTTTCACGCATCAGCACCGAGAAAGGCGCGGCCATCGATACCTTCTACGTCGCCGATCGCGCCACCCGCGGGAAAATTACCGATTCGTCGCGGATCGCGGCGTTGCTCCAACGCTTGCAACTGGCGGCTGTCGGCAAAGGCGTGGAGGGAAAAGAAAGCAAATCCCCCTAGCCGCCGCGGGCTTTCGGTCTAGCTTCTCCGCCGATTCCTCGCACCATGAATGCCCTTATCCTCGCCGCCGGTTACGCGACACGGCTCTATCCGTTGACACTCCACAAAGCAAAGCCGCTCCTCGAAGTCGCGGGCAAACCGATGATCGATTGGGTGCTCGACAACCTCGCGCCCATTCCCGAGCTCGAAACCGTTTATGTCGTGACGAATCGGAAGTTCGTGAAGGATTTCCAGGACTGGGCCGAGACGTATCGCCAGAAGAAACCGAGATTCGCCATCAAGATCATCGACGACGGATCGACCGACGATTCGGACAAGCTCGGAGCGATTGGCGACATTGTTCTCGCCATCACCCGGGAAGATTTGACCAAAGACGATCTGATCGTCGTCGCGGGCGACAACCTCTTTAGCGAACCACTGGCGGATTTTGCCCAGGTGGCGAAGACATCGGAAGCGACACTGGCGACCTACGATGTGGGCGACCTCGAGGCGATCAAGAAATACAGCAGCATCACGATCGATAGCGATGGCGTCATCACCCGGTTTGAAGAAAAGCCGCCCAAGCCCGAAAACACTCTCGCGGGGATCGCGCTCTATTATTTCTCCCGCGAGGTGATTCCGCTGTTCACGACCTACATCGCCGCCGGCAATAATCCCGATCAACCGGGCCGGTTCATCCAGTGGCTGTATCAGCGCAAGCCGGTGAAGGCGTATCAGATCAAAGGGACGTGGTTCGACATCGGCAGCAAAGAAACGCTCGAAGAAGCGAACCAGATTTTCGCGAAGTTCGTCGGGTAGGGACGGCGCGCTGCGCCGTCCGCCTTGTGATGCACAGCGTTACCCTGCGGACGCCGCAGCGCGGCGTCCCTACCTACTTCAGCCGGCCTTCGTCGAACTCGATGAGGTCGAAGTAAGTCCGGATATCCTTCCGCCCGTCACCGCCGGCCTCTTTCAAGAAATGGAGAAACCGCGCTTTCTTCGCCGCCGTGTCCGGATGCCGCGCGATCATCGTCTCGTTCCAATGCTCGATCGTCTCCGGCGAATGCTTCGCGCCATTCTTCTTCACCCAATCGAGAATCTTCTCATCGTCATCGAGCCGGTTGGCTTCCTCCTCGAATTTGTCGGGATCGAGCCGAAGAAACGCGAGGAGATGTTTGTCGAAGCCAACGGTCTTGTAGTTGTAACCGTCGAGCAATCCCTGGCGATGGAGCTTCGCCTTGTCGATCAAACGCGGCAGATGCACGTAACCGCCGAGCCGTTCGTACGGACTGCGTGGGCGCAGTTTTTCCATTAGGCCCTACGAGGCCGCGGGCAGAGGACGCGGCACCGCCACGGGAGCGATCTCTTCCGCCGCGACCGGAGCCGGCTTGGTCTCCGGCAGCAGCTCCGCTTGCTTGAGCCCGGAACTGCCAATGATGAGCTGGCCCATGAAAATGCCGCCCTTCTCCACTGAAATCGATTTCGCCGTGACGTTCCCGTCTAGCAGCGCGCCGCGATGAATAATGACCGCCGCTTCCGCAATGATTTCGCCCGTCATGCGCCCGCGAATCTCAATGCTCTTCACGCGGAGGCGCCGGAAGAAATGCACGTCCGACTTGCGATCGACCACCACGTTTTCCGCCGTCAATCGTCCCGGAATTTTGCCGATGAAGTTGATCGTCGCCGTGCCGAGACAAATCATGTTGCCCCGCATTTTTCCTTCGATCAGCGCGGACCGGCAGGTCACGCTGCTGCTGCTCAAATCGCCTTTTGCGGTGACGTGAATCTCGCCCTGGGTCTTGATCGAGCGGCTGAAACTCGTCGTGACCTTATAGTCCCGCAGGTCGATGTGTGTGCTGCACTTCGGACAAAAAGTCGACTCCGCGGCGGAGCTGATTTCCTGCTTCGCCTTGCAGTCGAAACACTCGATGGTCGAATTGGTGTGCTTGTGCCAGTAGCCTTCGAGCTTTTGAAAAAGCGAAGGATCCGGAGCCGCTGCGACCGGCTGATCTTTCGGGCGCAACCGCACCTCCTGCTTCGGCACGGAGGGGGCAAAATGCGAGCCGCACTGGCGGCACATCGAGCTTTTCGCCGCGGCATACTCCATCTGCTTAAAGCCACAGTGTGGACAATCCACACTGACTTTTGCAGGCGACGACTTTGCCACGGGGCAGCTCTGGCGGAAGGTGGCTGCTTAGACTCGGGCGCCGAAAGCGGATTTCGCGGGCGCCACCGGCTCTTCATTCCGGACGATCTCCGGTCCCTTCGCCGCGGGAGTGGCGAGCTTGCTGGCGCCTCCGCTGGTGACCTCGGACTTCCCGATGAACGTCGCCCCCTCTTCGATGACGAGGCGGGCCGCCTTCAGGTCGCCCTGAAGCGTGCAACGCGATTTGAGCTCGCAGCGTTCGCCCACGGTGATGTTCCCCTGAACCTTGCCGTAAACGGTGATCGACTTCGTCTTGATCTCGCCGCGAATGTCCGCGTTTTCACCAATGGTCAGGACGCCATCGGAATTGATTTCGCCCTCCACTTTGCCGTCGATGAGGAGTTCCTTTTGAAACTTAATCGAGCCTTTGATCTCGACGTCGCTTGAGAGAATGTCTTTGCCAGAATGTTCAGCCATATATTTTTTTGGATCGATTGTTGGTGGTGATGTCCGTGGTTCTTCACGCTGAGCGAGACCATTGTTCTCCTCACTGCCCGCGCTTAACGATCCTTCTCCGATCGACGACATGGGCTTTTGCGGAATGAATTTTTTCAGCACGGCGGCATTATGGTAAGCTCGCCTCGCCCTGTCAACGGATTAGCGTGGGAAATCCTCTTTTTCCTGAAAAATTCGAATGCGAAGCGGTTCGAAGGCGGGAATTTGGGCAGCGAGCTGACGGAAAGCCGGAAAAGGGGCGGGCGCTCGTTCCAGCGCTCGGCGAGCAGTTTTCGGGCGGATGCGCGACACGCCGCTCTTTCCAATCGAAAATCAGAAATCGAAAATCGAAAATGAATCGGCTGGGCCCACCAGGATTCGAACCTGGGACCAAGGGATTATGAGTCCCCTGCTCTAACCGCTGAGCTATAGGCCCGCACGGCCACGAATAAATCATGATCGGTCTGCGAAGACCAATCCCGATTGCGGCGTGCGGGGGAGTTACAAGTTCGAGCCGGTCTGCGGCGCTGGCCGCGGGCGCAGGTTGCGCTCACGCTCGGCCGCCTTGGCGGCGGCAATCTCCGCGGCCGTTTGAGGACGTCGGGTCTTTTTCGTAGCCGCATCCATCTCAGCCTTCGTCGGTGGCTTCGGCGGCCGCGTGTGGGTATGCGTGCCGGTCCTGACCAACTGGCCTTTGACGAATTTATATCCGTCGGAATGGGTCCAGACGCCATCCACCAGCGACCACCCTAGCGGCAGCGGTTTTGCCGGGGCGATGATCGCTTCCTTTTTGGTCTTCTTGCTCGATTGCTTTTTCGAGCTCGGCGTCGGCTCCGCCTTTAACGCGACGATGCCGGTAAAGCTGGAGAAAACGATCACAGCAATAATTTTTTTGAGCATATAAATTAAATTTTGGTTTTGCGTTTCGCTCCGGGGGAACTCGCCGAGGGCGAACAGTTGCGAGGGGCAACTGGCAAATCAGGAATCCGGGAACACTATCTGCCGTTTGAAGATCGTGATTGCCCTGACAGCGATAGCCATATCGATTTCTACATATCTCTGGATTCGCATGAAAAGGCAATACCGGTTTGAATTTTTCCGGTGCCTTCCGGCTGACCTAGAAGCCAGACCAGGGCGTCGGCTGCGAGAAATGGTCGCGAGCCAGGACGAACCCGATGCGGACGATAACGCTGATGACAAAGCCGACCACGAAACAAAAACCAGCGGAGTAGCGGACAGAACGCTCGCTCAGGTCAAAAATTCCGGGCGGCTTATCCTTGTGCACATCCTGAATCTGCACCTTCGCCTGCCGCGCACAACTGGAGACAAAGGCGCTCTGTTTTTCCGCCGGATGCGTGCCATAATACCGCCTCCCCGAAACGCCGCCATCACCCCGAATGAACAGATCCATCCTGACCGCCTGCATCCTTGCCCTCGCGGTGGCGGCGCAGGGCCAGAGCACTCCCGCGGGCCCGTCTATTTCCGCGGTGCCGGTTCCGGAAAATCTTGGGCTTGGGTTGAAGCAACTGGTCGAGATTTCCCAAACCGATCCAGCCGCGCTCCGAAACAGGATGAGCGCGAGCCGCTCCATCGCCTCGGACATTTCGGGCCGCGTCATCGTAAATATCCAGCTCAACGGCGAGCGGCCGTTCGCCGAAGTCGAGGCAAAGCTCGCCGCCCTCGGCGCGGAAATCTTCGCCGCGGATCCGAATTGGCGCGGCGGAGCCATTTCCGCCTGGCTGCCGATTTCGCAGTCGATCCCCGCGGCGACCCTGCCGGGCGTGCGGAGCATTGCGCTCGCGCGAAAGCCGATCCGGCGTGTAGGTGCCGTGACCGCGGGCAGCAGCGTCGTCGAGCACGCAGCGGAAGTGAACACGCCGGGAGTCGTGACTCCTCAAGGCATTCTCGGCCGCGGCATCAGCGTTGGCCTCGTCTCCGATTCGTATGACACCGCCTCGGGTGTGCCGCGGGCCAGCGCCGGCGTTGCCTCTGGCGATCTGCCCGGCCCAGGGAATCCGAATGGTCACACCCAGCCGGTGATCGTTCTCAAGGATGAGGCGGGGTTCGATGGTGCGGATGAAGGCCGGGCCATGGCTGAGATCGTCCACGACATCGCGCCCGCCGCGAAACTCTCGTTCTCCGCCGCGGGGCAAACGCAAGTCGCGATGGCCGCCAGCATCCGGAATTTGCGCACCCATCCGCAAACGCTCTGCGACGTAATCGTGGATGATATCGGCTTCGCCGAAGAGCCGTTTTTTTCCGATGGGATCATCGCGCAGGCGGTAGATGATGTGGCGACGAGCAATTCGTTGCCCGGGAAAAAAGTGGCTTATTTCTCGGCGGCAGGAAACAGCGGCAACCGCGGCTATTCCGCGGACGCGAACATCATTTCAGTGGCGGCCTCCGGACCCTATCGCGGCAACCTGCGCTTCACCAATGTCCCTGCCGCGCTCTATGCCGGCGGATTTCACAACCTCAACGCGAACGGCACACCGGCGCTCGCGATGACGGTCACGACCGGGACCGAGGACGCGCTGCTGGTGTTGCAATGGGACGACCCGTTTAATTCGGGAGCCGTCACGACGAACTACAATCTGCTTGTGTTCACTGAAGACGGATCCTACCTCGGGACGATCAGCGGCACTGACAACAACCTTGCCACCAGCCAGCCGCTCGAATTTGTCGATCTCAATCCGAACACGACTTACCAGCTCGTCATTTGTTTGGGCTCCAGCGCGCCGCCAAATGCGCGCCACCTTCGCATGATCTCCTTCGGCGGCAATGCGATCAGCGGCGATTATCTGACCGACGATGTCATGGTGTTGTTCGGCCATCCGGCTGCTGCGAATGCGAATGCCGTGGCCGCCTATGTCTATAACAATAGGCCGAATGTGGTGAGCAACTACAACCCGGGGATGCTAAATCCCCCGCCCGGCCCGTACGAACCTGCTCTGGAAGGTTTCAACTCCAGGGGCGGCGACCTTCCCTTTTATTTCAACGCGCAGGGGCAGCGCCTCAACCCTCCCGAGCTCCGCCCGAAGCCCGAGTTCGCGGCGGCCGATGGGGTGGATACTTCGTTTTTTCCGGCGGGCCCCGGCTCGGATTTCGATAACAATGGTTTCCCAAATTTCTTCGGCACCAGCGCGGCCGCGCCCAACGCCGCCGGCTTTGCCGCGCTCCTTCTGGAAGCCACGGGCGGACCCAACTCATTAACCCCGGCGCAAGTCCGCGACAATTTAAAGCGAGGGACCTATCCGCACGATCTGGATCCCCATTATTCGCACGCCTACACAACTTTCGGGGAGGCCGGCAATCAATACGTGGCGATCCTTACGGCCGCGGGCGACGATAGTAACGAGAGCGCGACGAGCCCCAATTTTCTCAATCTTAGCTTTAGCAGCCAGAATAATATTACGCTCGCGCAGGTAACCATCGACTTGAGCCTCACCTCGCTGGTCTTCGACCCCCGGGCGGACGTCGGCTTCCCCTTCACGGTCGGACAAAACACCGGCAACGTCTCGGTCACGGCCACGCTTTCCCCCGACCTCCGTATTCTCATCCTGGATTTTGGAGACACCTTCACCTCGAACCAAAGCATTTCGTTCGGAATCGATCGCGACCTCGCCGGCATTAACGCAGGCGGGAATTCGGCGGACCTGTTGGGCGGCGCCAGCGTTGCCGTAACCACAAAGTCAAATTCAGCAATGACATCAACGCGGTTCAACGCCCTGAGCAATCAGCTGGGACATGATTTTGTTCCCACCGATGGCGAAGGATTGATCGATGTAAGAGCTGCGATTGAACCCCTCGTCGGAGGGCCTAAGCCCGCTTTCTCCGGCGTCGCCGCCAACCTTTCGACTCGTGGCGTGGTGGGCGCAGGTGACGACGTGCTTATCGGCGGCATGATCTTTCGTGGGATAACCGGCAAGAGAATAGTCACTCGCGCAATCGGCCCCTCCCTCCCGGTCGCCGGAAGACTGCCCGACCCGGTTCTCGAGTTACACGATGCGTTTGGAGCAACGATCGCGACCAACGATAACTGGCAGGACGATCCGAGTCAGGCTGCGGAACTCCAGGCTACCGGTCTTGCGCCGGCCCATCCTCACGAGAGCGCCATTGTCCAAACCCTCGACCCGAGCCCTTACACGGCCATTGTGCGCGGCGCGAATTCCACCTCCGGCATCGGCCTGGTCGAGTTTTACGATCTTGATAGTCAGGCCAGCACCTCGTTCCTGGAGAACATCGCCACGCGCGGCAACGTGCAAGGCGGTGACGACGTCATGATCGCGGGCTTTATTTTGCAGCAGGCAACTTCCCAGATAGTGGTCCGTGCCATAGGTCCTTCGATCGCGGGTCAGTTTCCGGCCGGAGCCAAAGTGCTCGACGACCCGTTGCTGGAATTGCGCGACCACCAGGGCAATCTGCTGATGCTAAGTGACAACTGGCAGGAGAACGCATTTCAGGCTGTCCAGTTGGCTTCTACGCTCGCACCTTCTTCCGCGGTCGAGAGCGCTTTCATCACCACGTTGAGCCCGAATAATTATACGGTGATCGTGCGCGGCGCGCACGGTACGACCGGCCTTGCCGTAGTGGAAGTTTACAATGTGCGTTGAGTGTGGACTTCGGCGAATCCGTTTGCGATTGACACCCGCCTTCCGCCTCGCCCACCATCCGGCGCTGCAGAAATGAACTACACCGCTTCCATCAGCGATTTTTTCAAGAGCCCGAAGTGGATGATGAACATCCTTCTGGCCGGGATTTGCGTCTTCATCCCGTTCATCGGCCCGATCGTGATCAAGGGCTGGCTCATCACCGGTTTTTGGGGCCGCGACGACGAGCGGCCGGAAACCTTCCCCGATTTTGATTTCAGTGATTTCGGCAAATATCTCGAGCGCGGGCTCTGGCCTTTCCTCGTCACGCTGGTGAGCGGCCTCGTCCTCGGAATGATCCTCGCCGTTTTCATCGTGCCCATGGTCATGGTGATGACGCTGATCATCCCGACCGACAACGGACAGGCCAGCGGTTGCGCCGCGGCATTTCTCTTCGTGATCATGCTCCTCTTCTATCTCGTGCTGGTGACGGCGCTAATGCTGGTGCTTACGCCGCTCACTTTGCGGGCATCAATCACTCAGGATTTTGCAGAGTCCTTCAACCTCCCGTTCGTGAAGCGATTCATCGCGCTTATGTGGAAAGAGATCATCCTGAGCTCGCTATTCCTCGTCGCCGCCAGTCTGATTCTGTGCTGCCTGGGAGCAATCGTCTTCTGCATCGGAATGTATTTTGCGACCGTGCCGGTTTACTTCTGCTGGATCCATCTGCACAAGCAGCTCTACGCGCTCTATCTCAGCCGCGGCGGCGAACCGATTCCGTTGAGCCCGAAGCTGCGCGATTATCCGCCGCCCGCGCCCGCAGTTTGACGCGCTGATTCTGGGGAGCGCACGCGCCTCGCGTGCTGGTTTCGGCGCCCTCGCCGAAACAATCTTTTCCGGGAAAGAAGTTCGCGATGGCGAGGCGCCATCGCCAGCACGCGAGGGCGCGCGCGCTCCCCTACTTCTTCGACGCCTGCGCGATCGCCTTGTCGAGGAGCTTTTCCGCCTCCTCCTGGCCGGACTCGAAGTCCCAGATGTCCTTGTCCAGGATCAATTGCGCAGGCGTGGCGAAGTTCACGTTTTGCACATTCGTGATCCGCGATTGCAAAGTGACAATGCCGGCCAGCGCCCCACCCCGGCAAAGAATCAAAGGCCCGCCGCTATTGCCGGGGCTGACCGGCGTCGAAGTTCGAATCAGCGTCTGGTCTTTCACCTTGTCGAACCGCGAGATAATGCCCGCCGTGATGCTCAGGCCTTCGCCAAGCGCATTGCCGATCGCGATGCAGCATTCGCCTTCCTTGATCTGGTCCAGCGCCCTGACCGGAAACTGGTTCGGCGTCCACTTCCCATCCAGCCTAACGAGAAGTAGCGCCAGATCGACGTCGTTCCGGGCGCGCGCCACCACCAGGGCATCGGCAAAATCTTTGTCGTGCGAAAATCGGACGCCGCATTTGTAATCGCCCGTCATCCCGTCGGACGGCTCGACGACATGCCAGTTCGTGGCCACGAGCCCGTACTCACTGTCGTTATAGACGAGCACGCCGGTCCCGTTCGCCCCGTTCTTCTTCTTGTTGACGTACGATCTCCGTTCGTTCCACGTCGCGCGCACTTCGAGGACCGACGACTTGTAGATGTCGCGCAACTCTTCGGCCGTGAAGATGCGATCCTGCGCCTGGGGCTGGGAAAGCTGCTGCGGCTGTTGCTGCGGCGGTTGTTCCGGACTCGGCGCGAGGGGCGTGTTGATCTCAGGTTTCACGATTTGAAAGACCGTGAACCCAATCGCGAAAAGGATGACGCTCGCGAAGAGCGGAAGACCCCAACGCGTCTTTTCTCTTTTGAACGTCGTCTGGATGTAACGGATCTGCGGAAACGCCGAGAAGGCGATCCAGGCCGCGAGATACGCCGCCCAGATGAGCAGGGCGAGGCCGCTTCGCGCATAGAAGAGAAGCCCGATCACGACGAACCCGAGCCAGAACCAGGGCGCTGCGACCAGGGCGCGCCGCCGCCGTCTCATCGTCAGCCAGTTCCGCCAAACAATGAATCCACCGAAAGCCGGCGAAAGGAAAATGCTCCCCAGGATTGCGATCCACGGGCTCCAGATCGTTTCGCCGCTGGGCGGCTGCGCCCCAGTCGGGATCGATGATCCCGGCCCGGGCGCCACGCTCGGCGTGATCATGCTCGGCAACGGCGGAGGCCCCGATGCCGAAATGGGCAGCGCGATTGGAGATGGAATGGTGGGAAGCGGCGGCGGTCTCACCGATTCGGAAGGCCGCGCGATCTCTTTCTCTTGCTCCGGCGCGGGCGCAATTTTCTCTACCGGCTCAGCCGCCGGAGTCTCGATCGACGCTGCGGCCGCGGTAGATTCGGCACTCGTTTTCGGAACTGATTCGAGAAATTCCGGGATTGGTTGCCACGCCGATTTCGCTTCGCTCCAGGCCAGGTCGGAGGCACTGAAGCTCCCGTCCGCGATCTTCTCGCGGATGGCCGATTCAGAAAAACGTCCCGCCAATTGCCCGTTTTTGTGAATCCAGAACTCCATGCCGTCTTTCTACGAAGGCGGCCCCATCGGTGCAACGAAATACGCTGGTCACGAAACGCGGAATTCGAAATCCGAAGCACGAAACTCGAAACAATGACCGAGTGTCGAATGCTAGAAACGCGTCACCAGGCGTTCCGAATTTTGGACTTTTGGGTGTTTGAATTTGTTTCGGATTTCGAGCTTCGAAATTCGCGAAATTTTGGGACGACACACCGGTCGTTCCCTCCAGCTAAATCTCGTTCACCGCACCGCAGTTGGCGCAGGTATACGCCACTTTGCTCGGCGGCGACAACGGCCGCGTCAGATACTTGTTGCAGCTCCAACACCTGACCCAAAACGGACTGATCCGCCCGGTCGTCTCATCGCGCTGCGCCGGCGCCGCGGGCGATGAATTAACGTCTCCCTCCAGCACCATTTCCAGTTTGCCGATCTCCTCCTCCGGAATATGGCGGTTCGGCTTTTTGCCGGCTACGTAATTGCGTTCAGTCATCGCTCGTGTCCTTCTAATTGAGGCCGTGTCGCCGGTAAATCCAAATCGTCCTTCAACGGAACATAGACTTTCAGTATGTGCGCCCAAGGGACATTCTGTCCGTTGTCTCCACCCCCCGCTTGCACCGGCGTGCTTGCCTGGGCGGTTGTGATTTCAATGTCGGCCGCATAACCTGATTTGCCGGAATGAAAACGAACCCGCAACGCACTATTGCGGAATTGAAGGAACTTCGCGAGCTGACGGCCGACGAAAACGGCGCGCAGCGCGTGGCCTTCACTTCGACATGGGCCAAAGCCCGCGCCTGGCTGCGCCGGAAGTTCGAAGAATTGCCGGCGGAAATCCACACCGACGAAGCCGGAAACCTTTGGATAACCTTGCGCGGCGAATCGGAGAAGGCGCTCCTGATCGGTGGCCACATCGATTCCGTGCCGAACGGCGGCTGGCTCGACGGCAGCCTCGACACCCTCGCCGGTCTCGAAATCCTGCGCCGACTCAATGCTCAATACAATGGCAAGCCGCCCGTGACCGTGCGCCTTGTCGATTGGGCCGACGAAGAAGGCGCGCGTTTTGGCAAGAGCCTGTTCGGCTCATCCGCCTGCTCAGGCCATCTCGACCTGGAGGAAGCCCGCGCCTTGAAAGACAAAGACGGCATCACCCTCCTCGCCGCCCTCGAACAAAACGGAATCGATTTCGAAAAGGTGCCGGAATGCCGGAAAGAACTCGCGAACGCCGCCGCCTACCTCGAGCTGCACATCGAACAAGGCCCCGTGCTCCTCGACCTTGACCGCCCGCTCGGCACTGTACTCGGCACATTCGGTGTCGAGCGCCACGCCATCACCTTCCACGGGCAGGGTGCCCATGCCGGTGCCACCCCGATGAACAAACGGAAAGACGCGTTCCTCGCCGCCGCGAAAATGAGTCCGGAAATCTACCGCATCACCGATCGGAACGGCGGTCCGAGCCGGACCGGCGGAGTTTGCACCATCGGCTCCTGCACCACCAAGCCCGGCATCGTCACCAGCGTCGTCGAAGAATGCCGCCTCACCCTCGACCAGCGCCATCTCGACGCCGCCGCCCTCGCTCGCATGCTCATTGAAGCGAAAGCCGCCAGCGAACGCTTCGCCCGCGAAGGCAACGTCACCGTCTCATGGGACCGCATCTGGCAAATCGAACCGATCCTCTTCCACGCCGATCTCATCGCCCTCTGCGACGAAGCCATCTCCGAGACCGGCGCCATCCCTCACCGCCTTCCCTCCGGCCCCCTCCACGACGCCTCCGAAATCGCCCGCTTCGGCATCCCCACCGTCATGATGTTCGTCCAAAGCCTCCACGGCATTTCCCACAACAAGATCGAAGACACGAAAGAAGAACATCTCGAATCGGCCTTAACCGCTTTCGATAAACTTGCCGACAAAGCGATAAGGTGGATCGAGAACTCGCGCTGAGCCGCTCGCCCAACGCTGTAGCCACGGCGCTATGTCGCCGTGCGATTTATTCAACAGGCAACAGCTGCATCTTCGCAAAGATGTGTTTGGTGTTGCCTTTGGCGAGGCGGAAGATGGTGGCGAGGAAGACTTCTATCTCTTCTCTTTGGATTTGGTCGATCTCGGCCTCCGAGCATTTTTTGTCTTCGCTGTAGTATTGATAGATCGCCTCGATAGGCCTGGCATAATCCTTGATGCTGATACTATCTGCGCCGACCAGATTGTAATTTAGGCCATAGGGACGGGCGTTGGGCTTGTCGTAGTAGGAGGCGCGCTGAGTCTTGCCGCGCAGATAGTCGTTCACGCGATTAAAGTTTTGGGGCTCGAGCCCGCAGGGGTAAACGATCACGAGCTCAAAATGCTCCGAATCGAAGTTCCCGAGGTAGCTGTAGCTTTCGATCTTTTGCTCGCTCATCTGCTTGACCCCATCAGGGCCCAGCGCCGCCACCTGCTCGGCGGTAAAGGTAAGACCGCTCGCCTGTTTCTTTGATTCATTCGCGAAGACCAGGAAGCGCTCATAGGCGATGGCGCCATCCAGTGGTTTTAAAAAATTGTGGAAATAGCCAATCGCCACGCCCGTAGCCACGCCGTCCGACCGTTTTAATTCGCTGGCCTGCGGCGCCTGGCCCGGGCCTTTGTGGGCGAAAAGACCCTCGACATATTTTTTCACCGGGCCGCTGAACGCGTTCCAGCCAATATCCACGAGCTTGCCTGTGAGCATCAGGCAGAGGGGGTCCATAGCGGATTCAGACAATGGAAAAGTTCGCTTTTTGTCAATCTCGTTTAAGCCACGACTCCTGATAGAGCACTGCTATTTCTACATTTCACGGGCCGGCGCCCTCCCTCATCGCCTCCCATTCCGGCCCTCTACGAGGCCGACTCCTTGGAACCGACCGTCATCGCTCTTCGACAAGCTAGCCGACAAGCGATTCGCATCGCTCGTTTACGCCGTTTATGAAGCCGAAGCACGGTTGTTCGGCCGAGGTGCGATTGCCTTTGTTCGTCGCTCGTGGAACTTCGGGCCAGGTCCTCCGTAGTATGAAGCATGCACCCGCTGCGGCGTACTATCACCGAACGCAAAATCGCGCACACTAGAATGTCACTGCATCGACCGCGCCACGGTGCCGCGTCTCCCAGGGAATGAAAGGCTTTTTCGGCGGACGCGCATTCGGACAGGCTCCACAAACTCCCCCGCGATGCTGACCACCCTCCAAGAACAGATCCGAAAAGCTGATCGTCGATTGAGTGGCTGGGATCCGTCCACGGAAACGGTGCGGGCCAAGAACAGCAAGCCTGACGAACTCAATTCCGACGCGCAGCTCCAAAACCGCCGCCGTTTCCTCACCCAATCCCTGGGGGAAAAGGAAGGCATCAGCGAATTTCACGAGCGCATCATCCAGGGAAATGAGCTCCAGGACGTCAATTATCTCTCACGAGGGGCTCGGGCCGCCCAAGCAGTGGCCCGCGTCGCCATCCGCGAGCCAAGTGGGCGGTTGGGCGGCTACGGCAGCGGCTTTCTCGTCACCCCACGGCTTTTCCTAACCAACCATCACGTCCTCCCGGCAAGAGAATCCAGCCTGCGCTCCGCGGCCGAATTCCGCTACGAGCGCGATATCGCCGGTACGGCACTTGCCGCCATCAGTTTCGGTTTCGCCCCCGACGATTTCTTTTTCACCAGCGAGGCACTCGACTTCACTGTGGTCGGCGTTGCGCCCACATCGGAGCGGGACGGTGCGCCCCTTGCGGCCTACGGCTACCTCCCGCTGGTGGAAACCCTCGGCAAGGTTGTTCTGGGCGAATGGCTCACCATCGTTCAGCACCCGAATGGTGAGCGCAAACAAGTGTGCGTCCGGGAAAACCAGCTCATCCGCATCGAAGGCGATGTCATTTGGTATTCCACCGATACCCTCGGAGGCTCTTCCGGCTCTCCCGTTTTTAACAACGACTGGATCGTCGTTGGCCTCCATCACAGCGGTGTTCCGGAACGCAAGGATGGGCGGATCCAAACCATTGACGGCCGCGACTGGGACGAGCAGCGCGATAGTGAGGACCAAATCAAATGGCAAGCCAACGAGGGCATCCGCGTCTCGCGTATCGTGCAAACCCTTCGCGAGGCTCACGCCGCCCACCCCTTGCTTGGACCAGTCTTCCGCGCCACACCTGCCGAGGCCCACGGCGTCACCCTTACAGATCCCTCGAACTGCGCGCCCTCCTTATTTACCACCAACCCACCCCCAACCACTACCATGAACACCACCAGCAACCGCCATATCACAGTTCACCTCGAAATCACCCCGGAAGGCGGAGTCACTCTGCTGCCGAGCAGTGGTGCCTCCCTTGAGTCCGCTCTCCTCGAGCGCAGAGACAGCCCCGCTCCTCGCCGCGAGCGCGTCGATGTCCCGTTTGATGCCACCTATCAGGACCGCCAAGGTTTCGTGCAAGACCTTCTCGGCAACGGAGCGAAACACCTCAATCTCCCCATTCTCGGCCCGGATCTTGTCGCAGCCGCCGCGAAACTCCTCCCGCCCGCAGCCCCCGACGAGTACGAACTCAGATATCACAACGTCACCATCGTCATGCACAAGAAGCGCCGGCTCGCCATCTACAGTGCCGCCAGCGTCCGCGGGGACCAACGTTACGAGTTAGATCGTACCAATTATGCCGACGAAAGCGCCTGGCGCCGCGACCCCCGCATTCCCGCTAAGGCGCAGCTCGAAAACTTTTACTACAAAGGCAACCGTTTCGATCGCGGACACCTCAGCCGCAACGAGGACCTCGAATTCGGATCCTCTCCCACTGAGGCCATCCAGTCCGCGCTCGACACCTTCCACTACACCAATATCGCTCCGCAACACGACGCCTTTAACCGCAGTAACATCCACAAAGGTGACGACCGCAGGGGTCTGGACATTGCCCTCTGGGGTCAGCTCGAAAAACACATCCTCGAACAATCCATATTCGCGGACGAATTCGCCGCTCAAATCTTTTCCGGTCCCATTCTCGACGAAGGCGACCCGATTATGGACACCCACCCCGACATTCCCTATCCCGTTCGTTTCTGGAAAGTCCTTGCCGCCCTCGATTCCGAAACCAAGAAGCTCTTCGCGACGGCGTTTCTCCTCGATCAGAGCGACGTCATCGGCCGCTTCGGTCTTGATGAGGCGGCCCCTATTGGCGCCTTCAAGACCTATCAGGTGCCAATTGCCGAAATCGAACGCCTCACCGGCCTCGCCTTTACCTCCGGCGTCGAGAAGAAGGTCTCCCTTTCGAAGGTGGATCCTTTGGAATCCCGCGCTGTGCGCCGCCGCCGCGGACGCTCCAACCGCGGCGGCTTCGACGAAAGCACCAGCCTTGACTTGGCGCCTGACGGTTATCTCCTAGTGGAGGATTTTTCGCAGATCGTCACGACCGCCTGAGGCATACGAAGCGCAACCATCGTCGAGAGCGTGGAGTCGCGCCGTCGAAATGGCTCGCTGGAAAGGCGATTGCAAAGACGCGGGGCTACGCTCTCTTTGTTCGCACTCGATGCAGGTCGAATTGTTAAAATCGAAGATTCATCGCGCGGCGGTGACGGGGGCCAGTTTGCACTATGAGGGAAGCCTGACGGTTTCGTCGGATATTGCCGAGATGGTGGGGCTCCTGCCGTATGAGAAAATTCTGGTCGGGAATTTGCAGAATGGGGAACGGTTCGAAACCTATGTGATCTATGGGATGGCCGGGATGGGGTTGATCGAATTGAATGGCGCGACGGCGCGGCTCGGCGCCATTGGCGATCGGCTGACCATCATGAGCTTTGCGCGGTTGACCCCGGAAGAAGCGAAGACGCATCATCCGCGCGTCGTGGTGCTCGACGAAGAAAATCGCGTGATTCGTTGCGGAGACGCCAAAAACAAGGTGGGACGGTCGGAGCGCGCGATGGCTGTGGCGGGCGAGTGATTTGGGAAGCGGTGGCGTTTCACAGAAACGCCCTACAAACTGGACCGCCATGCTCGATCGATTAACCAGACGACGTTTCGCAACTCTCGGGCTGCGGGCGGCGCTCGGAGCGGTTTGCGCTCCGTTCCTTTTCATTCGGCGGGCCGAGGCGGCGGGCAGCGCACGATTGCAGTCGCGCCCGGCCAAGCCGAAGCAGCGAGCGCAGGCGGGACGACGCGCCTTCGGCCACGGCGGCGCCCGGGACGGTTACTTATCCGTGCCTCAGGGTTATAACCCGGAGCGGCCGGTTCCGTTCATCCTGATGCTGCATGGAGCGCGCGGCGGCAGCGCAGCGCTGACGAAGTTTTGCGAATCGGCTGCGAAAGAAGGGATCGCGGTCGCGGTGCCGGAATCCCGGGGACTGACCTGGGACCGCATCAAAGGAAGTTTCGGACCGGATATCGCTTTCCTCGATCGTGTTCTGACCTCGACGTTCGACCGCATCGCGGTCGATCCGCGGCGCCTGGCCGTCGCGGGATTCTCGGACGGCGCCTCGTATGCGCTCTCGGTGGGCCTGACGAACGGCGATCTTTTCTCCCACATCATTGCCTACTCGCCCGAATTTGTGGCTGCGCCCATTCGCTATGGCAAGCCACCCATCTTCATCACGCATGGAGCGAAGGACCCCGTTCTCTCGGTGAATTTCACGGACAACATGGTCCGCCAACTGAAGGGCGCCGGTTACAATGTGGAATACAAGGGATTTTCCGGCGGACATTTCATGCCGCCGGACCTGGTCAAAGAATCGTTTCGCTGGTTGGCCGGGGGTGGCCGGTAGACGACATTTTTCTGGGGAGCGCACGCGCCTCGCGTGCTGGTTTCGGCGCCCTCGCCGAAAACATGCTTGCGATTTAAAGTTCGCGATGGCGAGGCGCCATCGCCAGCACGCGAGGGCGCGTGCGCTCCCCAGACTCAGACCAGACGCGGCTCGAAGCTGAAATTGGCGGCGAGCTCTTGGCCCGCGGGGATGGTTTGAATCCCTTCCTTGTCCTCAAAAGCGCGCTGCTCGTGGTGATCGGTCAGGCCCCAGCACGGTTCGACGCAGAGGAAGGGGCCGCCATCCGACCACAACGTTAGATAAGGAACGCCGGTGAGATCGATCGCGACCGTGCGTCCGCTCGGTGGGTCGGAAAATGTAAACGCGCGCTCGGGCACATCGACCAACTCGAGGATGTAGGAACCCGGGAGCTTCTCCCGTTCGAATGGCATCTTGCCGTCCTCGAAGCGAATGTCCTCCGTCTCCCCGCTCAGATAATTCGTGGGCGAAAAATGCCGGCGATACAGTCCGGCCGGCATTTCGAACTGGAATGACTCGAACGAAGTCGCGGCGAATCCTGGATGCAAACCGAAGCCGACATGCGCGGTCAGCTCCGGCTCGTCGTTCCTGAACTTGAACGAAACCGAAATCCCCGGGCCCTCAATGCGATAGGTCAGGTCGAGCGAGACCTTGAGCGGATATTCCGTCGCCGAGAAATCTTCGGGCGTGATGCGGTAGGTCAGTTCGTTATCGCGCGCCGATTCCACGCGATGCCAGGTCTTGCCGCGGAGAAAACTGTGCGTTCCGCCGCGAATTTCCTGGCCGCGGTAAAGCGTGCGCTCGTTTTTGATCCGGTGCAGGAAATAACCCATGACGGTCGCGTGATTCGCCCAGCCTTTTGCCGGAGGATCGACCTCGTTATCGCGATTCAGAAAACCGATCCAGTTACCGGCCGACTCGCGCCGGGCCACGCTGATCAGTTCCGCGCCGAGACGCGAAACAATGAGGCGCAGCCCGCTTTCCTCGTCGGTGAGAACGTCGAGCAGGCGGCTATCGCGTCGTTCTTCGCGTTGGGAAAAGGTGCTCACGCGTAGCACAGCCATCTTGGCTGTGGGGCCGGCAGGCATCTTGCCTGCCCCAGCCAGGAAAACAACAGGCTGGAAGCCCGTTTGCCCCACAGGCTGGAAGCCTGTGCTACGGCACAGATCATGGGAACAGGCCGCGCGAGTGCTTCGCCTTCATGACGCGCTCGACGCCGATGGCCATGGCCGCGGTCCGATGCGAAACCTTGTGCGCCTTGGCGCGCTTGATGACCTGCGAGAACGAGTGCTCGAGGATGCGGAAAAGTTTGTCGGTGACTTCGGTCTCCGTCCACATGAACGCCTGCAAGCCCTGGACCCATTCGAAATAGGAAACGATTACGCCGCCCGCGTTGCAAAGAATGTCCGGGATGACGAACAACTCGCCCCACCGTTCGTTGAGAATGAGATCGGCCTCGGGAGTGGTCGGGCCGTTCGCGCCTTCGGCCAGGATCCGGCATTTCAACTGCGCGGCATTGCTCGCGTTGATGACGCGATCGACCGCGGAGGGCACGAGCACGTCGCAAGGCATGATGAGCAGCTCGTTGGGATCGATCCGATCGGCCTCGTCGAAGGCGCGGAGGTTGCCTTTCTTGAGGACATGCTGCTCCGCCTTGGCCACGTCGATGCCGTTGGGATTGTAAAGCGCGACGGTCGCGTCGCTGATGCCGACAACTTTGACGCCCGTCTTGAGCGCCAACGATAACGCCGCCACCGAGCCGACGTTGCCGAACCCCTGGATGATCGCCGTCGAATTCTCCGGGTTCATTTTCAACATGTCCATCGCGCGCTCGATGAGATAAACGACGCCGCGTCCCGTGGCTTCACGCCGGCCTTCGGTGCCGCCGATCGAGACCGGCTTGCCGGTGACGATTTCGTTTACGCAATAACCCTGGTAAACCGAATAGGTGTCCATGAACCAGGCCATGACCTGCTCGTTCGTTCCCATGTCGGGGCCCATGATGTCGGTATGCGGGCCGACGAACGGAATCATTTCCTGCATGTAACGGCGCGAGACCGCTTCGAGCTCATTGCGCGACAGCTTGGTCGGATCGCAGGCGACGCCGCCCTTGGCTCCGCCGTAAGGCAAATTCGCGAGCGCGCATTTCCAGCTCATCCACATGGCGAGCGCGGCAGTTTCGCCCATGGAAAGAGAGGGCGCGAATCGCGTGCCGCCCTTGGTCGGGCCGAGGGTGAGGTGATGCTGGACGCGGTAACCCTGGAAGGTTTGCGTGCTGCCGTCATCCATGTGCACCGGCAGCGTCACGGCCATGGCGCGCTTCGGGAGCATGAGCCGATCGCGATCGTTCTGATCGATCTGCAAATAATCGGCGATGACCTGGAACTGGTCGCAGGCCATTTGGAAGACTTCGTCGTTGTAAATGCTCATAAACAGGGAAGCCGGAAGGTAGAATGCCCCGGCGTGAAATTCAGGTGCTATTTGCGCCGGGGCGGTGGAGGCGTCAAATCGGAATTGATGGGATGGAGTGGGAACGGCGACATAGCGCCGTTGCTACAGTGCCTCGACTGAGCGAGGCGGCTACAGTAAAGAAGAACGGCGATGAAAACTGATCGTAAAATGCGGGTCGAGACTCTCGCGGTGCATGCGGGCCATGAGATCGA
>DASQLH010000049.1:0-2481 GCA_035630155.1 Chthoniobacterales bacterium
CCCGGCCCACGATAAAACCCATTTAGTTCGTTTCCTGGCGAAAAGCGGCTATCACTTCAATTCGTGGATCAACCGCGCATTTCGCTCATCGTTTCGGCCGGCCTCGTCGCCCTGGGGTTGGCTTCGGCAGGATATTTTGTCGGAGCTGGAATTTCAGAAAGGGGGGCAGGACGACGGATCATTTCGGTGAAGGGGCTTTCGGAAAGAGAAGTGCCCGCCAGTGTCGCCACCTGGACGATAGGCTATTCCGCCACCGGAAACGATCTGGGCGAGATTAACCGGAAGCTGGCCGAGAACACCAAGGCCGTCGTCGCGTTTCTCAAGGAGGCCGGCTTCGCCGAGACCGACCTGGCCGTCCAACCCCCAGCCCTGCGCGACACAAGCATGGACGTGCGCGAGAAAGATTCACCCCCGCCGCCAGAACGCTATCGAGCCGACCAATCCGTTTTGTTGCGCACTTCGAAAGTCGATGCGATCAAGCCGGCGCTCGCTTCGGCTTCGAATCTCATGGTCAGCGGTGTTCTACTCTCGGGTAAATCCGAGCCGAACTACATCTTTAACCAGGTCAATGAAATCAAGCCCGCGATGATTCAAGAGGCGACGAAAAACGCCCGGATCGCCGCGGAGCAATTCTCGCGAGATTCGCAGACGACCCTTGGGAAATTGCGCAATGCGACGCAGGGTTGGTTCCAGGTGGAGAACCGCGACGCCGCGACCCCCGAGCGCAAGATTGTGCGGGTGGTGGTTGACGTCGAGTACGAGATAAACTGAGGCTGGCGGCGTTGTCCTTCTAGTTCTCTTCCGGGCGCCAAAAGGCACTCAAGCGATTCAAGACCGGACTGGCCTTTCGAGGCTCACACCGAATGCCTGATCTGTCCCGGTGAAGCCGCTGATGATGTTATAGCTCCACATATCCGCGAGCAGGTTGATCTGTTGAGCGCTTAGTAACAGCAACTCGAAATCGTTCTGGCCGACGGTGTCGTAATTGGGAAAATTCTTCATGTAATCCCAGGGGGCCGTGCTGCCCAAAAGTGCCCGCACGTCGCCAGGAAGCTGGTTCGCCCAGGATTTGTTAAGGTCGTTGTACATCCAGAAGATCAGGACCTCGCCGCTACCGGGGTAAGGCGCCAGCTCGAAACTATTCGGCGTTTGGATCGTAAAGGCTCCGGCTGCGAACACGACACCTCCGGCGGCTTTCGATTGGATCAATCCCGAGCGAACCATGTCAAACTGTGCACTTGGAAAAATCTGCGTGTCCTGGCTGTTGACGAAGTCATTCGGAGGGTTGAAGCCAAACAGCCGCGTGATCTGGCCGTCGACTCCCTTGTGACACCCGTCTTCGGCCGATCCGACTGGATACGGGCTGTTCACAAACGCGAAGATCACCTTATATTGCCGGCGCAGCAGCGAGACGATGCCCGTGTTCTCCAAAATGCCGCCGTCGCCAAAGCTATAGGTGCATGTCTCCTCTTGGCCGATGTCCACCATGGGCCAGTAACTGAACTCCGGAAACACCGCATCTAATCCATACTGGTCGAGATACGCGGCGATGGCGGCGCTGCTGCTGCCGATCGCATCGGACAGAAGGAACGGGAAGGCAGGGGTCGTCACTTGGGCCACATTCTGTTGCGGCGGCGAAGCAGGCGAAGGCGAATCGAATCCGAAGCTCTGCAGGAATCCGCCGCCGATATCAGCGCCTCCGCAACCTGCTCCGGAAAACAATTGGGGGGTTCCTACATAACCCGGCGAGTACTCGAAGTGCCGGAAAAACTGACCACTGAGACCGACTGCGCCGCGCGCCGCCTTCGATCGGGCCGGGTGAAGCGAGCGAACGAGATCGCCTCGGGGGCTGGTCGCAGCGGACGGATATACCTGGGTCCCGCAGGCGAAGACATACGGCTGATTATCACGAAGGGTGTAAAAGTTGGTCTGGGCCAATCCGGGATTATTCGCCACGATCTGGTTCACCGTATCTGAGTCCAGGGAAAAGTAGGTGGAGGTGTCGTTGAGCGCGAACGGCGTTAGGAGAAGATCGTTGAGAATACGTGCCCAGATCTTGTCAAACGGCAGATACCCTGCTGCATACTCATACAAGTAGTAAGCCACCTTCTTATCCAGCGCGAAGTCCGTCAGGTTTAGCAGGGCCGAGCCCAAACACGTGTCTGGAATACTCTGTAATCCGCCGACGGTGATGTCTCCGGGAGCGGTCACTTCCCCCAGCAACTCGTCTACGCTGAAGGAGTCGGGCGCGAAACTAAACGGCACTCCAAACCACGAGCCGCCCGATACGCAGGAAATCGCCCCAAAAAATGGGAGCACCCCTACCGCATTGAGACCGCGCATTTGCCCCAGCGATGCCGCGAAGGAACGCGGTCCGCCTCCGGAAAAACAGGCGGCCCAAAGCCCGGACGATGCCGAGTATCGCGGATTATCTTGTTCCGGGAACGGTCCTCCAGGCTGGGCCGGGAACGTTTCAACGTT
>DASQLH010000050.1:0-14994 GCA_035630155.1 Chthoniobacterales bacterium
CTTCTCTTTCCAGTCCCACACATCCGCGTCGATCCGCCCGAATACCCTTAGACCACCCCAGTCGACCTTGATCCCAGCCGCTTGGAGGAATTTCTTCTGGTCGGCCGAAAACCAACCGCTGATTGTTTCGCCGGAAGCTCCATCGAGCTCGCAGAGCGGTCTCCCCGGATCCGCATCTACGGAATAGGAAAACCCGGGGGGTTCTTTCTTCCCGACAATTGCCTCAGGCTCGATCTCGAATTTAAGGCCAGCCGCGGCCAGCTTTTTCTCGAGATCAGGATCGCGCTTCTCCCGGCGCAGCTTCACCGTGGATTGCGGAGTCTCCGTCCCTTTCTTCCGCGCGCGCAGGATCACAGGCCCGTCTGCATTGCCGTAGAGCACCAGCGCAGCCGTGTCGAAAAAATAAATCTGATGCCTGATCGGTCCCTCCGGTTTGAATTCCTTGTCGATCTGTTTCCGCGCCTCATCGATTTTGTCTTCGACGACAAAGAGCTTGATCTCGCCTTTTTTCAGCTCCTGAGCGAGAGCGGTGGTGAACGCCGCGAAGCCAAACGCCAAAACCGCCACCGGCCTCGTCCAACGGCGGGGGCTAGTCCAAAAAGTCGCGCGAAATGTTGTTTTCATAGAGGGTGAGGGCGGGGTGGTTCCGAGGTAATTAACGCAAACATCTACGGGGCAGGGGAAGGCAGGTTCCAACAAAATGAAATCCCGGCAGATTCAGCGGCACCCAAACCGAACCATCTTTTGAGGAGCGAGTGGGAGGTGGAGACTCGTCAGATCTCGCGCTTCATCGTCACTGCCCGGTCGCTTTGCTGGACGATCTTGAACCCGAACCGTTCATAAAGGCGCACGGTCGGATTGTTCGGCGCGGCGCTGATTCTGACCGCACTGCAATCAGGGTTCGCCTTGACCAGTTGCGTGAGGAGCGCGGCGCCGATGCCCCGTTTGCGATGTCCCGATGTCACCGCGAAGGCCAGCTCTCGGGTGGCTTCCTCCTCACGTTGCCCCGGGGGAACCCGGAACCAGACGGCTCCAAGCAATTCGTCCCGTCGCTTTGCATCGTAGGCGACAAAGCCGGTATCGCCAGCGCGGCCCCAACCCTCGACGTAGCGAGCGTATTCGGGTTGCCGCACAATATCTCGCGGCGTATCCGGCGAGACGCGCAAGGCTTGATACACCATCTCCCAGAGGATCGGCTCGTCCGTGGCGGTGAGAGGCTGGATGACGTAATCCATAATTTCGGAGCTGGTCGCTGCCGATTATGCCTGACGCCGGCTGGAACAACAAGGGGCGTCTGCGCCGTTGCGCCTTTCCCGATCGCGCGCCCTGCGTAAATTCACGAAGTGTTACAAGAACGGACAAGGCGAAAGGCGAAAGGCGGATGGCACAACGATTCGCCCGAGGGCCGCATCATCCGGGTAGAGCAAGGCCCGTTGCGCGAGACAGCCGCGGCCGAATGCGCCAAGGCGAAAGCGCGTCTGGAGCGGGCGCGCGGGACCTGGCACCGGTTCGAGCGCAAGGACAAGCCGGCCTTCGTTCGCTGGCGCGCGCGGGAATTTGGTTCGCTCCTGAGCAGGGCGCGCGACGTCGAGACGCAAATTCGCGACGCCCAGAACCTCGTGCACGATGTGGAAATGGAAATGCGCCGCGGCTTCCAGGACGCGCATAGCGCTTATCAACGGGTGATGTTTCGGCGGGAAAATCCTTCGGTGGCCAGGGAGGCAGAAGTCGAGACTCCGCGGGAAAGCGCAGGAGTATCGCGCAAGCTGAGCGATTTCGAGAAAGAAGCGCTTTTTCAGGAATGGGTGCAGCGCTCGCTCGGGACGAACCCCGACAAAATGGATGACGAGGCTTATTCGACCACTTTCGAAGCGTTCAAGTCTCACATGTTTCGCAGCGCCCCGGAAGAGGCGCGGGAGCGGAATTTCAATCGATCGATCCCGAAGAAGCGGATCGCGGAAGAGGCAGAGGAAACCGAAGTGGACGAGCGCGCCGTGGATCCACGGGTGAAGGAGCTTTACCGCATTCTCGTCCGCCGGCTGCATCCGGACCTGCGCGATGACGACAGCGCCGCCGTCTCTGGCCTTTGGCACGAAGTGCAGGAAGCATACGCCGCCAGCGATGTGGCCCACATGGAAATCCTCCTCGCCCTCATCGACATCGAGTCGAACAACATGGGCGCGCAAACCAGCGTCGGCCAGATGCGCGCGATCCTGGTAGAATTGGAACGAGCGTTACGCGCTCTCGAGAAAAGCTTGTTGGAAGCGGAAGGCGAAGACGCCTGGAACTTCGCGCAAAGCGGACCGAATGACGATCTCCGGGTGCGCGTGGAGCGACAGCTAAAGTCGGATCTGGCCGCACGCAGCTTGCGCCTTGACGTTCTGACCAAGACGATCGCCGCCTGGGCCCATGGCCCGATCGGCAATCGAAAGGCAGTACCGGCAGCCCGGCGATATTCGGCAACCGCAGGAGCAGGAAGGTGAAATTGCGCCCTTATCCTAGCCTTCTCCCAATGGGAGAAGGAACTCTCGCTCAGCCGATACGACGTTGAAACGAGCTCCCTCTCCCTGAGGGAGAGGGCTGGGGTGAGGGTCACTCTTTTGGGGTTCGATCCTGCCAACCTGACGATTTCCTCCGGTTTGAAGGCCGGATAAGACCAGGTGCGCCGGGGGCCTAACTGGACGATAGTCCCGGCTCTTATGCCTTTTCGAGCACTCAATCTTTCGCCCCAAATTTTACAGGCCGTCCAGGACGCCGGTTACACGGAGCCGACTCCCATCCAGGTCGCGGCCATCCCCCATATCCTTGCGGGGCAAGACGTTATCGGCATCGCCCAAACCGGCACCGGCAAGACGGCGGCGTTCGTTCTGCCGATCCTGACCAGGCTGTCGGCGGTGATGCAGAACGGCCAAAGACGCGGCACCCGCGCGCTGGTGGTCGCGCCGACGCGCGAGCTCGTCGTGCAGATCGAGGAGAACGTGCGCGCTTACGCGAAACATCTGCCGTTGCGCATGACCACCGTGTTCGGCGGCGTGAGCGAAAGGCCGCAACTCGAGGCGTTGCGTTCCGGAGTCGACCTCGTGGTGGCGACCCCCGGCCGGCTGATCGATCTGATGGGCCAGCGCGCCACTAATTTTTCCGGTATCGAATTTCTCGTCCTCGACGAGGCCGACCGCATGCTCGACATGGGTTTCCTTCCGTCAATCCGCCAGATCGTGAAAGCGTTGCCGCAAAAGCGCCAGACGCTGATGTTCTCGGCCTCGCTCTCGCGAGAAATTGAGAAGCTGACCCACGAGTTCCAGCGGTCGCCGAAGATGGTCGAGATCGGCCGGCGCGCGAATCCGGCGGAAACGGTGACGCAGTTTGTTTACGAAGTGCGCTCGCACCTGAAGCCCGCGCTCTTGCTTCATCTCCTGGGCGACCCGCAATTCGATACGGTCCTTGTCTTCACCCGCACCAAGCACGGCGCCGACCGGCTGGCGCGCCGGCTCGAAAGCAGTGGAATCAAGACGGGCACGATTCATTCGAACCGCTCGCAGAACCAGCGGCTGCGCGCGCTGAAGGATTTTAAATCAGGCGCGGTGCGCGTGCTCGTCGCCACCGACGTCGCGGCGCGTGGGATCGACGTGGATGGGATTTCGCACGTGGTGAATTACGACTTCCCGATGCACTCTGAGGATTACGTTCATCGCATCGGACGCACCGGCCGCGCCCTCGCGATCGGCGATGCGATCAGCTTCATCACGCCGGAGGACCAAGGGCCGTTGCGTTCGCTCGAGCGTTTCATCGGCCGCGGTATCGTGCGGAAGCGGGCGGAAGGTTTCGATTACAACGCCGCTGCACCTCCGCGCGAAGAGCGCGGCCGTCGAGAACGCCGTCCTCCTCCCAAGATGGAACCAAAGTCGCCGGGTAATTCCTCGCGCGGCAGTGGTGAAGCGGCGCATCGCAACAGCGGCCGCCGCCCCCGTGGCTTTGCCTCGACTCGCCGGTCGTGGGGCCGGAGCCGCTGACTTGGCCCCCACAGTAGGCAGTCACAAATTGTGACCACATCGGGCCGCGGGGGCCGCCGACATCGGACCCTCTGACTTCTGACTTCCGATTGGTATCTTGCCACTTATCCCGGCTTCGTTTTAAGCTCCCGTTTCCTCTATGCCGCCCTGTCCCGAAGAGCTCGCCCGCCAAAACATAGACGTGCGCCTCACGCATGCGGGTGGAAGATTCACAGCCGGTCCGAGATCAATTTGAGCGCTGGCTGCGGCATTGCGATCACCGATGGTGCCATGATTAACAGATTGAGGGTATAACATGCCGGAAAAGCCCCCGCTGAAAGTAATGATTCATCGAGCGTCTATGGCGCCCAGAGCCTCTTGCGTCAGACTTACGGAGTTCTACGAGGCTTCAGGTACGATGTAATTTGCTCGCCCGTCGGCACGATATCAGTTGATCCGAAACAGGCTAACCTCGCCAACTGCCTTCAAGCGGTCGAGGACTGTGACATCTTCCTCGGGTTTATCCGTCCTATTTACGGTTCAGGCCGCGACTCTAAAGAGGACAAATCAATTACGCATCTTGAATTAGAAAGGGCGATCGCCTTGAATCGTCCTCGTTGGATACTGGCGCACAGCAGCGTCGTCAAGATGCGCAGCCTTGTTCGGCATGTTTTCTATAACGACGACGGCAGCCGCAACGGAGTGGAATTTAAAGTGCTAAAAGGAGAATTTGATGATCCTCGCGTCATCGAGATGTACGAGCTAGCCGCCGATTCCGATAGCGACAAGCCCTGGTCACAGCGAATAAATCATTGGGTGCACGAATACCACTACGATTTCGAAGCGCTCGACTATATCAGCGCGCAATTCAGTAACCCTCAGCGCGTCGCGGGCTATCTGAATAAGGGGAATTAACCATGGAGACCCCTAAAACCGTCCGCACCCTGCTAAAGAAAGGTGAATCATCTCACGTGGAGTTTAAATCGGCAGCCGCCGGTCTTGAAACGTTGGGGAAGACGATTTGCGCCTTTCTGAATTCCGGCGGCGGCCAAATCGTTATTGGCGTCAGCGATGAGGGACAAGTCGAAGGCCAGATCAATCTGAGCAAAATAACTGCAGTGTTACAACCCCTCTCTGGCGGAAAATTGCCGGGTGGCCTCATCAGTCCGAATGCCATATGGGATGTCTCTGAGGAAGCGATGGACGAAGGAACCGTAGCTATTGTCGACGTACCGGGCGGTGGTGATCCACCGTATGTTTTCGAAGACAGCATTTTTGTGCGCGTTGGGACTCAAACGCGGCCAGCAACGGGCAGCCAGACTCGGGCTTTGGTCGAAAAGCGTTACCTTCTAGGAGCAAGGTGGGAGCGCCAGCCGGCGAGCGAAGTAACGTTATCTGACCTGGACGAGAGGGAGATATTCAAGACCGCTAAAATTGCTACAGACAAACGTGGGTGGCAGTTTCGCGATTCTAATGATCTGACAGCGATTCTGGAGGATTTGAGTTTGATCGATCACGGGCGCCTTACGAACGCTGCGGTTGTTCTCTTTGCAAAGGAGGCCGGTCACATTTTCCCACAAGCACAAGTGCGAATGACGGCCTACACGTCTGATAAAACGAGTGCTGAATTCACGGATGACCGTGTCTCGTTAGGGCACCTTTTTTCCAACCTTGAGGAGTATGACGCGTTTGTGAAACGGCATGTCTCGATTGTTTCAGATCTTTCCGCTGCCAAACAGACACGCGAAGATTCGCCTGTATTTCCGTATTGGCCATTACGCGAAGGATTTCGGAATGCCCTTATGCACCGAGATTATAGTTCGTATCATGGCCGAGTCTCGGTAGGTGTACGACCACATCGAGTCGAAATCTGGAGTTTCGGAAAACTGCCCAAAGGTTTGAGCATCGCATCGTTAAAAAAGAGCGACCGTTCCTTGCCAGTTAATCCTGACATCGCCCAAGTCGTTTTCTTGCGAGGTTTAGTGGAACTACTGGGTAGGGGTACGCGAAAGATTGTTGAAGAGTTTCGCAGCTTAGGCTTGCCCGCACCCCTGTGGAAAGAACACGGCGGCGGAATTTCACTAATCATGCGCGGTGGGCATTCTCCAGGTGAGCTTCCACGTCAGCTCAATACACGCCAGATTGACCTATTACGAGTGATGCGCCCTGGGGCATCTCTAAATCTTGCAGGTGCCCGCAAAAGCGCTGCTGGGCCTTTGAGCGAGCGTACGGCTCGCAATGATCTTGCCGGATTAGTTAAGCTCGGCTTTTTCGCCCGACAGGGACAGGGTAAGAGTACGTTCTATGTACGGACGGAAAAACCCATCGCTTGATTTGCCGGAAATTGCCGGAATAATTCCTACCCGCGAAGGCCTTGTTGCGTCGTGCTGGGTGGGCAAAAACAAAATTCGACGGGCGTTTGTTGCCGGAAATTGCCGGAATCGAATGCTCGATAAGCAGTTGCTAAGTCGTTTCGTTCTCCGAATCCGGCAGGTTCCGGCAGCCCTTACAGCTTCGACGAGTCCAATTTCTTCGGCAAATTCATTTTCTCGCGACCCAAATCCGGAAGAATCCGGCAACTACTCCAAGGAGACGGCAATAGGGGTTAAAGGTTAAAGCCTACTGTCGACAGTGGCCGCGGCGGCGCTCACGGCTTGAGCCTCGTGGAGTCGTGGTCGAGAGTCAGGGATGTCAGATCCACGAAACGTCGCCCACGCGAAGAAGGTCAAGCAGGAGAAAGAACATCAGCAGCCTGCTGCCGGGGCAGAGGCTCAACCGAAGAAAAAGCGGAAGGCTGCGGCTGAGAATACGCCGGAAAGCGAGCCAGCCGAGCCGCCAAAAGTGGAGCAGGCGCCAGCCGATCACGAGAAATCCGTCGCGGTGCTCTCCAAGTTGAAAGACTTGGAGTTCCATTCCCGGGCGAACATCGAGACACTGGCGGGATTGATCCTGACGATTGAAGAAGAACTGAAGCAGAAGGAATTCTCCGACCCGATCGGCGAAGTGTATGCGGCGCAGGATGGTTTCCACACGAAGATTGCGGCGCTGATCGAGAGCTACGAAGCGAAGGTTGAGAGTTTGAAGCCGCTGTAGAAGCATGAAGCGCTTCGATTCCATGTGCGACGCTGTAGCCACGGCGCTATGTCGCCGTGTCGGCGGCACCACAACGCCCCGACATAGCGGGGCGGCTACAGCGTAGCGGGGCGACTACAGCGCTGCGATTGCTAGTCAAGCAACTCGACTGGGTCGCCTTTGCGGACGATTCCCTCCACGTGGACGACGCCATAAACGCCCACCATGTTGCCATGCGCCTGCGCGACGTTCTTCAGGATCGCTGGATTTTTCTCCGCGGTGTCGGGATCGAGAGTGATCATCATGCACCGCGAATCGCGCTTCACGATCGCGATGACGGCCTTCGAGCCGAGCCGCAAAGAACGACCGACAAATGCGTCTTCCGCGAACGGTTCCTGGGATGCCAGGTCCAGGTAAAGGTTTGCGCGAAAGCATCGCTTGTCGATGGCAGCGCAGGTTTCTTCTTCAAGCTTTCTGACCGTTTGGACCGAGAACACCGACACCGGGCCCCAATCGGCGATGGCGCGATCGGAGCGAAGCAGGGTCAGTTCGTGCTTCTCTTCCAGGCCGGCGCGGAGGTTTTCGGCTAACGCTGAATCGTCGATCGCGAAAACGGCCCCGTCCGGGGTTTCGACATCGATCATCAACTCTTCCGGAGTCGCGGAAAGCGGCGCGGCGCCTCTGCTTTCGGCCTCGACCAAATTGACCGGACGCGCGGCCTTGTCGGGCTGACGGAAGCGCGCGCGGTAACGAATCATCTGGCGCTGTTCGCGGCCGGTGAAGTAGGGAAATCCTTTGTGAGCGGCGGAAGAGGAAAAGGCGAAGAGCCGGTCGCCATACACTCCGGGGTAGCCGACGAAGATTTCGTCCATCTCTTCGCCGCGCATGCTCTTAACCGGATAACGCCAGAGGCTATCGACTGTTCCAATGAGGCTCACGGAGGAAGTAAGAATTAGGAACCAGGAAGTAGGAAGGAAAAAGCGAGCGTTGCCAGAGCCCAGGCGGTGTGGTGAATTTCGGCATGACTATTTGTCGCGGGTTTGTTGCCGTCCTTTTTTGCTTTCTCTTTGTGATCGCCGTGGACGTGCGCGCCGAGTCGCGCGCGATGACCGGCTCAACGGAGGGGACCTTCGTTGGGATCGAGCAGGGCGATTACGCTCATTTCCAGATCAAGAATAAGAACGGCAAGGAAGATTCCTTCATTGTCATTCGGCCTGACAAGTCAGTGCAGCCGTTTCTGGACGATCCCACCAAGCTCAAAGGACGGAAGGTTCTGGTCCACTGGAAAGAGCAGACGATTCCGGAAGCGGGCGGAAAGATGAAGACCGTGACGAAAGTAGAAAGCGAAAAGTAGGTTCGCGATCAGTTTACAGTCGAGTGCCAAACAGATTGTTGAGGTCGGCGAAGGGAGCGGCGCCGGACAACGATTCGAAGGTACCGGTTTCCGCGATCTCGCGCGCGGCGTGGATAAAGGCGCCCCAGGCAACGGCGGACAAGGCTGAGCCAACGGAGATTCGGCGAACGCCCAGATCCTCCAGGCGGGCGACGGAGAGTTGTTCGCTTGGTCGCGAGACCAGGACGTTGAGCGGTTTCGGCGCGACCGCTTTTACGAGTTCGGCAATTTCGCGGGGCTCGCGAACACTGGGCGCGTAGAGGCAATCTGCGCCCGCTTCAGCAAACGCGACCAGCCTTTGGCGAGCGATGTTCAAGGCGTCGGGAAGGCCGACGAGCCACGCTTCGCAGCGGGCGGTCAGGACCACGGGGATTTTCGAATCGTCGATCGCCTTGCGGGCGGCGCGGATGCGCTCGGTGGCGAGAGCTTCGTCGTAAAGCGGCACGTCGTCGTTACCGGTGGAATCCTCGATGGATAACCCGGCGACTCCCGTTTCGACGCAGAGCTTTACGTTGTTGGCCACTCCTTCAGGCTCGTCCGCGAAGCCGTTGAGGAAATCGGCGTTCACTGGCAAGGAGGTGGCGGCGGCGATGTCGCGAAGGTGCGCCAGCATTTCGTCCCGCGGAACTTTTCCGTCGGACAAACCGCGAGAAAAAGCGAAGCCGGCGGAGGTCGTGGCGAGCGCTTTGAAGCCGAGATGCTGAAGATAGATTGCCGTGCCCGCATCCCACGGGTTCGGCAGGACGAAGCAACCTGATTGATGCAGCGCATGAAATTGCGCGACGGCAGAAGCTTGGGCGGAGCTGTTCATTTGTTCGACTATTACCCGGAGGGATGTGCTTCCGCACGTCCCATTAATTACCCGCGCACGGCCGGTCGCGGCGAGATTACCACGAGCGCGATCCCACCCAACACGGCGATGGAGGCCAACAGGAAGCGCAGGGTGAGTGGTTCGCCAAGGAGGAGAATCCCGCCGGCCGCGGTCAGGACCGGCACGGCGAGTTGAACAGTGGCAGCGCTGGCCGCTTTCAAACTCGGGAGCGCAGTGTACCAGATGACGTAGCCGACCCCGGAAGCGATCGCCCCGGAAAGAACGGCGCAGCCGATTCCGGCCGCATCGACGTGCATTCGAAGGATGAAAGCCACGCTAAGAACAACGGCCAGCGGAACCGCGCGAAGGAAATTCCCCGCGGTTGCGCTGATGGCATCGCCGGTCCCTCGACCGCGCAATGAATAGACGCCCCAGGCCACTCCGGCAGCGAGCATCAGGATTGCACCGGCCAGCGGCGGTGCGGACAGACCCGGGAGCAATAGCGCTACGAGCCCAGCCAACGCGACAATGAGTCCGAAAAGTTGTCGCACCTGGAGCCGTTCGCCTTTGCGGAGCCCCCACAGAATCATCGTCGCCTGGACCGCACCGAATAATAGCAACGCGCCCGTCGCGGCCGACAAAGTGAGATAGGCGAATGAAAAAGCCGCGGCGTAGGCAAAGAGCGCCAGCGCTGACGGCCAGTTGCCTTGGAGCGGCGGTTTATGACCGCCGGTCCGCATTCGTATGATGAGCCATAGAGCAACCGCCCCGGCGGCAAGGCGGATCATTGTGAAGCTGGCGGCGTCGATACTGGTTTGCTTGAGTGCCAAACGGCAGAGCAGCGAGTTGCTCGCGAAGGCAACCAACGCCAGTGACGTCAGGATGAATAGGCGCATCGAGTTCACCGCCCCTAAGTCGTAAAGGTAAAGGCGCCGCCCTGCCGACCAAAATATGAGAGCCGCCCGAATGAGGCGCCGATTGGGCGACGGCTCAGTTCCGCCGCGATGCCACAGCGACGGGCTACAGAAGAGTCAGGCAGCCCTGTAGCCGCGGCCCTGTGGGCCGCGTGAGATCGGTAGAGCAGTCGATTATCGCTTCCGCGCGTCTCACAGCAACGCGGCTACAGAAAAGCGCGCCATCAAAAGCGATCCGCCGACGCGATGCCGGTATAGAGCGCTCGCACCGTCGCGACGTCTCCGGCGCTGAGACGACTGCGCTGGCCGAGCCGCACGCCGGACTTCAACGACACGATCGTGGCTTGCCCAGTAGTGCTAAAATCATGGCCGCCATAGTGCATGATCGAGTCGTAATCATAACCCCCGACGTCGTCGCCGTTGCTGATATTCTGGTTAAAGTTGTAGCGAAAGTTCGGGTCGATATTGGCCCATTGGATGCAAACGAAATTGTCGCGGTCTTCGCGACTTTGTTCGTGCCATAAGCCGATCGCATGGCCGATCTCATGCACGACCTGGCCGAACTCGCAGCCGCGGGAGAGGGAAATGCGCTGCTCGCGGCCCTGCTTGCCCACGGGCGACGAACAATGCGCGGTCGTCTTCGAGACAAACGTCACAAAGTCCGTGTGCCTTGCTGGATCGTAAGGGGGGAAGCGCAAAACCGTTTTTGCTTCCCAATGCCTGATCGCCTCGCGAACACGCTCGGGGTTGGGAAGTCCTGGGTCGATCCTGTAGGGGACGTCGCCATTTGACCAGCGATGAAAGCGTCCGGTGACCACCAGGCCTTTGGTCGTGGTGCCACCATCACCGACTTTGCCGACTACGATGTCGCCCTCGTAGATCACATCGCCCTCGTCAGCGACATATCCCTTGACGCGAATGTTCTTTTTCTTGAGGCCGGAAATGACAGCAGGCCGGACATTCGCGGGATCCGCCATGGCGAACATTTCCACGCGGGCCGCCTCGTTTTGTTCGAGATTCTTGCATTTGGAAGAAGTTGTTCCGGTCGTCGGACCTGGAGCCGGACCGGGCGTGCTGCAACTGGCCAGAGCGAAGGCAACGGATAGAACTATTAAACGATAGGTTTTGATCATGGGGCGGCGAGGGGTTGAGGTGGGTGGGACTGAAGGCGTGCGTGAAGCCACGCGACGCTGAACAGTTCTCCGCTTTTTGCTCGCCAGCGGCCGGCAAGGCAAGCATTATCTCTTTGCCGCATCCCAACCGGAGCCCTCTGTGGTGAAGGAATCGACCACCCCCATCCCCAAGACCATCATGGGCTATGTGTCCGTCGCAGGGCCGGAGTCGCTCTTCGGTTCGCGAAAACGACGGCTAGCGCGGACGGCAAAACCGTTTCGCGCCAAGGCCGCGGATCGCAAGGCGGTTGGCCGCGAATTGCAGCGCATGGGATTTAAGATCATCACGGAGAGCCGGCTTGGTTTTACCGTGGCCGGTCCGGCGGCGGCCTACGAGGAGCTCACCGGAGGCCGGGTGCGCGCCCGGGAAAAATTCGTGCGCCGCGGTTCGCGGCGGTGCTACATCACTCATCTTGATATTTCCGGCCGGAAACAGCCGCGCGCTCTGGGTGTGGCCCGGGCCAGCAGTCCCCGATTGTTGATCGATGGGATCGTCCTGGATCAAGTGCGGCGGCCGCTGCAGGCCTCGGCCGCGCCACCGGAAGTTAACGATTTTTATCTTCGGCTCCCCGAAGGAGTCGCGGATGGTTTACGCGCCGGCCCGGCGCACGCGCGAGGCGCGCGTGGAGCGGGTGTGCTGGTGGCGATGCCGGATTCCGGAATGGCGCCGCATCCTTATTACGAAGCGCGCAGTTACCAGCTGCTTAGCCCAAAAACAGCCATCCCCGGCCTGCCGGTGGACGAGGACCCGCAAGGTCACGGAACGGGAGAATGCGCTAATATTTTCGCCGTCGCGCCCGAATGCGAAGTGCTCCCGATCCGCTGCAGCAACGACGCGGGAGACACCGTCGCGGGCATGGCCGGGTTCGGCCTCGCGAAAGAAGCGGGCGCGCGCATTATCACCTGCTCGTGGAGCGCGGATCTCGATATCGGCTTGCTCAATTCTTCGGAAAGGCCGCCGGATATTGGTGTTGGAATTCTCGGCGAAATCCTGGACGCGATTGATGACGGCGTTCTCGTGATTTTCGCGGCGGGTAACGGGAACTTTAGCCTTGAGCCGCAGATCCCGGGAGTGCTCGCGGCGGGCGGCGTTTTCATGAACAAGCGAGGGACGCTGAGCACCTCCGATCTCGCCAGCGCCTACCAGAGTCCCTGGTTTCCCGAACAAAATGTCCCGACCGTTTGCGGCTTGTCTGAAATGGATCCCGACCAGTACTTGATGTTGCCCGTCCCTCCTGGTTCGTTGCTCGACGTGGAGCGCTCGGGAGACCCTGGCGATCCTGACATGCCGTCTGACGGCACGGCGCGCGACGATGGTTGGGCTCGATTTTCCGGAACCTCCGCGGCCGCTCCCCAGCTTGCCGGGGCTGCCGCGGTCCTGCTCAGCGAGAAACCGGGCCTGAACCCGAAACAGATCATCGAAGCGCTGACCGAAACGGCGCGCGATGTTGTCAGGGGTTTCTGCAATCCGATTTTCGAAACAGAAGAGGCGCGGCGAGGTCGCGACATCGCCACGGGAGCCGGCTTGATCGATGTTGACGCCGCTCTGGCCTACGCGGAAGCCAACTTCACCTGAGTCGCTTCATCTTGCGGAGTTGATCCTGCCTGGAGGAATGGAGGCACGGGACAATCGAGCGCGTCCGCCACGGCGCGGAGAAACTCGGCTTCACGCTGTTGGATGATACCGTCGGCGGCGACGGTTTGGGCGGAGGCGTTCAGGACATTCTTTTTGATCTGGGGCACCGCCTGGCTGAAACGCTCGAGGCCGCTATCGAGATGAGAGAGTTCGCATTGGTCCGGCGGCAGCCATGGAATTTCCGTGCGCGCGATTCGGCTCAACGTCTCGGCCCCCTGGGCAAAGGCGGCGCGGGCCTGCGCCGGATCGTCGTGCCCGGCATAAGCCGTGGCCGAGAGAAGCACGCCGCAATCGCGGGCGAGGGGACGCAAATCGTAGAACTGCGTGACCGACCGGCCCGTGGGAAAGAAACGGGTTTCGAGATGACGCATCACGATTTTCTGAAGCATGTATTCGAACAGGTCGATTTTGCTGTCGCTGGCGACGAGGGTTTTCACGGCGGCGCGGAATTGCTCAAATTGTTCCAGCGAAAGCCGGCGCAGCGCGGGCAGCGCGATATCCACCAGCGGCATGCGAGCCGGCGGCGGCAAGCCCTGCACTTCCGGCCAGATTCTGAGTGTCTCCTGGCGCATCGCTTCGGAAGTGGCGCGGCCCAGCTCCTCGAGTTGCTTCTTACGCGCTGCTGGGTTGGGATCGAGGAGGAAAGCGCAAACCAAGGCGCTCGCGCCAAGCGGATCGTGGGCCGCGGTCCGCAATGAGTCGGGCAACGACTCCTGAAGCTCTGCCGCGTAACGAAGATGTTCGGTGGTCGGGCGGCCGATGTCGGCCACGATGGCCTGTTGCGCGACGACCGCCGGAGCGAGACCGGCCATGGCGATTGGCAGGGGCGGCGGCTGAAGAACAGGAAGCGGCGGCGGTTGCGCGCGCGGAAGTGGGGGAGGTGCCGCACCTGACGCTGGCGGCGGCGGCGGGCTCGTTGAATCGATCGCTTCTGCCAGAACGTTCGGGAATTTTCCGTCGAAGGCCGGGTCCAAAGCGCGGATGCGTTCGACCAGCGGGGGATGCGTGGCGAAACCAAAGACCGAACTCCGGAGACCGTTCGCGAAAAACAAGTGACTCGCTTCTTCGGCGCGCGGCGACTGGAGTTGCGAACCTTCGCTCAGTCCGCCGATCTTTTTCAGCGCTCCCGCGAGGCCGCCCGGGTTACGGGTGAATTGAACCGCCGACGCGTCAGCCAGAAATTCGCGCTGGCGGCTGACGGCTGCCTGGATCAAACGCCCGAACAAAACGCCGACCCAACCGATGATGATGAGCGCCAGGCCAAGCAATAGGAGTGGATTCTTTTTGCCGCGGGTGTGGAGGAGAACGCGGCCGATAACGGTGAGGCAAAGAATTCCAAAGATGAGGCCCATCAGGCGCAAGTTGAGCCGCATGTCGCCATTGAGCAGATGGCTGAATTCGTGCGCGATGACGCCTTGCAATTCGTCGCGCGAAAGCATCGTTATGCAGCCCCGTGTGACGCTGATCGCCGCGTCGCTCGCGGAATGGCCGGCGGCGAACGCGTTGATGCTGTTCTCGCCGTCCATGACATAGACCTGGGGGACGGGCACGCCGGAAGCGATCGCCATTTCTTCCACGATGTTCAAGAGCTTGCGCTCGTGAATGTCGATCGAGCTTGGGTTCACCAGGCGGCCGTCCAACAACTCCGCGACGGCGCGGCCGCCGCTCGCCAGCGACATCGTTTTGCCGATGCTCCCGATCGAAATCACCGCCAGAGTTCCGGCGGCTGTGCCGAAAAATAGTCCCGGCTGCGCCCAACTGAAGGACTCCTCCGTGAAGGTGAAGATGAGCGCGACCGCCGCGTACACCGCCACGATCAGCAGAATGACTGCGGCGAGGAAATAGAATACCAGGAACTTGGTATTACGTCGGGCCTTGTCCTGGCGCTCGAAGAAGTCCACCCGATCCGGAATTTAGCGGAGGCCTAGAACGAGACTTTGGGAGCTTCTTTCTGTTCCGGTTTCTCGATGACGAAGAGCTCGGCCGGCGCAAAGTTGAAGCTGTTCG
>DASQLH010000051.1:0-6240 GCA_035630155.1 Chthoniobacterales bacterium
TTCGTCATGAAAACCTACGACAAGTTTCTCGGGATCGTGGCGCAGGAGCGCAACCTCCCCGCGGACCAGCTTCGGAACACCGTCGCGGACGGTCGCATTCTTTCGGGCAAGGATGCGCTCGAGCACAAATTGATCGATGGCGTGGGCCAGATCGAGGATGCCTTCCAGAAAGCGAAAGAGCTGGGCAACACGCCGCAGGCGACCGTCGTGAAATATGGGCCGCCTTTCGCGTTCAGCCGGCTTTTCCGCGCGCTCGGCAGCACGGACAATTCGAAGATAGAGCTGACGCTGCCCAAGCAGATGATGCCGCAACTGGAAACCGGCCGCGCTTATTTTCTGCCGAGTTTCTACGCTCCCTAAGCTGCGCGCCAGAGCATGATGGCCGACGGCTTTCTTCCAGCACTCAGTGCTGTGATCAACGCGTTCTTTCTTGTCGCCGGCGTTTACATCTACGTCTCGCTCGCCCGGCAGATCACCTCGCGCGTAACTGAGCCGGACGCGCTGCCTGTCCGGAGATTCGGCTGGCCTGAAGCAGTTCTCGCGGTCCTGCTGGCCTCCTTTTTCCTTCTCACGCTGGCGGGCGCTCCCTCGCAGAAAATGACGCGAATGGGGACACGCGATCTGATTGTCAGCGCCGTCTTCACGATCGGCTTGCTCCTGGTCGTCGTCGGTTTCCTGCGGCTGCGCCGGTTCGATTTGGATGCGCTGGGCGGTTTTTCCAAAATGGGATTTTCCCGGACGGCGTTCACCGGCGGCATCCTGATGCTGGCCGCCTACCCGCTTATTTTTCTCGCCGACGTCATCACCCAGCGTCTCCTGCAAAAGCCTCCCGAGAAACAGGCCATCGTGGACCTGTTCAACGCTTCGAGCACGCTCGAGCAGCGCGTCCTGATCATCCTCCTCGCCGTCTCCGTCGCTCCCCTCGCCGAGGAATTCATCTTTCGCTTTTTTCTGTATGGCGTTCTGAAGCGCTACGTCGGGCGCGCTGTCGGCGTGATGATCAGCGCCTTGCTTTTTGCGGCGGTCCACGCGCATGCGCCGTCGTTCGCGCCGCTTTTCGTCCTCGGAACCTGCTTCGCCATCGCCTATGAATGGAGCGGTTCCATTCTCGTTCCGATGACCATGCACGCCTTCTTTAATTCCCTCACCCTCACGGCGCTGGCCTATCCGGAACTGATTCAACAGCGATGAACCTGCGAGAGTCCGCCACGGGACGGATTCGCTGTGGCGAACTCGGCGAAGACCGGCTGCTCGACCAAATTCTGCCGAACCTGCCGCGCAATCGTGCGGTCCTTTTGGGCGCGGGCGACGACTGCGCCGTTGTGAAATCCGGGGAGCGCGGAAAGGTGCAGCTGCTCAAGACCGATTGCCTGGTGGAGAATATTCATTTCACGAAGACGGACCGGCCAGAGCTTGTCGGTTGGAAGGCAATGGCGCGGCCGCTGAGCGATTTCGCGGCGATGTCCGGCGTCCCAGAGTTCGCTCTGGTGACGTTGATTGTTCCGTCGCAAACAACGCTCGCCTGGGTGAAGAAGCTGTATCGCGGCATCGAAAAGGCCGCGCGCATGTTCCATGTCGCCGTGGCCGGCGGAGAGACAAGCAATATCGAGGGCCCGGCAGTTATTTCGATCACCGTCATCGGTTTGGTGGAGCAGGGACGATGGGTCAGCCGGGCGGGAGGGAAGACCGGCGACGAGCTTTTTGTCACGGGCCGGCTGGGAGGATCGTTGCGTGGCCGGCATCTCAAGTTTATCCCGCGGATCGTCGAATCGCGCTGGCTAACCGAGAATTTCTCCATCCACGCCATGATGGATCTAAGCGATGGACTGGGCGCGGATCTTCCGCGCCTGGCGCGCGCGAGCGGCGTCGGATTCGAAGTAGACGAAACCGCGCTCCCCCTGAATCCCGGCTGCACATCGAAGCAGGCGATTTCGGATGGCGAAGATTACGAATTGCTCTTCGCCGTCTCGCCGAAAGATTCTCGCGCGTTGCTGACCCGCTGGCAAAAAAAGTTCCCAAAGCTACTCCTGACGCAAATCGGCCGGCTCAATCGAAAATCGAAAATCGAAAATCGAAAATTCCCTGCTGGTTATGTTCACTTCAAAAAGCGTTGAAGAAACCGTCGCGGCCGGCCGCGCTTACGGACGGGATGCGGGCAAGGGAGATGTGTTCGCGCTCGCCGGCGACCTTGGCGCCGGGAAGACGCAGTTCGTGAAAGGATTCGTCGCTGGGGTGGAGAGCAGCGCCGATGTGACCAGTCCCACCTTCGTGCTGGTGCACGAATACGGCGGGGGACGGCTGCCAGTTTATCATTTCGACTTTTACCGCCTTGAGAACCGCGACGCTATCCTGCGGCTTGGGTTCGACGATTACGTTTTTGGCGACGGTGTCTCTTTGATCGAATGGGCCGACCGGCATCCCGATCTTATCCCGGGCCACGCAAAGTGGATTTCATTCGAACTGAAAGATGAAAATACCCGCGTCATAACGGAAGGCGCGCCGCGATGAAAACACTGGCCTTCGAATTATCCAGCGGACAAGGAGGCATCGCGTTGCTCGAAGATGGCGCGGTGTTATTCGAGCGCGGCTTTCCGAACGACCGGAAGGATTCCGGCGCGTTTTTCGAGAACGTGCAGCTTTGCCTGCAACAGTTCGGCGCGCCTGGAGAAATCGTTGTTGGCCTGGGACCGGGTTCCTACGCTGGGGTGCGCATTGCGATCGCAACCGCGCTCGGTTTGCGGACCGCGGTAAACGCGAACCTTGCCGGGATCGCCTCCATTTGCGCGATCGACGTGGAAGATCGTGACTACTGCGTGATTGGGGATGCACGGCGGCAGTCGTTTTACCTGGCGCGGGTGAGTAACGGCAGGCTTGTTGATGGGCCGGCCCTGATGTCCGCGAACGATTTGGAAACGCGAATCAGCACGGCTGCGCTGCCGGTTTATTCTTCGGAGCGATTGCCGCAGTTTCCTCTGCTGAAACTGGCGTATCCTTCCGCGCGACGGCTGGCCGAACTTCCGCACCTTCAGTCTGCTGAAATAGATGATACCCGCCCCCTGGAACCGATTTATCTTCGCGAGCCGCACATCACGACCCCGAAAGAACCGCGCGCATTTGCTCCCACGAAATGAATTCCGAAAAGACTTATCGCTGCTGGGCCGAGATCGATCGCAGCGCGCTCCGGCATAACCTGGGCGTGGTCCGCGAAAAGATTCGCGGCGCTGAAATCCTTGCGGTCGTAAAGGCGAATGCCTATGGGCATGGCCTTGTCGGCGTGGCCGAAACCGTCGCGGAGGAGGTGCAACTTTACGGCGTCGCGAATCTCGAGGAAGCGCTCGCACTGCGCGAAGCTGGACTAGCCCATCCGGTCATCATCCTCGGTCCAGCTGTGCCCGGCGAACGTGCGGACATCGTCGAGCATGAATTTATTCCCACCATCTCGACCGTTGACGAAGCGAAGGCGTTTGCTCAGCTCGGGCCGGTCTCCATCAACTTCAAAGTCGACACGGGCATGGGCCGCATGGGTGTCCCCGAGCCGCAATGGCTCGCCGCCTTCAAGGCAGTTTCGGCCTTAACAAATTTGCGGGTGCAGAGCGTTTCGACGCACATGCCGGTCTCGAACGAGGATGCCGGCTTCACGCGCGACCAATTGCTTCGTTTTCGGAATGTGGTGGAGCAGTTTCGCAGCGAAGTTCCTGGCGATTACAAAGCGCACGTTCTCCAGAGTGCGGGCACGCTCGCCTTTAATGAGACACCGCACGAAATCGTTCGCGCCGGGATCATGCTTTACGGCATCTCGCCCTTGCCGGAATTCCAAAAAATCCTTCGCCCCGCCATGACGTGGAAGACTCGCATCGCGCTGATTCGCGACATGCCGGCAGGCCACGGCATCAGTTATGGGCGCACTTTCATTACGCCGGGAGAAATGCGCGTGGCCACCCTCTCGGCTGGGTATGCCGATGGGTATCCGAGGCATCTTTCCAATCGCGGCGCAGCCATGCTTGTTCGCGGCCAGCGCTGCCCGCTCCTGGGGCGGGTCACGATGGATTTGATGATGATCGACGTTTCCCACATCGCGGACGCCGCCGTCGGGGACGAAGTTGTTTTGATGGGCCGCCAGGGAGACGAGGAGATTTCCGTGACGGAGCTCGCGGAACGCGCCGATAGCATTACCTGGGAAATCGTGACGCGAATTGGCAGCCGGGTGCGGCGCGTGTTCGTGTGAAGAATTTCAGCATCAAGGAGCGGCGGTTTACAAACCGCCGTCTTTGTGGGTCGGCGGTCTGGAGGCCGCCGCTCCTTGGCAGCGCTATCCGACGCGTGTATTTGTGAACCGGTAATGTTCCAGATCATCTTCAACGAACTGAGCGCGGCGGAGATGTCGGCGTTGCCCAAGACGTTGCAGTTGGACTTGCTGGCGGAGTTCCAGATTCTTCCCGAAGACTTGGATAACCTCGACGCGAGCCGTTTTGGTGTGATCGAGCGCGAGGGCAAGAAGCTCCATCGCTATCGCGCGAAAGATTACCGGATCTATTTCGAACGACGGCCGGAGGGAATCACCGTCCACCGCGTCCTGCACAAAAACACATTTCGCGACTTTCTTTTCCGCAGCAAACTGCCGATGGCGGAAGACGATCAGCTCGGCAAGAACCGCGAGTTTTGGAAGTTGATCGAGCAGGGCGAACGGACGCGGAAAGCGTCGTGATCGCGCAGCTCGCGGCGGACGAGGCCTTGCGCCGGCGGGAATTCCCGATCTGCGCGCGGAAGATTTATTGCGCCCACGCGGCGGACGCTCCGCTGCCGCGGCGAGTGGCCGACGCGATGCATGAATCGATCGAGCGCGCGGCGGTTGATGCGCGGAACTACGACAACGAGCTGGTTCGGATTGAGGAGACGAGAACGGCGGTGGCGCGATTGCTCGGAGCGCAAGCCGAAGAGATCTCGTTCACCGGACCGACGGCGAGCGGGCTGAACGCGGTCGCCAACGGCCTCGACTGGGCAAAGGGTGACGAGGTGGTCTGCTATCTCGATGATTATCCGGCCAACGTTTATCCGTGGCTCGCCCTCGAGCGCCGGGGCGTGAAGCCGGTCCTGCTGGAAACGGAGCGCATCGGTGAAATCACGCCGGAAATTGTCGCACGAACGCTGACGGACCGCACCAAGCTCGTCGCGCTCGCCAGCGCGAGTTATTGCAGCGGCTATCGAATCGACCTGGAAGCGATCGGTGCTATGTGCGCCGAGCGAGGCGTGTTGTTTTCGGTCGATGCAATCCAGACACTGGGCGCCGCTCCGGTCACTCTGGCGAACGTCGATTTCCTCAGCGCCGGCGCCCAGAAATGGATGCTGGGGCCTTCGGGCGCGGGGATCTTGTTCGTGAAAGAAAGCCGGCGCGAATTGCTGCGGCCGATGATCATCGGGGGCTGGAATGTGGTGTCGCCAAATTTCATCGCGCAGCGCGAGGTCGATTTCGAGGAAGGCGGCCGGAAGTTCGAGCCGGGGGCCTACACCCACAGCGTGCTGGCGGGTTTGCGCGCCGCGGTTGATTTACTTTTGGAAGCAGGCCCGAGCGACATCTGGCAGCAGATACAGGTGCTTACGCAATTGGTTCGCGATCGAATTGAACCGGCCGGCTTTGAATTCCTCAGTCCAACGGAAGAAAAATATCGGTCGGGAATTCTGACGTTTTGTCATCCTCGCGTGGCGTCGGAGCGGCTCGCAGAAGCACTCGGCAAGAACGATATCGTCGTGTCGCTGCGTTTCGATCGCGCAGAGCGCGCCTGGCTGCGGGTCAGCCCGCATTTCTACAACACGTCCGAAGAGATGACGAAGATCGGAGACGTGCTGCTGGGAGAAACCTGACGCGCGTTTGCGAGCCCTCAAGGAGCGGCGGTTTGAAACCGCCGACCTAAAAAAATGAGGCGGCGAAGCCGCCTGACTAATTGAAACGGCGATTGCAAATCGCCGCTCCTTGAGGGCTTAGCCGAGGTGCCGCGCCGCTACTTCATCAGCAGCACGGAACGGCTGCGTTTGATCTCGCGCGTGATCTTGCGATGCATGTGCGCGGGCATCCCCGTCACGCGACGCGGCAAAATCTTGCCGCTCTCGGTCACGAACTTCTTCAGGAGATCAGGATTCTTGTAATCGATCGCCTCAGTGGCGATGTCGATGCGCCGGCGCGGCATGGTGCGATTGGCGCGGCGGAAAGCGGAACGGCGTTTGGCGGTCTTGGGTTGCATGGCT
>DASQLH010000052.1:0-2908 GCA_035630155.1 Chthoniobacterales bacterium
CCGAAGAAATTCGTCGAAGGCAAGGCCGAGTTGCGCGGCGAAATCGCCGAAGTAACGCTTCATCATTTCGCGCGGAAAGGAGTCGTTGCCGGCGGGCACCGGCGTGTGGGTCGTGAAGACATTTGCCGAGGCGACGAGCTGGAGCGCGGAATAGAAATCGAGTCCTTTCTCCGCGATGTAGAGCCGAATGCGTTCGAGCGCGAGGAAAGCCGAGTGGCCTTCGTTCATATGAAAAACCTCGGCGTCAATTCCCAGCGCGGTCAGCGCCTTCACGCCGCCGATGCCGAGCACGATCTCCTGCCGCATCCGCATTTCTAGATCGCCGCCGTAGAGCTCGGCGGTGATGCGGCGGTCTTCCGCGCTGTTTTCGGCGATGTCGGTATCTAGCAGGTAGAGGTTCACGCGCCCGACGTGGAGCTGCCACACTTTCGCCCGCACCTCGCGATCCAAAAGCCGGACGGCGATGAGCAAATTGCTGTCGCCTTGCCGCACTTCGCGAATCGGCAGGTGATGAAAATTCTGGTTCAGGCTGATGGCGTGCTGGACGCCGTCCTTGTCGATCTCCTGTTTGAAATAGCCGTGGCGATAGAGCAGCCCGATCGCGACAAAATTCAGGTCGAGATCGCTGGCCGATTTGCAATGATCGCCCGCAAGAATGCCGAGACCGCCTGAGTAGTTCGGAATCGATTCGTGAAAGCCAAACTCGGCCGAAAAATAGGCGACAGGCTTTTGGATCGCGCTGCCGGCGCCGGTTTTGCCGTAGGTGTCCTTGCGCGCCAGGTAATTCTTGTAGGCGTCGTGCACCTCCTTCAGTTCGCGCAGGAAATTTTTGTCCTGCGCCACATCGACGAGCCGAGCCTGCCGGGAAAGCTGGAGCATGCGCACAGGGTTGTGATTCGTCCGGTTCCAGAGCTCGGGGTCGAGATGGCGGAAAAGACGGCGGGCGGAGGGCTCCCAGGTCCACCAGAGATTGAAGACCATTTCCCGAAGCGGCTCGAGCGCGGCCGGCAACGTGGGGATCACATTATACGTGTGGTAGGTCGGCATGGTGCGGCCGGTTGAAAACGAACCGTGAATCTGACAGCAAAAACTTTAGCATCAAGCGTTCCATGGCGGCGGCAGAGCCCCTCTTGCTCCTGCTCATGATCATGATCATGATCCTAATCTTCCGGCGAAACGACACCTCTTCCAAAGATCAGGAGCAAGATCATGATCAGGAGCAGGACGAGTTCACGATTTGGCACGCGGACTGATCAACAACCCCAGCGCGAGACCGGTCATGAGACCGCTTAGATGCGCGGCCATGCTGATCTGCGGGGTGGATAGGTCGAAGACGGTTTGGATTGCGACGATGAGGAGAATATTTTTCAACCGCCGCCCGGCCAGCGGCTGGTGCCGATTACGGAGAAGAAAACCCGCCCACACTCCGACGATCCCGAGGACGCAACCAGAAGCGCCCACGAGCTGTTCGGGGCGGTTGAAGTCGAAAAAACGCCAGAGCAGAACGCCGATGCTCGAGCCCAAGCCCGAAAGAAGATAAAAAGTGGCGAAACGAAGCGAACCGATCGCGCGCTCCAAACCCGGCCCGATCACGAGGAGCGCATAGAGATTGAAGATGAGATGCAACGGCCCGTAATGGAGAAAGAGCGCGGTAAGCAGCCGCCAGTATTCGCCGCTGTAGCGAACCGCCCACGGCTCCATCGCGCCCAGGCGATGCAACGTAAGCGGATTGGTCGATCCTCCCATCGTCAGTTCGGCGATGAACATTGCAATGTTCAGCAGGATGAGAATGAAAACCGCAGTGGTAGGCCGGATGTTTTCCGATCCGAACGCGCTGGTCAGCGGTCTCTCGATTTGTTCGATGCGATGGAGCAACGCAAGCCCCGGCGGTGAGAGCGGCGCGTCAGCAAACGGGGTCCCGCCGGTCAGCCGCTGCGCGATTTCGCTCCTCAGCAATTCGTCGGTTGTGACGGTTTGCAACCTCTCGAGCCGCGGGCGGCCCGCCGGAATTTCACCGGCGGCGAGTTCACTCGTTCCGAGCCAGAACTCGCGCAGATCGTGGGGAAGCTTGCGGATTCTGGCGAGCTCCGCGCGTTCGCCCAGGCGTCCGCAAAAGGCGAGCACGATCGTCAAACTGGAGTGATAACTCCAGGCCGGTTGCTGCACCGGATTCGTGGCGGTGAGCATGTTGGCGAACTCGAGAAGGAGTTCGTCACGCGCGCCCGTTTCGCCCAGGGCGCGGAGATAAACAGGCATCAAGGCAAAGTCGTTGCGCCGGATAGCCGGCGGCACCTCGCTCCGGACCCAGCCCACGAGATTCATCCACTCGCCACGGAGGCGAAATGATTGCGCGATCGCCTGGCGACCGGTGTTGGTCTGGTTATTTCGTAATGGCGCGAGCAGAGCAAGAGCTGCGGGGAAATCCCCCTGCTTCGCCAGTTCGAGCGCGCGGAGCAGTTCGCCCTGCGCGCGCAACGCACTGGCCGGATGGAGAAAAAGAAGCGCCCGAGCGAGGCGCCCTGCGAGCGCATAACGCTGCGCGCTGGCGAGTTCCGCGATTTTCCTGACTCCCATTGCAGGCACGACCAACAGTGCCAGCCAGGCGCCGCCGCCGATGAAGCCGGCGGTGTTCGGCGTCACCAGCCAGGCGACCCCCGCGACCAAAAGCACCGCCAGCGAAGCCATCCGCCAGGCCCGATACAGGCCACCGGACCGCCACGTCTGCGCCAGCAAGACCAGCGGCGAAATGCAGGCGATGAAGAGCAGAATGTGATTGAGATCGAGCATCGCCTCAGGGGCTCTTCATTGAACGTTGGACGTTGGACGTTGGACGTTGGACGTTCCGCTCGCCATGACAAGCAGATTAACCATCCCGAGCGGCCCAAGACGATGAAGCTAAAAGTAACGA
>DASQLH010000053.1:0-3317 GCA_035630155.1 Chthoniobacterales bacterium
ATCAGTTGCCCCAGTCGTCGTCAGCCGTATCGGCCCTGCGATCCTGCCCCGCGGAATAGAGATCGTAACTGGTGGGATTTTTTCGGCCGGGAGAGAGATAGATGTAATTGTTTCCGAACGGATCTTTCGGAACCTCCTTGAAGAGCTGATACCAGCGCTGCGGCCTCGGCTCGCTCGAAGGTTGCGTGACCAGCGCCTGGAGGCCCTGCTCCGTCGTCGGCAAAAACCCGTTCATGCTTTCGTAAAGCTTCAGCTGCGTCCCAATCGTCTGAATGTCCGATTTCACCGCCACGCCCTTCGCGAAGCCGGTCGGGTTTCCCATCTTGGAAATCGCCAGGCCGAGCAGGACCACGATGATGCTGATGACCAGCATGATCTCCAAAAGGGTGAAAGCGTTTTGTCGTTTTTTGATTCTCATTTAAGGTCAGGGTCGCAGTTGGTAATCTGTTTTGTCCCAGAGATACTTCAACTGAATCTGGGTGGCGCGAATCGCCGAGACCGGTGTCCCGGCGCCGCCGATGATGAGGAGGTCGTTCGTGCCGACTCTCAGGCTGCTGGCCGGGACGAGCTTCTGGGCGCGGATCCATCCCGTGTATTGGAAGTGCATGCCTCTGATGAGCGCCGAGGTCTCGCCCCGATAAGCGGGATCAGCCAGGTCCGGCAAAGTGATGGTCACCGTCCCAACGCTCTCGCCGTTCACAAAAACTTCCGGTGGCGCGGCGATATTAGGGCTGGCGACTTCGAAGGTGAGCAACGCCATGAGCGGTTCCGATTCGAGGCCGAATTGGAAGGCCGCGCCTTGCGACACGCTCGCCCCGATCCGAATCGTCTCGTCCGCGAGCGAGGCCGTGACGGTGCCAAACCTCTCGCTGTCCTGCGCAGCGGCGTGGAGCGGCGGCATCGCCGAAAACGGTTCCGGGATCAGGTCGCGATGCTCCGCGCTGATAGGATGGAGCACTTCGGTATTCGCCATCCAATCGAGATACGCGCCCCGAATCGTCTTTCCGTCGCCGGGAACTTCCAGGTCGATCGTGGACACTCCGACCATCGGTACCATGACGCTTTCCGAAGTCGGCAGGCCCATGCCCGCGCCGATCGGCCCCGACTGGACCACCACCGTGCCCGACTCATCCCAGGCGGTCAGTTGCGGTTGCTGCTCCGGGTTGTCGTCAAAAAAGATGCGGAAGAAAAGGACCTGCGCTTCGGGCGTGGGGCGGTTCAGCCGGATGCGGAAAGTGGTTTTCTCGGGAACGCCTGGCCGTTTGTCCGAAGGCACGATCGAGATCGCTTCCACCCAATCAGGGCTGGTTTGCGGTTTGGAATTCGCGGCCGGCAGTTGCCGCAGGTCGAGCCACGCGCTCTCGGTATTCTTGCCCGTGATCTTCGGCAGCCCTTTGGTCAGCGTGTCGGTTAAAATATCCTGGGCGCGAGTCGAAGAAACCGCGAGCAAAAGGAGGAAATACGCGGCAAGCCGGAAAAACATTTGCCGCGGAGAGTAACTCAACCCGGCCGTAACTGCAAACTCTGCGTCATACCAAAAACCGCCGAGAGAATGCTGTAAACGACAAAGCCCACCACGAGGGCGATCAGGCAGATGATCACAGGCGGGATCAGGGCCGAGATAGTTTTCACCGTGCGATCGAGCTCGCGCTCGTAAACATCCGCGATCGTCTGCATGGTTTGCGCGAAGTGGCCGGTCTGCTCGCCCACCGCCATCATGTCGGTAAACAAATCGGGGAAAAGATCCTGGGCGCTGAGCGCCGTCGAGAGCGTCGCGCCATCGATGACCGCGCGCCGCACTTCCGCGAGTTTCACTTCGAGATAGCGGTTGTCGGCAATTTCGCTCACCAGATCAATCGCCTTGAGCAGCGGGACACCGTTCTCCATCAGCGTGCCGAGCGTGCGCGAAAACTGCGCGTAATAACGATGGCGCATCACGCGCCCGTAGCCGGGGATCATCAATCGGAAGCGGTCCCAGGTGATCCGCCCGTCGTCAGTCCGGACGAAAGCGCGGAACCCTACGGCGGCGCCGATCGCCACGAGAACGGCGACCCACCAGTAGCCGGTGATCAGCTCATTTACGCCCAACAAAATTCGGGTGGGCAGGGGAAGCTCGCCGCCGTTTTGCGACATGAAGCCGACCAGCTGCGGCACCATGAACGTGATGAAAATCGTGATCAGCCCCGCGCCGGCGAAGGCGAGGAACGCCGGATAAATCAGCGCTTGCTGCACGCGATCGCGCAGGTTCTTCGCCTGCGCGAGGTGTTCGACCAGTCGGGCCAGGATGTCGGGCAGGGCGCCGCTCGCTTCACCGGCGGCGACGAGATTCACATAGATGGGCGGGAAGACGCGTGGGAAATCGCGGAGCGCCTGGGAAAAGCTGCGGCCATCGACCAGGGCCTGGTGCAGGGCGTGCGTCATTTGCTGCACGCGCGGCTGCTTGAGGCGCTTCTCCAGCACCGACAATCCTTCGTCGAGCGTCATGCCGGCCTTGAGCAAATGCCCGAGCTGCTCGGTAAAAATGAGCAACTGGCCATGCGGAATTTTCAGCTTCTGCGTCGGCGCCGCCGGAACCGGGGCCGTTGCTGCTGCCGATGTTTTGGCCACCGCTCCATTCTTGCCTTCTTTCGCCGCGGCCGGCGCACTGCCGACCGCTTCAATTCGCACCGGAATATAATGGAGTTGCTCGATCTGCCGGATGGCGACGGCGCGGTCGGAGCAATCGAGGACGCCCTCGACCAGCCCGCCCTGCGCATTGCGCGCGCGATAAGAGAATTGTGGCATTGCCCGATTCTACTTCGAAACGTGAATTGGGAAAACTTGAATTCCGCTACACTTTCAGCAGGGGAACGAAACCGGCCTGACGGAAATGTCGATCGGTCGTGAAAGCGTCGCGGACCCGAAGTTCGCGCATGACGGCGAAGCTGACGCAATCGGTGAAGGACCAGGTCTTGTCCCCATGCTGTCGGAACCAGTCGGCGCCCGCGTGAAACCGCGCGGGATCGATCCATTCCAGGCGCAGGGCTTCGCTCCGTTCGATCGTGTCGAGAAAATCCGAGGCGGCGCGGCGACTGTGGCGCACGAGCAACAGCGTGACTGTTTCGTCGGCGACATATTCCGTGGTAAAAAACCGGCGCTGGCCACGGGCGAGGCGTTCCTGGAGACGAAGCGCGAGTCCATGGTATTCGTCGCTGGCGTCCCAAAGAGCGAGGAATCCGGCGGTGTCCATGAAGACATCAACGGCCGCCATAGAGAAGGCGGTCGATTTCCGCGTGCTTCGTTTTGCCCTTGGGGCTGGCCGTGGCGCGCCGGCCGAT
>DASQLH010000054.1:0-5625 GCA_035630155.1 Chthoniobacterales bacterium
GCCTGCACTTCGCGCGGCGGGTTCACGTTCTTCAACTGCACCTGGTCGACGCGCACGCCGAGTTTGTAGCGCTTGGCCAGCTCCTGCATTCGGCTGAGCGCGGCGACCTCGATGTCCTGCCGGCCGATCGTGATCACTTCATCGACGGTGCGATCGCCGATCACTTCGCGCATCGAAGATTCGGACAGATCGCGCAAGGTCTGGCCGGGATTGCGCACATCGAAAAGATATTCCTTGGGATCGCTGATCCGGTATTGCACCACCCACTCGACCAGGGCCGAATTGAGATCACCGGTGACCATCGATTTTTCCTCGACCTGCTGCATGGTCGGCTGATCCGGGTTCGAGTAGCCCGAAGTATAGAATCCGAATTCCAGTTTCAATTGCCGGCGCGTCGGCAGCACGCTCACTTCATCGATGCCCAGCGGTATCTTGAAATGAAGCCCGGGCTCGACGGTCTTAAGGAATTTGCCGAAGCGCAGGACCACGCCCTCTGATTCAGCAGGCACGGTGTAGTAGGAGGTCCAGAGGACGAAAATCAGCGCCACCACGATCGCCCCAATCCCGATGAGGCGCATGGGCGGCCGTGGAAGATCAAGGTTTATGACCGTGGGCGGTTGATTATTCATGAAGACGAAGTGCGTCGGGCCAGGCCGGTCGATCCTGCAACGCCGCCAAGCTACCAGCGTTCGGAACGGAAGCGCAAAGTTTTCTTTTTCCGGAGAGCGCGGCTAGGCTCATAGGCAGATGCGATGGCTGATTTAACGATTCGGAAATCGGAGCTGACCGATGCGCCTCGGATCGCCGAGCTAAACGGCGAACTTGGATATGCGGTCGAGGCTGGCGAAATGAAGGGCAGACTCGAGCGGCTCCTGCCGCGGCCGGACCATATCGTGTTCGTCGCCGAGATCGCGCCAGAACTCGTAGTCGGTTGGATCGAGGGCGAAGAGCGCGATATTTTAGCGATTGGGCGCGTGTGCGAGATCGTCGGCCTGGTGGTCGGCCAGGGGCATCGCGCGGCCGGCGTGGGCCGGCGCCTGGTGGAAGCGGTAGAGGAATGGGCAGCCGGGCGCGGCCTCGCTCAAGTCTCGTTGCGCAGCAACATCGTCCGGCCGGAATCGCACGCGTTTTACGAAAAGGTTGGTTACTCGCGATTCAAAACGCAGCACGCCTATCGAAAGAGGCTGCCCGTCTTTCGCCTTGCCCTTCCCTGAAACGCCGCATAATTTGTTTTCACCAATGAAAAGGACACGCGAAGAAGTCGCGAACACCATCGAAGGGTTCGCCAATGGCACCGGTCGCCAGTGGGATTGGGATGGGTTCACCTCGATACGCATCGATGATCCGGAACTGGAAGCGGTCCGGCAGAAATGCCTGTCGGTCCGTGATGAATTCCCGCCCGCCAAGCCGGCCGACTATTGCAGCGAAGCCGGCATGGAGGTTATGCGAAAGCTGGCCGGCGAATTAAAGGCAGGCGCTGTCGCCTGAAAAGTTGCTTTACCACCTGCACGAGAACGCCATCTCGTGAATGGCGAGGTACGCATTGAAAAGCCGCTAGCGTCTCTAGCCGCTTCGCTGTGCGGAGCGCGGGGATCGATTCCCTTGCGAGCTTTGCTCTCGCGCTGCCCACCCGCCTTCGCCCAGCTGCGGCGTGGCAAGCAGGGCAGCGGTTACAGAGAATGATGCGCGCCGGTCATCGCCGTTACACATTTCTGCGTTGGTGCGTGATTTTGCTGCCTGCGCTGCTTTTCGTCTCGGCGCTCGTGTTGCCCTGGATTCCGGGCGCGACGGGCCTGTTTTCGGACAGCGCCGGACCGTGGTATCAGCCAGTCACCTCGCCACTTTTCCTCGCGGCGCTCGCTTATGCATATCCGGTCACTCGCCTTTGCACTCAGTTGGTGAGCGACGACATGTTCTTTTCGCCGGGCTATTATGTCGTCCTCGCCGTTTACACCTTTCTCTGGATGATGCTGCTGCGGGCCGCGTTTAGATTCTTTGAGCGTCGCGCTCCCAAACCTGCCGGCTAATGGATTATTTCGACGAAGAAAAAGTCCGGAAGCTTCTTCGCATCGAGCAGCTCATTCCGGCGATGCGGAAAGTTTTGGCGGAATTTTCCGCGGGGAAGTGGAAGCAACCTTTGCGCGGGGTGCTCGCACAGCAGGGCGGTTTCTTCGGTGTCATGCCCGCCTCGGGAGAATCGATGGGAATCAAGATGGTGACGTTCTATCCCGGGAATGCCGGAACGAACCTGCCGACGCACATGGCGGTCATCGCGTTGTTCGATCCGAAGACCGGCGAACCGCTTGCGCTCATGGATGGTCGTTACATTACCGAAATGCGCACGGCCGCCGTCTCCGCGGTGGCGACGGATGCACTGGCGGCGCCGGACGCGAAGGTGCTGACTTTGCTCGGCGCTGGAGTGCAGGCCCAGGCGCATCTCGAAGTGCTGCCGCATGTTCGCCGGTTCGAAGAGGTGCGAGTTTGGAATCATCATCGCGAAAAAGCAGAGCGCTTCGCGGAAGAACACAGAATCAAAGCCATGGGCCTCGAGGCCGCCGTGCGCGACGCGGATGTCATCGTGACCGCCACCAGCGCACGCGAACCGTTTCTGAAAGGCGAATGGCTGAAGCCGGGCGCGCATGTGAATGCCGTCGGAGCGTCGCGGCCAGACTGGCGGGAATTGGACGATGCCGCGATGGGAAACGCCGTGATCGTGGATTCCTACGAAGGGGCCCGGAACGAATCGGGCGACGTGATTCTTTCCAAAGCGACGCCGTTCGCCGAGCTCGGCGAAATTCTGAATGGAACGAAATCGGTCGCGCCGGGCAGAACGACCATCTTCAAGTCGCTCGGCATGGCGGTCGAGGATGTGGCGGCGGCGAGGATGGTTTACGAGGCAGGGCGGCAAAATGGAGATGGCCTGCCCTCAGGCCGTTGAGGGAGCGATGCTTTCCCCTCCGGCACGGGGGCGTGCCGGCTCCAATATTAAACGGCGATTGCAAATCGCCGCTCCTTGAAGCTGCACGTCGTTCCTGCGTAAACTCCCATTCATGCCGTCTACGCTCGAATCTGTTCGCGCAATCCAACTGAAAGAAATCCAGGAAGCGCGGGAACGCATCGCCGGCACCATCGTTCGCACGCCGCTCGTTCGCCTCGAGCTTGGACCGGACTTTCCCGACATCCGCCTCAAGCTCGAGAACCTTCAGCCGATCAACGCCTACAAACTGCGGGGCGCGGCCAACGCCGTCGCCATGCTGTCGGAAGCGGAACGCAAACTGGGCGTCTGGACCATTAGCGCGGGCAACGCCGGACAAGGTGTCGCTTACGCGGCAAGAAAAGCCGGCGTGCCGAGCACCGTGGTCGCGATCGAGACGGCGCCGCAAGCGAAGCTCGACCGGATGCGCGCACTCGGCGCGAAGCTGATTACCGTTCCCTACGAAGTCGCGTGGCAGACTCTCGAGGCTCGTTCCTACCCGGGAGCGGAAGGCACCTTTATCCATCCGTTCGACGACGACAATTTCATCGCCGGCCACGCCACGATGGGGCTGGAGATTCTCGAGGACGCGCCCGACACGGCGGCGGTCATCGGGAGCATTGGCGGCGGCGGGCTGATTACTGGGGTCGGAAGCGCCATCAAGGCGCTGAAGCCCAAGATCAAGATTTGGGGGGCGGAACCGGAGACGGCCGCGCCGGCGGCGTTGTCGTTCGCGAAAGGCTCGCCGCAAGTTTTTAAAGACTGGCAGTCGTCCTTCGTCGATGGCGCCGGCGGCCAGAGCGTCTTTCCGCGGATGTGGGAACGAATGAAACCGGTGGTGGATGGTTACATTGTCGTGAGTCTGGAGGAAACGAAAAACGCCATGCGCCTGATGGCGGAAAAAGCGCGCGTGGTTGCGGAAGGCGCTGGCGCGTTGCCGCTGGCGGCGGCGCTCACTGGCAAAGCGGGCCAGGGCCCGATCGTGGCTATCGTTTCCGGCGGCAACATTGATTTGAAAAAGTTCTGCGAGCTGATCGCTCCGGCTCAATGAAATTGCTCGCGTTTGCCATTGCCATCATCGCGATTGGTTTTTCCCTTACCGGCCTTGTTCGCCCGGATTTCATGGCAAGGCTGGTCCGTTATGCGTTCTCGCCCTCCGGTCTCTACGTCGTGGCCCTGGTCCGAGTGGCGATCGGTCTGATTTTTTTCCTGGGAGCACGCGGTTCGCGCGCGCCGCGGACCATGCGTGTCATTGGCGTAATGATCTGCGTCGTGAGTGTCGCGCTTGCATTCTTCACGGTCGAATACGGGGATGCGCTCAGAGAATGGTGGGCGATTCATGGGCCCGGTTTCGTTCGATGGGGTTCCATGTTTGCTTTCGCCTTTGGCGCTTTCGTTGCCTACGCCACGGCTCCGCGTCGGCGCTAAAGAGAGACGAAACCATGAAGGACATGACGCAAGGCTCGGTAACGAGGCACTTGCTCCACATGGCCTCGTTCATGGCGGTCAGCATGCTGGTGCAAACTCTGTATTTGCTGGCTGATCTCTATTGGGTGGCGAGCCTGGGCAAGGAGGCGATCGCCGCCGTCGGATTGTCGGGGAACCTGATGATGATGGTCCTGGCGCTGACGCAAACGCTCGGTGTCGGAACCACGACCGTGATCTCGCAGGCCGCTGGCCGAAAAGACCAGCCACACGCGGAGCTGGCCTTCAATCAATCCGTCGTCCTCTCGCTGGTGGTGGCGCTGGCGTTCGGGCTCGTCTCATTTCCTTTCCGCGATCTCTACAGCGATTGGCTCAGCGCCGATGCCGCTACCGCCACGCTCGCGTCGAGCTATCTCCTTTGGTTCATCCCGGCGTTGATGCTCCAATTCCCATTGGTCGCGCTCGGTTCGGCGTTGCGGGCCACGGGCATCATCAAGCCGGCGGTCGGACTCCAGGTGGTTAGCGTAATCCTCAACATCATCCTGGCGCCGTTGTTCATCTTCGGAACGGGACCTTTCCCGGAGATGGGCGTCGCGGGCGCGGCTTTTGCCACGTTTCTCTCCATCCTGATCGCCGACATCCTGACGATCATCTACTTCGAGCGGAGTTACCGGTATCTGCGGTTTCGGGTTGGGCTGTGGCGCCCGCAATTAAGGATTTGGTGGTCGATGCTGCGGATCGGCATTCCGGCTGGATCGGAGTTTGCGTTGATGGCTGTCTACATCGTCGTCGTTTACGCGATCATTCGGGACTTCGGCGCGGCGGCCCAGGCGGGATTCGGCGTCGGGATGCGCGTCATGCAGGCGATATTTCTTCCGGTCATCGCCATCGCTTTTGCAGTCGCGCCCGTGGTGGGCCAGAACTTCGGCGGGCGCCAGGGCGCGCGCGTGCGGCAATCGTTTTACTCCGCGATCGCCATCACTTCCGGCATCATGATTGTGCTCACGCTGCTTTGCCAGATCGCGCCTGACAGGTTGATTCGCGCCTTTTCCGAAGATGCGAGCGTCATTAGATTCGGCAGCGATTATCTTCGGATCGTCTCGTTCAACTTCCTCGCGGTAGGAATCGTGTTTACTTCGTCGAGTGTTTTTCAGGGCATCGGGAACACCTGGCCGCCGCTGATCAGCTCCGCGATCCGCCTCCTCATCTTTGTTCTGCCGGCGGTA
>DASQLH010000055.1:0-5344 GCA_035630155.1 Chthoniobacterales bacterium
AACCTTTCGCGGCGGAATTCTCTTCGACATGGTGGGCGACAAATCGCTCACCATTACCCTCCCGCCTGATTCTCCGGTCGAGATCGCGCGCGGCATTTTCGCCTCGGCCGACGCGCTGAAGGTGCGGAAGCATTTCACCTACTTCGACGGCGATATTATTGACGATCACACTCCACTGAACGCCATCGGCATCCCGACCATCGACCTGATCGATTTCGATTATCCGCCCTGGCACACTCCCGCTGACACGATGGATAAGGTCAGCGCGGAAAGCCTGCGCATCACGGGTGCGGTCGCTTGCCATTATCTTGCCGAGACGGGGCTGAAATGAAGAAGGTTTTGCTGGCTGGCCTGATGGCCTGCGCAATAATGGCGGGCCTGGTCGCCAGCGAACTGCTTTTCCGTTCCGCGGCGTTGCGTGATCTGGCCGGTCGTCTCTCGGGTCGCGGCCATCTGGTCGCCATCGCGAACGGCAAAGGGATTTATGAATCGGATATTGGTGGAGCCGCAGGAGTCACGGCGGGCGACTTAATCGTTGCCGCGAATCTTCGCCGCACCGCCGTCACGGAGTTAATCGATCCGGCGCGCGTCGACCGCGAGCTTGGCCTTCTCCAGGCGCAATTTGGGAACGGCGATGCGTTTGCTGAAGCGCTGCGCGCAAGCGGCTTCTCGAATCCATCTCTCCACGAAGAAATCGCGGCACAGCTTCGCGGACGGCAATGGTTGGAAAAACGAATCGCGCCGGTGATTAAAGTCACCGACCAGGAATGCCGGCAGTTTTACCAGGCGCACCAGGACCTCTTCAGGCAACCGCTCCGTTTTCGCGCTTCGCATCTTTTTCTCGCCGCTCATGCCGAAACGCCGCCCGATGTTATCGAAGAAAAAGAGCTGGCAATCACCGAGTTTGCGAAGCGCCTGGCGAAAGGTGAGCCGCTTTCCCAGCTCGCTGCTGAAGCTTCCGAGGATGAAGCCACGAAACTTCGCGGCGGCGATCTCGTTTTTTTCTCGGAAGCTCGCATGGCGCCCGAGTTTGTGGCCGAGATTCGAAAACTCGCCGTCCGCAAATTGAGCAAGCCATTTCGCTCCCATCTCGGTTTTCACATCGCGCAACTGAGTGAGATCAAAGCCGCGCGTCAGCTTAGCTTTGAAGAGGCTCGGCAGGAGATTTCTGTCGCGATTGCAAACGAACGCCGCGCTCTCCAGGCGGACACGCTCGCTGAGGCTCTTAGTCGCGCTGATTATCTTCGGCCCAACGTTCATTAGATTAGATTTTGGCGTGAGCATTTCCTCTCCCCTTGGGAGAGGACTAAGGTGAGGGCCCCCCATGACTCGCGCGGTTCGACAAGCCCGGCGTTTAAGAAGAGTCGCGACCCGGCATGAGAAACGCCTTCGGTGGCATCTGCGCGAGCGAAAGCTAGGCGGATTGAAATTTCGTCGGCAGGTTCCTATTGGTGAACGCATCGTAGATTTCTTCTGCGGCGAAGCGCATCTCGCGATCGAGTTAGATGGCTCTGGTCACTGTCGGCATTTTACCGAAACCTCAGATCTCGATCGGGCGATCGAGCTGCACGAAAAGGGCATTAGAATTATTCGGTTTTACAACTCGCAAGTAGACGAAAATCTCGATGGCATTCTGAACGCGATTTTATATGCGGCTGATCCGGAAAGATCTTTGTGGCCATCGGGATACGACCAACGCGAAACCAAATAATTCAGTCAACCGCGGGACCCTCACCTTCTCCCTCAGGGAGAGGGAATCCTGACGCCCGCGTTACTTGGTTGAGCGTCGCTCAGGGCCATCGGCGAATTTCGGCGTTGCGTCTCTGCGTGTTTGCCGTGATTTTCAGCAGTCGCCGGTAAAAGCGGGAGAACACCGGCAGCAAACTAGAAATGTCCAGTCGTACACGAAAAAATGTCGGAGTGGTGGGCCTTGGGATCATCGGCCAGCGCGTCGTCGATAACCTGCGGCAAAGCGGGTTCCATGTTTTTGTCTGGAACCGCACGCCGCGGCCAGTGCCCAATTTCGTCGGCTCGCCGGCCGAGGTGGCCGAGCTCTGCGATTTCGTGCAAATCTTCGTTTCGGACGACGATGCGTTGCTCCAGATGGTGCAGCGGATGACACCCAATCTGACGGCGCACCACGTGGTGATGGCCCATTGCACGGTTTCGCCCGACACGATGCGGGCGGCGGCGGAGATCGTGGAGCGGCGTGGCGGGCAACTTTTGGATTGCCCCTTCACCGGCAGCAAGAACGCGGCGGAAGCGGGCGAGCTGGTTTATTATGTTGGCGGCGACGAAGTGGCGTTGCGGCAGGCGAGGCCCGTCCTGGAAGCGAGCAGCAAGGAGATCATCGAGATCGGCAGGGTGGGCGACGCGACCACGATCAAGGTGGCGACGAACATGATCACCGCGGCGAGCGTGCAGGCGGCGGCGGAAGCGCTGGCACTTGTCTCGAGATCGGGGTTGCCCGTGGAAAAATTTGCGCAGGCGATGCGGGGCAATGGCAGCTACTCGGCGACGCTCGACATGAAGTTGCCGATGATGATGGAAGGCAATTTCGAGCCTCACTTTTCGGTGAAACACATGCTCAAGGATGTCGTCATCGCGACCCGCCTGGCGCGCAACTTTGGGATTGAGTTCGGCGCCACGGACGCGTCGCGGCATGGGTTGACCGAAGAGATGCGGCAAGGGCGGGGCGATGCCGATTATTCGTCGTTGTTCCGGCAATATTTTCCGTCTGGCACTCCAATGGAGGCACAACCGAATGGCGAGGACGATCAGCCGCGCCTGGCGGGGATTGATGAAAACAAAGCGCCGGAGCCCGAGGCGGTGCCGGTAGCGGTGGAGACGACAGCAGAAGTGCCGTCGGAGGCGAAGGAGATGGGGGAAGTCGTGCCAGCGCCGGCCGCGGTGGAACCTGCGCTTGAAGCGAAAGAGGAAGTGCCAGAGGAAGTGGCGGGTCATAACGTCGCCGCAGTGGCGGCCGAGGCCAAGAACGAGGCGCCGCCAGAGAAGTCCGCTGCGCCTGAGCCTGCCGCTGCGCCCGAGCCTGCTGCTGCGCCCGAGCCTGCCATCGCAGCGCAAGCCGCCCCCGTTGCAGAGCCCAAGCCGAAGGAAGAGGCCGTGCTGACTTTCCCCGCCCCCGTCACGGAAGCGGAAGGCGAAGAGCCGCGCGGATTGTGGGGAGGCTTCTGGCGGCGGCGCGACGATTGACTTCTCCCGCCGCGTCTCTCATGACGCCAGCCTTTTTTGACTGTTCGGACCGGGTGAAGTTACGCCTCACAGGAGTGGACGCGTCGCGTTTCCTGAATGGCCAAGTCACGAACGATTTGCGGAAGGCGAACGGGGCATCGGCGATCCAGGCATCCGTGCTGAATGCCAAGGGAAAATTAAGCGCGCATGTTTTCATTTCCGCGGAGGAGGGCGCTTTCCTGCTGGATGCGGATCCGGAATTACGCGAGGAGCTTCCGGCGCGCCTCGAGCGATACATCATCGCGGACGATGTGCAGATCGAAGACGTCACCGAATCATTTTCGATTTTCCATGTGACGGGGGAAACGGCGCCCACTGTTCCGCTGCCGGCGCGGAACATCGCGGCAAACCGATTCGGATGCCCGGGCTGGGACCTTTGGATCGATCCGAGCGAGAGGGAAAGGCTGCGTCAGATGTTGGCGGCAGATTTCGCGTTTTGCGATGATGCCTGCGCTGAAGTTTTTCGAATCGAGCAGGGAATTCCGCGCTGGGGCCGGGAACTCACCGACGAAATCATTCCGGTCGAAGCGAACCTGGAGCCGACCTCGATCGATTACTTCAAGGGCTGCTACATCGGCCAGGAAGTAGTTTCACGCATGAAGATGTCCGGCCAGACGAACAAGCGCCTTTGCGGGCTGGTGTCGCTTTCCGGCGCACCGCTCCAGGCGGGAATGCGGCTGAGGGCGGAGGGCGATGCCGGCAAGGACGCCGGCTGGATTACCAGCGCCACGCGAAGCGCGCGACTGGAAAAGGAGATCGCGCTCGGCTATGTGAAGCGCGGATTCAATTCGAACGGGACTCGTCTTCAGGCAGTTCACCCGGAACAAGCCGGTCAAACGGGAATTTCCGTCGAAGTCGTTCCCATTCCGTTCAGCTAAAACATGCCAGGCATCACCTTAAGAAACGTTCAGATCGGGCAAGGGGCATTAAACCTCCAGATCGAAGATCGAGAGTTTGTGGTTTTGACGGGGCCGGTTGACTGCGGCAGCTCGGCGATTGTCCGGCTGATCGCCGGACTCGATGAAGCTCGGGAAGGCGACATCCTTCTGGGCGAGCGCCGCATCAACGATGTGCCCGCGAAGGATCGCGACATCGCGTTCGTCACGCACGATTACGTGCCTTATCCGGGCATGTCGGTTTATGAGAATCTCGCCCTTGGGCTAAGGCGCAGAAAATTTGCCGCCGCGGAGATCAGGAAACGGATCGTCGCCGTGGCCGAGATCCTTGGCTTGCAGGAACCGTTGGACCGCAATCCGCGCGCGAACGACGAAGAGCGGCAGATGATCGCCCTGGCTCGAGCGATGGTCCTACAGCCGAAGGTGTTCCTGTTCGACGAACCATTTTCGGGCCTGGATTCGGCGGCGCGGAGGCGGGGCCGCGCGCAGATCAAGCAACTGCATCAGCGCTTGCCCGCCACGATGATTTACGCCACGCACGATCCGGTCGAGGCGCTGGCGATTGGCGAGCGCACTGTAGTGCTGGATCGCGGCCGCGTGCAGCAGGACGGAAGCGTGCAGGCCGTTTACGATACCCCGGCAAATCTCTTCGTGGCCGGGTTTGCGGGATCCCCGCCCATGAATCTCATCCAGGGCACGCTAAAGCAGGAGCGAGATTTGCTTCTCTTTACGGAGGCGGGCGACGGCACCATTGCCATCCGGTTGCCGATCTCGAAGGATTATTCCGGCAAGTCGATCGTGCTCGGGATCCGGCCGGAAGACATCGAGATTGCCGCAGCCGCGGGAGTAGCCGGGCGCTCTCCGAACGGCTTCAAGGCGCTGGTGGACCGAATCGAGCCGAGAGGCCCCGAGACGGATCTTTACCTCAAAACGGGGGCCCATCAGCTGGTTTGCCGGAGCCGGCAGTGGATCGATCAGGGGGAGGGCGGGCACCGGTTTCAGTTCGAGATTAACCCCGAAAAAACACACATTTTCGATCCCGTTTCTGGGCGCCCAATTATGGCAGAAACGTAATCTCCTTTGCTCCTGAATCTTGCGTAAATTTGTTATTGCCTTTCCAAGGCGCACGCGGGTAATCTTCGCCCGCATCTACCGAAGGACCCCACGTGAACCAACAATTACTATCCGAGATCGGC
>DASQLH010000056.1:0-3331 GCA_035630155.1 Chthoniobacterales bacterium
GCCAGGGCTTCGGCATGGCCAGCCGGCCTGGGCGCGGAGAGTTTAATGGATATTTGTTTCCGGCAAAGTAAACTTCCGCGCAGATGAGCTTTCTGAGATTCGTCGGGAGAATTACCCGGCGCATGATTTACGAGACCGCCATGGACACTACCATGGGCCTGGCCGCCCAGATGGCGTATCAATTTCTCTTCACCCTCGCGCCCGGCCTGCTTTTTCTCTGGTATCTGCTCGGCCTTTTCGGCACCGACCCCGCCAAGTTGCACCAGATGTTGAACATCTTGAAGAATTTCCTGCCGGCCGATCCGAAAGTGCAGGAAATCATCGACTCCATTGTGGCGAACATCGTTATCACCGGTTCGACCGGGAGGCTGGTGAACGTTGGGATTTTTCTCGGAATCTGGCTCGGCACAGTTTTCATCTCGACCATTTCCCACGCGCTCAGCCGCACCCACGGCGTGGTCGAGGACCGGAATTGGTGGTCGAAATACATCATCGCGTTCTTTCTCGTCTTCTGGTTCGGAATCACGATCCTCTTTTGCTTCAACGCCATGGTCTTCGGCGAAACGCTCGCCGGCGTGGCCGAAGTGAATTTTCAACTGACCATTCCGCTCCAGGAATGGGTCACGGTCCTGAGTCTGCCCCTGACTGGGCTCGCGCTCGTCGGTCTGGCGCTCGCTCTTTATCTCCTCACGCCCGAAAATTATCTGACCGCCCGGCAGGCGCTTCCCGGCGCGATTTTCTTCGCCATCGGTTGGATCCTCGTCACCAAACTTTTCCAGTTCTACGTCGCGAAATACGACCGCTACAACCCGACTTACCTGGCGCTCGCCTCCATCATCATGTTGATGACCTGGATGTATATCACCTGTCTGCTCTTGCTCCTGGGCGGGAAACTAAACGCGATTTTGCGACGCGAACGGGAACGGGCCGCCGCGCGTGCGGCCGCCGATGAGGCAGTGCCCCAGCCCGCGTGACTCCGAAACCTTTCGCGAGTTGATCACGCTTTTCACTCTGTTACGCTCGCCCGCCGTGATCCGACTTCGCGTTTTTCTCGGCACCGCGCTCGCGGTCGGCGCGATCCTCGGCACGCTCGTCCGGGCGCAATCGACCGACGAAGAAAAAAATAAAAAGGCGCGCGAGGAAATGCGCGCGGTCACTTCCCCAGCGCCGTCTGTAACGCCCTCACCGACCGCGAAGCCGAAACCGGCGAAACGGAAAGCGAAGAAAACGCCATCACCCACGCCGACACCAAAAGCCAAGGCAAAGACCAAGACAACGCCAACGCCGGAACCAACCAAGACGCCAAAGGCGACAACAAGCCCTGGCGAACCCGACGAATCACCCACGCCCAAACCGACGGCCACGCCGGAAGCGACAAAAACCCCGGCCAGGAAAAGGAGTCCAACGCCCGCTTCCGAAAAATCGCCAACCCCAAAGGCAAAGAAGAAAGCGGAATCAGGGAAGACGCCTGCCGCGAAGGGAAGCCCAACGCCGCAAGCGGACAAGTCGCCGACGCCAAAGAAAAAAGGCGGAACGCCCACGCCTGCGCCCAAGGCAAAACCGGCCGAGAAAGACGAGCCGGCGAAAAGTCCGACCCCGGCGCCGACAACGCCAAGGCCCACGCTCGAGCCTTTTCGCACGCCGGCAGCAGAGACTCCCGCGGTCCCGCGGCCTGCCCCGCGTCCAAGCGTGCGCCCTCCGGACCCGCAAACGTCCCTGCCGTCGGACATCACGATCGAGAAATCCGGTCTGGAGCAGGAACAAGGTTTCGAGCCGCCGCCTCCGCCGCCGCCCCGGCGCGGATTCTGGCCGTGGTCCCGCCGCGCGGCCAACTATCGTTATCTTTCCGCCGCGAACATCGAGGCAATCCGGCGCGCGCCGGTCCAGCGGGCCCGGTGGAAGTTCGTGATCGTCCACAACAGCGGGACGCGGCAGGGAAGCGCCCGCGTGTTTGATTACTACCATCGCCGCGTCCGCCGGATGCGAAACGGCCTGGCTTATCATTTCGTAATCGGAAACGGCACCTCGACGCGCGACGGCCAGATCGAAATCGGCGATCGCTGGACGCGGCAGGCGAGGGGCGGCCACGTCCACAGCGATTATATGAACAACATCGGGCTCGGCATTTGCCTGGTGGGCGATTTCAACCGGCACCAGCCGACCCGCGCCCAGCTCGAAGCTACCGAGGAGCTGATCAAATATCTCCAGGATCGTTGTGGCAGCGGGAGATTATCGGTCCGTCCTCATCGCGAGGTGAATCCGCCTCGCTGGGCGACGGATTGTCCCGGGGACGTCTTTCCTTACGGCTGGTTCGGGCGCTTTCGCTAGAGGACGAGCGCGCTGCCGCGCGAAGATTGTTAATCCGTTGCCAAGCGCAAAAGCGTAGAGGATAGGAAACGCTCGTTTTTCTTTATGACGCCGGTAAAAATTTGGTTGGGTTATCCATATCCGCTGGGGGCGACGTGGCTCGGCAACGGAGTTAATTTCGCGATTTTCTCCGAGAACGCGACCTCGGTCGATCTCTGCCTTTTCGACAACATCGACGCCCCGCAGGAAAACATTCGCATCCCGATGACGGAGCAAACGGACCAGGTCTGGCACGTTTTTCTGCCGGATGTGCGGCCGGGGCAGCTTTACGGCTTTCGCGTTTACGGGCCGTACGATCCGGAGCGCGGGATGCGCTTCAACAGCTCGAAGCTCCTAATCGATCCTTACGCGAAGGCCATTGCGGGCCAGGTGAATTGGGCGGACGAAATGTTTGGCTACGTGGTGGGTGGTCCGCCGGAGGACCTGGCGCGCGATTTCCGCGATGACGCCTGGGGAATGCCGAAAGCGGCGGTGATCGATCACGCGTTCGATTGGGGCAACGACAAACGGCCCGGCACCCCGTTGCACAGCTCGATCATCTACGAAGTGCACGTGAAGGGTTTCACGCGTCTTTGTCCGGACGTTCCGCCGGAATTGCGTGGGACTTACGCGGGCCTGGGCAGCGCGGGCGCGATCAAATATTTAAAGGACCTGGGCGTTACGGCGGTGGAATTGCTCCCGGTTCACCACCACCTCGACGACAAGATTTTGATCGATCGCGGCCTGGTCAATTATTGGGGTTACAACACGATTGGGTTCTTCTCGCCGGAGGCCAAGTATTCGAGCAGCGGCATGATGGGCGAGCAGGTCTCCGAGTTCAAAGGCATGGTGCGCAATCTCCACGCGGCCGGCATCGAGGTGATCCTCGACGTGGTTTACAACCACACCGCGGAGGGGAACCATCTCGGGCCGACCCTGAGTTTTCGCGGGGTGGATAATGCCGCCTACTACCGGCTCTCACCGG
>DASQLH010000057.1:0-8550 GCA_035630155.1 Chthoniobacterales bacterium
ATGGATCAGCCCCGCGCGGTTCCAGCAGCACGACGCGCTCATTCGGGCCGTGGCCGCGGAGCATCGGCTCGATCCGATGCTGATCAAGGCGGTGGTCTGGCAGGAAAGCCGGTTCGAGCCGCAAAAGTTCGGCACGGCCGGTGAGCGAGGCCTGATGCAATTGACCGAGGGGGCGGCCCAGGAATGGGCGCAGGACAGCAAGAAAGAGGATTTCCGGGTGGAGGAATTGTTCGATCCGAAAACGAATCTCGAGGCGGGCTCGTGGTATTTGCGGCGGGCCATGGACCATTGGCAGAACCAGGAGGACCCGGTCCCGTTCGCCCTGGCCGAATACAATGCGGGGGCCAGCCGCGCCCAACGCTGGGCCGGCGGCGCCGACGTCAAAGGGGTTCCCGGGGACACGTTCCGCGCGAACATCGACTTCCCCGGGACGCGCAAATACGTGGATTCGATCATAGCCCGCTACGAGTTCTACAGGCGGCGGGGACGGATGTAGGGAGTCGTCCGGCGCGTCTCTCCTTACTTGTCATCCCGAGCCGCGCAGACGGCGAGGGACCTCGCAGTCGCAGATCAAGTCACGCAAATTGGCTTTCGCGATCCACGAAGAGTCGGCGTGACGAACAGGGACGGCCCTGGTCTGGGTGAACCTATAGCGCCTGTGAGGTCCCTCGGCGTGCTGCGCCAGCCTCGGGATGACAGCATCGTCGCGTTGCGTGACAATGCATCGATGGACAAGGCGACGATCGCGGACGTGCTCGAGAAGATTGCGACGCTGCTGGAGTTGAAGGACGAAAACCCCTTCAAGATTCGCGCCTACACGAACGCCGCGCGATCCCTCGAGACTTGGGGCGGCAACGTCGCCGACCTGGGAGATGAGGAAACCCTCGAAAAAATTCCCGGCATCGGCAAAGCGATTGCGGCGAAAATCAAGGAGCTGGTCGAAACCGGTTCGCTGAAATTCTTCGACGAACTTCGCGCGGAATTTCCGGCGAACATTCTGGAGCTTTTTACTGTGCCGGGGCTTGGCGCGAAGAAGATCAAGGCGCTCCACGAGAAATTGCAGGTCAGCTCGATTGCGCAGCTTCATGAAGCGTGCGTCGCCGGGCGCGTGGCGGAATTGCCCGGCTTTGGCAAGACCACGCAGGAAAAACTCTGCAAGTCGATCGATGAGCGCCAGAAATTTGCGGGCTCATTTCAGCTCGGACAAATCGCGGCGGAAGCCGAGACATTGCAAAGCGATCTGCGCGCGCATCCCGAGGCGCTCCATGTTTGCATCGCCGGCAGTTATCGGCGGCGAAAAGAAATCGTGCGCGATCTCGATTTTATCGTGGCGACTTCCGCGCCGGCGGAGATCTCAGCGATGTTCGTTGGGCATCCGCTGGTCGAATCGGTCATCGCGCAGGGGCCGACTAAATCAAGTGTGCGGCTGCGTTCGGGGATTCAATGCGATCTGCGCGTGGTCAGCGCGGCGGAGTATCCCTTCGCGCTGAATTATTTTACGGGCAGCAAGGAACACAACATTGTCATGCGCAATCGCGCCTTGCAGAACGGCTGGACGTTGAACGAGTACCGGCTCGGACCATTGGTAGGGTCGGCGCGCTCCGCCGACCGGACAGCGCAGCGCGATGTCCCTACCATTCGCGAGGAAGCGGACCTTTATCGCGCGCTCGAGCTCGATTACATCCCTCCGGAGCTGCGCGAAAACTGCGGCGAGTTCGACGCCGCGGCGGCAGGAAATTTGCCCCGCCTGGTCGAAGCCGAAAACCTCCGCGGCACTTTTCATTGCCACACCACCGCGAGCGACGGCCACAACACGCTGGAGGAAATGGCGGCGGCCGCGCAGGAGCTTGGCCTCCAATATCTCGGCATCGCCGATCACAGCCGCAGCTCGATTCAGGCGCACGGGGTCGATGCCGCCCGCCTCGGCGTGCAGGTCGCGCGAATCCGTCAGCTCAACCAGGAATTCGAAAATTTCCGAGTCTTCGCCGGCGTGGAATGCGACATCCTTCGCGACGGCTCCCTTGATTTTCCCGACGACGTCCTGGCTCAACTCGATTACGTCGTCGCCTCGATCCATTCCGCCTTCACGCTTTCCGAAGCGGACATGACGCGCCGGATCATTCGGGCCATGCAGAATCCGCATGTCACGATGCTGGCGCATCCAACCGGCCGGTTGCTGCTGAAACGCGATCCGTATGCCGTGGACATTCCGGCAATCATCGAAGCCGCAGCCGAGACTCGCACCTGGATCGAAATCAACGCCGCGCCGAAGCGCCTCGACCTGGATTGGCGCTGGTGGCCGCTGGCGAAGGAAAAGGGAGTGAAGTGCGTGATAAACCCCGATGCCCACCGCACCGAGCGGCTTCAAGAACTCTGGTTCGGCGTCGGCGTCGCGCGGAAAGGCTGGCTCACGAAAGCCGACGTGATGAATTGTTTGCCGCTGGGGAAGATTGAAGCGGAGCTCAGGAAGAAGCGCGTCAGTTTTAAGCTTTAAGTTTTAAGTTTTAAGCGCCTGAGTCCAAGTGTTCCTTAAAGCTTAACACTTAAATCTTAAATCTCCCCCCTTTGCGGCATGAACATCGTCAGACATTTGCATGCGCCGCCGGCCTTGAGGAACTCGCTCATCGGTAACGGGTGGCAGGTGTAGCCGCGCTCGGTCAGCGTCGCGACCAATTTCGGCGCGCCTTCGGGCAGAACGATCTCGCGCCCGAGCACGACGGCGTTGCAGGAGAAATGCACCGCTTCCTCCGGCTCGACGTCGATTAAATCGTGGAGGTGATCGCGGATCGTGCGCTGGCCGTATTCATCGAAAGCCGCGGGAAACCAAAACGCGCCGCCGTCCGGCAACGGACAAAAACAGGTATCGATGTGATAAAAGCGCGGATCGACCAGCTCAACCGAGATAACGAGGCACCCGAGGAGATCGGCGACGGCGCGATGCGAATTGATGTCGGAACGAAATTTGTAGCCGCAAAAAAGCACGTCGCCACCGAAGAGTGCGTCACCTTCGCCTTCGAAATACAAATCCTTCGGCAACCAGACGACTTCGTAGCCGTGCTCTTCCATCCAACTGGCGAAGTGCGGTGCCTCCCCCGCCCGCTCCTCGTGGCGAAAATTGCTGGGGATGAATCGGCGCCCGACAGTGAGGCCGGCGTTGGCGGTGAAAACCATGTCGGGTAATTTCGGGCGAGGCGGAACCAGCTCGATCTTGCAGTCGAGCTTCGAGAGTGTCTCGAACAGACCTCTCCATTGCGCCTGGACCAGCGGCGTGTCGGCGCCGCGGGCGCGGCTCATCCAGGGGTTGATCTCGTATTCGATGCCGTAGTAATCCGGCGGACAAAGGAGCAGCTGGCGCATGTTCAAAACGGCCTTGGCGCCAGGCTAAAGGTGAACGCCGGAACATAGGCTTTTAGCCTGTGCGCCCAGCGGATATTCTGTCCGCTGCCAGTGCCTCTGCAGCGGAGTAAAACTCCGCTGGGCGCACAGACTGGAAGTCTATGTTCCGGCATATTCACACGAGACAAGCGACGAGCTCGCGCAGGAACGGCTCCAAGTCGGAAACCAGGCCGAGGGATTGAAATGATCCGCGCTCCGTCAGCTTGCTGACGGCCGCCGGATTCACGTCGACGCACAAAGTTTTCACCGTGGCCGGAAGCAGATTCGCCGTGGCCATCGAATGGAGCATCGTTCCCATCATCAGCGCGGTGGTGACGCCGGTGATTTTCTCGCGCATGGCTTCCTGCGCGTCGAGCGTGTCGGTAATGACTTCCGGCAGCGGACCGTCGTCGCGGATCGAGCCGGCGAGGACGAACTCCACCCCATGCCGAACGCAGGCGGCCATGATTCCACTCTTGAGCGAGCCGCTTTCGACCGCGCGCGAAATGCTGCCCGCCTCGCGGATCGCGTTGATCGCGCGCATCTGGTTTTCGTGGCCCCGCTCCGCGAGTGAGCCGCGCTCAAGATTGATCCCGAGCGACGTGCCAAAAAGGGCATTCTCGATGTCGTGCAAGGCGAGCGCGTTGCCGCAGAAGAGGAGATCGACGTAGCCCAGCTCGATCAATTTCTCCAAGTGCGGGACGGCGCCGGTGTGAACGACCGCAGGACCAGCGACGACCAGGATCTTGCCCCCCTCCTCACGCGCGCGCCTGAGTTCCGTGGCCATTTCCCGGATTACCCCGCTCTTCGGTTTCTCGAGCGCAATGCTCGTGGACATGAATTCGAAGACATCGGTGCGCGAAGTCGAGCGCTGCACTGGAACCACCTTGATCCCTTGATGGCCGATCACGATTTCCATCCCCCGCCGCACTTCATGAAATTTTTTCGCCGTCGCCCGGCGCGCCCCGCGATCGACCACCACCGCGCAATCCATCAGCGCCGGGCGGACTTCGATCTCGGCGCTATCGAGCGTGATGAAGGTTTGCTGGTTTGTGGTGACATAGAAATCCTTTGGGAACACGCCGTCCGCCGGCGCCGGCGCGAGTTGCACGTCCACCTTCTCCATGACTTCCGCGCCGTGCTGGCGCAACCGCAACACGATATCGTCCAGGATCTCGTGCGTCGCTCCGGAAACCTCGATCCGGGCGTAGCTTTGATCGACGCGGTTCTGCCCGATCTTAATCTCGCCGATCTTGAAATCACCGCCCTGAGTGAGGATTTGATCGAGCACCTTGGGCAGGATCAACGAGTCGATAATGTGGCCCCGCAGGACAACTGTTTCCGAAAACATGGGCCGGAACCTAGCGCAGCCCCCCGATTCCGCCAAACGCGCCAAGCCGAAACAAGGCCGATCTCGTTCTCCGGCTCGTTTCTAAGGAGAGGCACTCTCGATCCATGCAACCAACCGAAAAACCGACTGCGCGCGGCCCGACGCCTTCTCGCAAGGCGCAAGTTGCCCTGGGACCGAAGCTAAACCGGAAGACCAAGGAGCCGCCCACGTTCCCGGGAAAGACGTTGCCGAAGAGAGCGCCGCCCGCTCGGCGAAGCACCGGCCAGTGACGATGACGATCCAGGAGCAGTTGCCGGCGGTGATCGCGAAGATAACGCGCATGCTCGCGATCAAGCCCGAGTATTTCGTGACGCATCCATCGGAACTCAGGGTCGTCCGGGCCCTTTCCGATTCCGAGCTGCGAGACATCACCCGCCAACACGGCTGGCGCTACGTGCGCCGCGTCGGCGGCCGGCAGATCGAATTCTATAACGACGCCGGCGTGATGTATCGCCCGCTTTAGCTGCTCCTGGAGCCGCTTCGCTGTGCGAAGCGTCGGGATAGACGTCGCAAGAGTCTGGCGGAGCGCAAACTCACGCGGCCCACAGGGCCGCGGCTACAGACTTCAGTTCTCGGAGCCCGTGAAAAATCCTGTAAGCGGGCTGGTCGCAGACGCGGACGACCTTGTTTCCGCGAGACCAATCTCGCGCGCTTCGCGGCCGGCTTCGACCGCTTTGCGAAAGGCGTGGGCCATCCGGCTCGGATCGGAGGCTATGGCGATCGCGGTGTTCACCAATACGGCATCGGCGCCCATTTCCATCGCTTCCGCGGCCTGGCTCGGCGCGCCGAGGCCGGCATCGACCACCACCGGCACAGTCGCCTGCTCGATGATGATCTCGATCTGCGCGCGTGTTTCGATTCCGCGGTTGCTGCCAATGGGCGACCCGAGCGGCATGACCGTCGCGGTGCCGGCGTCCTGCAAGCGCTTGGCCAGCACGGGATCGGCGTTGATGTAGGGCAGAACAACGAATCCTTCTTTTACCAGGATCTCAGCGGCCGCTAAAGTTTCGATGGGATCGGGGAGCAAATAGCGGGCGTCGGGATGGATCTCGAGCTTGATCCAGTTTGGCAGGCCGGCCGCCACCGCGAGCCGCGCCAGCCGCACCGCTTCATCGGCGTTCCGGGCGCCACTGGTGTTTGGCAAAAGGAGGAAACGTTTCGGATCGATGAAATCGAGAATGTTCGCGAAAGGGTCGTGCTTGCCGGAGAGATCGGCACGCCGGAGCGCGACCGTCACGATCTCCGTCCCGCTCGCGACGAGGGCGTCGCGCATCAATTCGTTCGAGCCGAATTTTCCCGTGCCGAGAAGCAGCCGCGAGGTGAATTCGCGATCGGCGATTTTCAGCTTGGCGGGCTTGTCGGACATCGGAGGCAATCTATCACAACATCCCCGCATCGAAATCGCTGTCATCCGAGGCTGGCGAAGCGCTAATCACGCAAATCCGCTTTCGCGATCCACGCAGATCAATCCGCCGAAGGTGATCGCACTTCGGTTGTGTGATCCCAGAGCGCCTGTGAGGTCCCTCGTCCCGCGGCGGCGGGACTCGGGATGACATGCATTATTCCCCCTTGTACGAGTAACTCGAATACTCCAACTTTCTTCGTGACCTCGTTTGACCTGCGGAAGGGTGACTGCCTCGAAGGCATGGCGAAGCTCGGCGACGCGACCGTCGATCTCGTGGTTACTTCTCCGCCCTACAATCTCGGCATCGCATACACCCAATACTCGGACCGGGAGGAGCGCGGCGGTTATCTGGATTGGTGCGTTGCCTGGGCCGCGCAAGTTCGGCGTTTACTTAAACCAGCCGGCTCGCTCTTTCTTAATCTCGGCGCGGCGCCCTCGAATCCATTGCTGCCTCACGAACTTGTTCTTCGCTTGCGCGATCTGTTTGTTCTTCAAAACACGATCCACTGGGTGAAGGCGATCTCGCTGGAGAACGACGACGGCGCCATTATTTCGCGCGGCCATTTCAAGCCGATCAGTTCGTCTCGATATCTCAACGACTGCCACGAATACATTTTCCATCTCACGCCGGAAGGGAGAACGCCCATCGATCGTCTGGCCCTTGGCGTGCCGTATGCCGACAAGAGCAACATCGCCCGCTGGAGTCACACGGGCGGAAAGGATCGGCGCTGCCGGGGCAATACGTGGTTCATCCCCTACAAAACGATCCAGCGCCGCGCGAAACAACGGCCGCATCCGGCGACGTTCCCAGTGGAACTAGCGGAGAATTGCATCCGGCTTCATGGAATGCGGGACGAACTGGTCATGCTCGATCCGTTTCTCGGGATTGGGAACTCAGCGGTCGCTGCCCAGCGCTGTGGGGTGAAAAACTTCATCGGCTTCGAGATCGACGAAGAGTATTTGAGCGAGGCGCAGCGACGTCTCCTGTAGCCGCTTCGCTATGCGAAGCGTGAGATGAAAACGTCGCGTGCTCCCGCGCTTCGCACAGCAAAGCGGCTACAGCAACGTTCCGGTCTCAGGCCGCTTCGGGAGTGGCGGCGGGCCTGCGGCATTCGGGGCCTGAAATTTCTCAAGCGGCTTGACCAGGTTTCCGGGCAGCGGGCGGACGCGATCGAAAATGCGATCGGCGATCGGTTTCGCGACAAGGTAACCGGCGGCGAACATCTCCATCCGCGCATCGAGATTATCGATGTAGTTCAGCGCCATCGCCTCAGGTGTCTTGGGACTGACCGGTGAGCCGAATTGCGGCTCGCCATGATGCGCGCCGATCAGATGGAGCAGATGCATCCGCACATCTTCGGATGAAGGCGAAAGCGAACTCCAGGCGCGCGCATTCTCGTCCGTTTGCACTTTGCGCCAGATGGAATTGACCAGCTCGAGGCCGATCGAGATGTGGCCCATCAATTCGCCGCGCTCGTCGTATCCCATGGTAAATCCGGTCTCCGGCAAATGATTTTCCCAAAGCTTGCCGGCGTCATGAAACAACACGCCGGCGATGAGCAGATCGAGATTTAACTGCGGATAGAGCGGGGCGATCGCCATGGCCAGCCGCATCATCTGGGCGACGTGCTCGACCAGACCGCCGCGCCGCGCGTGATGGTAGGAGCGCGCGCCCGCCGTGCGCCGGAAGCGTTCGCCGTGTTCGCTTAGGAACGCTTCACCCAGGACGCGCAACCGGGGATCGCCGAGCGCGCGGGTCCGTTCGCCGATGTAATCCCAGTCCGCTGCCTGTTTAGCGCGAAGTTCAGCCGGCCCCTGCAAAAGCTCGTTCCGCTCCTGGCCGTTGAGGTGGCGGACTTTCCAATTCCTGGCGTCGAGTCCGAATTGTTGATGCTGCAAAAACTCGCCGCTCAACTCGATGAAATCGGACGCCTTGAGCGTGCCGCAGGCCCGGAACTCGGGATGATCGCTCCAAACCCGCAGGGTCATGCGATCGCAGGCATCGGCCAGACTCAATTCGCAGTAGGGCTTTTGTTCGCGCGTCACCTTCGCGGAGACGGCTTCCACCTGGACGTGGAGGCGCGCTTCCACCGCGGCGCCGTTCTGCGCGTGACGGCGAATTTCACTCAGAGTCAGCAAATCCATCTACGGCTTCGCGATGCCGATCACGCCGCAGGCCACGCGACCGCCGGCGTTGCCGACCGGCTGCGAATAATCATCCACCTTCTCGTGCACGATGACGGCGTGTCCCAGGATGGAACTTTCCCCGCTGAATTTCAGCATGTTGCTCTTCAATTCCAGATGCGCCTTGCCCGAGCTGTCCGCTTCGAGATTGCCGAAATCGCCGACATGATGCTCGGCCGCATCGGGCGCCCCGTGC
>DASQLH010000058.1:0-3963 GCA_035630155.1 Chthoniobacterales bacterium
ACCAATCGAAGAAAAGGTAAAGGACATCATCGTCGAACAGCTCGGCGTTAACCCGGAGCAGGTCACGCCGACCGCATCGTTCATCGAAGATTTGGGCGCGGATTCGCTCGATATCGTCGAGCTGGTCATGGCGTTCGAAGAGGAATTTTCCGTCGAAGTGCCGGATGAAGACGCGGAGAAACTCCAGACCGTAGGCGACGTGGTGAAATACATCGAAGAGAAAGCTTCGAAGCAGTAGTCACTTCGCGCCCTACCGAGCGCGAGATTTTTCGAAAAACACGGCTTCGGCCGTGTTTTTTGTTTTTGGAGCCGGCACGCCCTCGTGCCGGGGAGGTTGGCATCTTCACTCCCAACAAATTAGATTAATCGCGGAAAGCGCAGAGGCGTGGCGGATAGTGAGTGCCGGAGGCGCGAAGGACTAAAGCCGGAGTAAGCGCAGCGAACTTCGGGACCCAATTCCAACAACATGAAAACCCGCGTCAGGGGGTGACGGACACGCGCACGGCGGGGATCATGCCACCCAGATTCCGCCGCCCCTTTCAGGGGCTTTGGTCTTTTTTTCGGTTTACCCGGAGTTCCGCTGGCGCTTCACTCCGGGCTTTATTCCTACGGCCCTCCGGGGCCTTGCGCTGTAACCGCAGCGCTATGTCGCCGCGTTCGGCGCCGGCACGCCCTCGTGCCGGGGAGATTGCGCGATGCGAACGTGGGAGAGAAGGACGCGTAGCGCCAAGTGAGGGCAATTCGCTCCGACCGCGCCTGACTCTAACCTCCTCCCACGAGAGAAAAGAACTCGCTCTCTTGTTTCCCGGTTGCGGACAATTCTCAGCGGCACAGACTGAATCATGAACATTGTCCTGCTGGAAAGACCGCTCTTCTACGTGGCGGGACATTACGTGTCCGTCCTGGGACTGATGGCCTTCGCCGGACTTTTCGCAGCCGGGCTTCTCCTGGGCCGATTCCTCCAGAGCGAAGTCGTGCGGCGTTTCCTCGCCCGCTTCAAACTCGACACCAACTTCATCGCGATCGTTACCACTATCCTGAGCGTGGCCGTGCTCGCCTTCTTCACGGTCAGCGCCATCAACGCCGCCGGCATTCCCCTGCTTTGGACCGCCCCGGTCCCAGGACTAAAGCTGAGCATCCTCAATATCTTTCTCCTGATCGCGTTGGTCGTCGCGGTCTTCTGGTTTTCCTCGCGCACCAAACGTTTTCTCTTCAACCGCTTCCTCGTCAAAAGCGGGCTCGACCGCGCCCTTCAGTACGCCATCGCCCAGATCGTCAGTAATCTCGTCCTGGTCATCGGCATTTTCATCGTCCTCGAGAACACTGGCATCAATCTCGGGGCGCTCACCGTCTTCGCGGGTGCGGTCGGCATCGGCATCGGCTTCGGCTTGCAGAACATCGCCAGCAATTTCATCAGCGGCCTCGTCATTCTGGCGGAGCGGCCCATTGCCATCGGCGATCGCGTCGAAGTCGCGGGTGTGACCGGCCAGGTGCAGCAAATTCGGGCGCGCAGCACCGTCATCGTGACCAACGACAACATCTCGATGATCGTGCCAAACTCGAAGTTCATCGATTCGCCCGTGACGAACTGGACTTACGGCGATCCGCGGGTGCGTTTTCGTATCCCGGTCGGCGTCGCCTACGGAAGCGACGTTACCAAAGTGCGCGAGGCTTTAATCGCCGCAGCGCGGAGTGACAGCCACGTCCTGGAAGACCCCGCGCCGAACGTGTTTCTCAAACAATTCGGCGAAAGCTCGATCGACTTCGAGCTCGTCGTCTGGAGCACCGAGATGAGTCATCGACCCAGCCGCTTCAAGAGCGATCTCAACTTCGCCATCGAAAAGAAGCTGCGCGAGGCCGGGATCGAGATTCCGTTCCCGCAACGCGACATTCATATCCGCAGCGGATCGGTTCCCGCCGCCGAGCAAGATCGATCGGACGCTGGCGTATCGGATGCCAAATAAATCGACGGGCTTCGCGAACCCCTGGTTTCACCTCGCGTTAAGCGTCCTCTGCGTCGCCGCCTGCCAGCTTTTGCTGAAACTCGGAGCGACGGAAACGGCGCACATCGCCAGCGAGAGATGGGCGTGGACCGGTCTGTCCGGGCTCGCCTCACTCTACGTGTGGCTTGGGCTCCCGCTGATCATGCTCAGCCTTCTCACCTGGCTCCAGGTCCTCCGCTCCATTCCGCTTTCGATTGCCTTTCCCATCTCCCAGGTCCCGCATGTCCTGGTTCCGCTCTGCAGCTGGTTTCTTCTGGGCGAATCGATCACGGGCCTGCGCTGGTGCGGCATCGCCCTGATTTCGTTAGGCCTCGCTCTGGTCGCCAAGCCGGTGGCACGCCTCGAGGAGCGATTATGACCATCATCTCGCTCGTTCTCGTTTTTATCGCCCTGTTCGCCTTTGTCGCCGGCCAGCTTCTGCTCAAGAAAGCGATGGACGCGGCGAACCTCTCCGGATTCAAGTCCCCGAAATTCTTCTGGCCGCTGGCAACCGGCGTTTTTCTCCTGGGCGCGCAGTTCTTCCTTAATCTCGGACTGCTCCAACGCTTCGACCTGAGCTTCATTTACCCGTTTCAGGGCCTCAGCGTAATCATCATCGCTGTGGCCGCCGCAGTCGTTCTCCGGGAAAAATTATCGATCCAGCTCGTCGCCGGCTCAGTTCTGATCAGCGCCGGGATTGTGTTGGTTTCACTCACAAGCTAGCAAAGAAACGGAGCACACGGCTGGGGAGCGCACGCGCCTCGCGTGCTGATTGCGGCGCCCTCGCCGCAATGCTTTACATGAAGACGAAAGGATTCATTTCCTCAATGAGCTTCGACAAAAGTCCGCGATGACGAGGGCGTCATCGCCAGCACGCGAGGCGCGTGCGCTCCCCAGCATTCCTGCAGGGAAAGACCCGTTAGGCCGTTTTCGTCTTGGTCTCGGGAGGCGGCAGCGCCTCGCCGCTGCGAACAAAAATCTTCCCGCTCGGGCAGAGCCGAAAGATTTCGCATTGCGTGCAATCGGGCCGCCGGGCAAAACAGCGCCGGCGTCCATGCCAGATGAGCCAGTGGCTCCAGATCGTCCAACGCTTCCGCGGAACCAGCTTCATCAGCTCTTGCTCAATCTTCTCGGGATCGGTCTGGCGAGTCAGGCGGAGCCGATGCGAGAGCCTCATCACGTGCGTATCGACCACGATGCCTTCATCTTTCCCAAACGCATTGCCAAGCACCACATTGGCGGTCTTTCGCCCAACCCCCGGCAAATCGTGCAGTCCCTCCATGTTGTCGGGCACCTGGCCGCCATGTTTTGCCACGATGGCGGCCGCCGCCGCGCGGATGCTCTTTGCTTTGTTGCGAAAGAATCCCGTGGACCGAATCATCCGCTCGAGAGCCGGCTGAGTCGCGCCGGCGTAATCCTTCGCTTTTCGGTATTTGGCGAAGAGCGCGGGCGTGACCAGATTCACCCGCTTGTCCGTGCATTGGGCGGAGAGAATGGTCGCGACCAGCAATTCGAGCGGCGTGTGGAAATCCAGTTCGCATTTCGCGCCCGGATAAATTTCCGGAAACACCTCGACGAGCTGCGCGACGCGTTCCCGGCCCGTCATTTCGAGGCATGCGCCGATCGCGCTTTACCGGATTCGCGCCCACGAGCTTTGGCGATCATGACGCGTGCGCGGCGGATCGCGCGCCGCGCCCAGGCAAATTCCGTGGCCAAAATGCCGAGTCCAACTGGGATCACAATGATGGCCGGCCCCGGCAAAACAATCATCGCGACGCCAATCAAAAAGATGGTGCTCCCGATGACAGCCACGATCGGTTTTCGCAGCGGCCGCGGAATCCACTTCAGGCTGGCCGCGGCCTTGATCCGTCCCCAATCCATACGGTTATCTCGCGAGAGGCGCGCTCTCCGTCAACGGATTCTACGCCGCAAAGGCGCTCAGCTTCTGCTGCAACTGCGGGGGAGTGTGCGCCACGATCAA
>DASQLH010000059.1:0-18280 GCA_035630155.1 Chthoniobacterales bacterium
GGCGATTTCAGGATGGCCCGTCGCCTGGAGATGAAGCTGATGCTCGATGTTGCGGCTTTCGGTATTTTCCGAGCGCAAGAATTTCCGGCGCGCCGGCAGGTTGTAAAAAATTGAGCGCACTTCGATTTGCGTTCCGGGCGCCTCGCCGCCATCGCGCACCGTTTCGATGCGGCCGCCCGCCACGATGATCTCTGTCCCAGCCACCGCGTCCGGCTCGCGCGTGGTCAGGCGAAAACGCGAAACGCTGGCGATGCTCGGCAACGCTTCGCCACGAAAGCCGAGCGTCGCGATGGCCGCCAAATCAGCCGACGTGCGAATTTTGCTCGTGGCATGACGCTCGAGAGAGAGAAGCGCGTCGTCCCGGTCCATCCCGCAACCGTCATCGACGACGCGAATGACCGAAATCCCGCCGCGCCGGACGCTGACCTCGATCTTGCGCGCGCCGGCGTCGATGCTGTTTTCCACCAGCTCCTTCACCACGGAAGCCGGCCGCTCCACCACTTCGCCCGCCGCTACCTGGCTGGCGAGGATCTCCGGCAAGAGGCGAATGCGGCTCATCGTAATTGGAATTTAGAGTTTCGATTTGCGATTGCGAAGGAAAAGCATGGCGACTTCTCTCGGAGGGACGTGCTTCCGCACGTCCCATTTTAATTTGACGCGGAGAAGTCGGACCTGCGGAAGCACGCCCCTCCGAGGTTTGACTTGATCCAGCCACACGATAATTTCGAACGACCGATGATTACCGTGACGGAAAACGCAATCCGGCAGCTTCGCACCCTGCTGGAATCCCAGGCCTCAAGTGAAGGCAAGGGCCTTCGCGTCGGGATTGCCAAGGGCGGCTGCTCCGGTCTCCAATACGAGATGTCGCTCGACGCCCAAAAGCCCGGCGACGCCATCGTCGAACGGGATGGCGTTGAATTTTTCGTCGATAGCGAGAGCGCCGATTATCTGCGCGGCTCGACGCTCGATTATCACGACGGCCTCACCGGCGCCGGCTTTCACATCGAGAACCCAAATGCTGCCCGGACTTGCGGGTGCGGTACGTCTTTCGAAGCAGCCCGCCCTGCTTGAAAACGAATCGTTCGCGAATCAGGCGCGTTTAGATGGATCGGGATTACTTTCGTTACGACGAGCCGTCCTACGGGCCCGCGCGGCGGAAAAAAACCAACGTCTTCGCCTGGTCGGTCGCCATTTTGCTCCTGACCGGTTTCGCGCTCGCGGCCTGGCTCGGCAGTTTTTACATTTTCTGGCAACCGGAGCGACCGCAGAGCTATCGGATTCTCAAGAAGCTGGGCAAGGTTGAGCCGATCAAGCGGTTTGAATTAACGGCGGCGCCGGCCGGCGAATTCCTTACTTCGAAGCAGCTCTACGATCGCTTCATCGCGCTCAGCCCCACCGAGCTGGCCAAGTCGAACGCGGAGCTGGCGCGCAATTACATCCGGAACTTCCAGCAGGTGCGCGGGCGCGTAATCTATGTCATCGGCCGCTTCAACATCATGGAAGCGCGCGAGCTCACGCCTAACGACCTCGTCACTTCCGGTATGGTCGCGCTCACCGGCGCCGTGGATCACGGTGAGCTGCTCCTCGAGCACATTTATCCGGCCGATCCGCAATCGCTGCCGTTGATGAAACAGACGCTGGTCATGGGCCTCGAGATCAAGCTGGAGCGGACGCATGATCTTTCAGCGGTGATCCATGCGGAGCGTTTGGCGGACGGGCGTATGATGGTCACGACGATGCCGCTGCTTTACGGCAGCTACACCGTCACGCGCGGGCCGGGGACGTTTACCCTGGAGCCGCCGCTCGAATTGAACATGGAGGCCGGGTGGCCGTTTTTTAAAGAAGCCGCGCGCAAGAATACGGAGACCCAATATGCCGCCTATCGCGAGCGCGTGTCGCCGAACCGCCAAAACGAAACGGCGGCGGGCATCGCACCGACTCCGCCGCCGCCGGCCGCGAACGAGTTGATCCGGGTGGAACCGGCGGTGCCGTTCGAAGAACAGAAAGTGGCCGCAGTGACACCTCCGCCCGCGCCGGTTCCCCCGCCGCCCACGCCATCGAAACCGACCAAGGCCGACAAGAAGAAAAAGGGGACGCCGACGCCCACGCCTTCTCCGGCGAGCACGCGCACGCCGGTAATGGTCGCGCAAGCTTCGCCGACTCCCGTTGCAGCTCCCGTCGCGCCAGCGAAATCGCCCGCGGCGCCGCCGGTGGTGGCCGCGGTTACGCCCGTTCCGCCCGCCGCCGCATCTCCCACGCCGACTGTCCCACCGGACGATTCGCTCGCTTCAACGGCGGGCGGCGGCAATTGGAAAACATTTCCGCCTGGCAAAATGCCGGTGGGACGCTTGATCACGCTGGCCGATCTGCGCGATCTGGCGGAGCGCGGCCTGGCCGGCGAGCGCGTTTACCTGAAAGGCCAGTTCGTCGTGAATTTCACCGAGCCGAATCGCGCCGTTCTGCGGCCCAAGACCGGATTGACCGACGCGGTGTTGAAGCTGGCGGGCGGCGGCCAGAATTTGCGTGTCATTGTGGATTTCCCGGCCGGCTACACTCCGCCCACCCGCGGCACGACCGTGAACCGCGACGAAGCGCGCCCCTACGAAATCACCGAAGTGCGCAAACAGGCCGACGGCCAGCTTAACGTCTTCGTCCGCGAAATCATGCAGTGAGGGGCGCGTATTCCGCGGCGCGCGTTTTTCCTCTTCCTCAGATCGATTCGCGGCGGCACGCAATAGGTCGCCCTTTCAGGGCTAGCGATTCTTTTCTTCGACCACCCCAGGGCGTTACCCTGGGCTGACATGGGAAAGGCCGTTGGCCTACGGCCAAGATGCCTGTCGTGCGTCCTGTACTCCTCGTTCCCAAACTCTGTTTGGGAATGCCATTGTCTTGGCAACTCTGTTGCCCTCGCGGCGAAACAGAGTTTCGAAAGTCACGTGCGTTCCCAAACAGAGTTTGGGAACGAGCGGCCGGCTTGGCCCTCTCATCATCTGTCGCATCTGCGTGTTGGCCAACGGCCTGCCCGATGTCAGCCCAGGGCAACGCCCTTGGGTTACGAGACAAAAGATCGGCGAGCCCTGAAAAGGCGACCTATCGCCCGGGGATCCGTCCCCCGCCGTGTTCGATCATCACCGTGTTATTTTCGATCTTGAGACTCGTGATGTCGTACTCGGACGCGTATTGATCGACGTAACTGCGCACCGACCGAAAACCAAGGAGCGCGTTCAACACTTTCTCGGAAACGCCGCCCAGGGAAACTTCCGTCACCTCGAGGTTGCGCGGATTGCCATCCGCCGCGGCCCGCGCCTGAAACTCGCCGTTCAAAAAGCGCCCGCGAAATCCAACTTTCTCCAGCGGCACGCTGACCTGAATCCGCGCCACGTTGTTCTCGATCGAAACGTAAGCTTTCCCACGGAGGTTCCGGCTGCCGGCGATCATCGAATTGATATCGGAAGCCGTCAGATCGATCCGGTTCGCCGACGAAGGAGCCGGCGTCGGAGTTTCGCCTTCCACCGGAGGAACGTCCTGGGTCACGGTCGCTGCCGTCATGTTTCGCGACGATTTGAATTCTTCCCAGCGCTCCTTCACGGCGTGTTGCTCAGCCTCGGAGCTTTCTATTGGCGGAATCTCGCGCGGCTCGGTCGAAGTGACGACATAGCGCACGCCCGCGTAACCCCCGATGAAAAACGCGGCCGCGAGCAGAATGATGAAAATGAAAAACATCAAACAACCCTTGCCCAGGCAACCCATGCCTTTTTGTTTCGGTGGCGGCTCGATCCAGCTTGTCATGATTTCGGCGTATTATTTTTTTCGAGGCGGTCCTGGGTCGCCATCAATTTGTCGTAGAGCCCGCGCAAACCTTCCGAGAGCATTTTGGTTCCCGAAAGCACGGGCATGAAATTCGTGTCGCCGTTCCACCTCGGCACGATATGGAGATGGAGATGATCGGGCACTCCGGCGCCGGCGCATTGGCCAAGATTCAGACCGATGTTGAAACCCTGCGCCTTCATCGTTTCGCGCAAGAGCCGCTGGCCGTGGATGGCGAGATTCCAAAGCTCGAGGACTTCGTTTTCGCCTAACGAAGAGGCGTCGCCTGTTTTTCGATACGGCACTGCCATGAGATGGCCGACGCTATAGGGATAGCGGTTCATCATCAGGAACGCATTCTTCCGGCGCGTGACCACGAGATGCGCGGCGTCGTCGCTGGCGCGGGCCGCGTCCGACATGAAATCCGGGTTGGGCGTTTCCTGCTCGAAATACTCCACCCGCCACGGGCACCAGAGCGCTTCGATTTCCGCTTTTGGGAACTGCATCAGGTCCTTCAACTTGGACGGGAGACTACAAATCGCCTGCCCAAAGTCGAGCAGGCATTTACGCCGCAGGCGTTTACGCTTGGAAAGGCCGGACCAGAAGGTGATACCGTTTCTTGTATCTTCCCGCCCGCTGCGAGGTCAGGACCCGGTGCGGCCTGGGTCCCTGCAAACGCGCCAGCAATCCCGCCACCTCGTCGTCCGCCACGACCAACGCCTCCAGCCTGCCGGCATTCCACTCCACGGCCGCCTCATCGGGCCAGGCGAATTCGGTCCGGCGAACATACAACGCCATCCCTTCATCGTCGCCTCCCACCAGGCTGTATCGCCAGCCATTCTCCGCGGCCTTTTTCATGACCTCACGACCGAAGAGGGCAAAGGCATCGCGTTGCTCGCGGCGCGCGACAGCGATTCGATTCGCGCCGTAACCAGTGAATCCCACACACGCGAGAATGATCGCGGCGAGGCACAAGCGATCGAGCAGGGCACGCAATTTTTCCTGTTTGCGAAATTCGTCCACCACCGCCGCGAGAAGCAAACAGAGCGGCGGCACGATCGGGAAAATCCGATCGACCCGTTTGGAGGGAACGCACGACATGACCAGCAAACCGCCCAGGCTCCAGGCGAGAAGCCAGAAAGTCTCCGGCGACATTTCACGAAAGGCCGTGCGAATTCCGAGCTCACGGCTTTTTCTGGAGGCAAGGAAGGGCAAGCCAATCAAGAGCAGGCTCCAGGGCGCCCAACGATGAAGCAGATGCGGCAGGTAAAAATAGAAGGGCTGCGGCCGGTGGGTTTCTTCGCTGAATCGCCCCGCGAATTCGCGCAGCACGACGTGCTCCAAAAATTCCGGCACGAATTGAACGCCGGCCCCGATCCAGACTCCGAAGATGGCGAGTGACGCGAGCCAGGGCGGCCAGCCGCTCCAGGCTGAAGGCACCGCGGCGGCGTTCCTCTCCTTCCATTGAAAGGCAATAATACCGGGCAAAAGGAACGCATAAACGATCGGGCCCTTGATGAGCATGCCGGCGCTCAACAAGAGAAAAAGCAGCAGCCGGTCTCGGGTCGTCCAGGCTTCGCGCTTTCGAATTTTTTCCCAGATCAGCCAGCCGATCGCGAACAAGACGAGCGCCAGCGGCATATCCGTGCGCACGAGCGAGGCGAGGCGCGGCACGAAAAGATTGAAGCTGAAGGCGCACACGGCGACCAGCGCCGGAACGCGTCCATAGATGCCGGCGGAGCGCCCGAGCAACACGAGCAGCGCCGCGGCCGCCAGAAATGAAGGAAGCCGCCAGGCCAGCTCCCACGATCTCGTCAGCGCGAAAAATCCGGCCGAGATCCAGCCGACGAGAGGCGGCTTGGTTGCCACCCAGCCATTAGGCGTGTGCTGATAAAACCAATGCCCTCGCTCGACTATTTCGAACGAGGTGAACGCCTGTTTCGCCTGGTCATAGTCATCCAGATGCCAGGGGAGATTCGAAACGCCGAAGAGAACAAGCGCCAGCGCGGCCACAAACCAGAAAACGCTTTTGCGCTCTAAAAATTCCATCGCGGTGGCCAGCCTTCAGTCTCGCCACAGAATCGCCCGGACGGGACCGGCGTCGCCGCCGCTGATGCGGAGCGGCAGCGCGGAAAAGTGGTAAGTGCCCGCTTCAACCGCGCTCAAGTCGAGCGACTCCACGATTGCAATCCCAGCCGCAGCGAGCGCGTGATGGTTAACGAGCTTCTTTGCCTCGATCGGATCGACCGAAGGCAAATCGAGCCCGATCAATTTTACCTTTCGCGCGCGAAGCCACTCGGGCACATCGGCGGCGATGACCGGAATGGATTCCGGGAAAATGCTCGAATCCTTCCACACGCCGGTTTTGAGGAGGAGACGCGGCGCCCGCTCGAGCGCATCGGAGAACGATTCGATGTCCACGATCGCGATCTGGCGCGTCCGATCCGTTTCAAATAATTTCGTCAGGTCCACTACCACTGCGTCGCCCAGATAAGTTTCGAGCGGCATTTGATCGATCGTCTCCGCGCCCGGTGCGAAATGAAACGGCGCGTCCGCGTGAGTCCCGTTGTGCACCCCCATCTGCACCGCCCCCACATTTACGGTGGCGCCTTCCGCCATCTTCCATTTCAGCTCGAAATAAAACGGCGTATCGCCCGGCCACGGCGCCAGGTCGTTCGCAAGCGGGCGCGAAACATCGAAGATTTGCATCGCGGCATCATGGCGAAAAGAGCGGGCGCGCACAATTGAAAGCGCTACGATGCGTTTGACGCTGCGTGCCTGACGAAATAGCCTCGATTCATGGCAAAACTTGCTGAGCCTCCAGCGCCGTCATCGGCCACTTACACCACCACGAAAGTCCAACCGCCGATCAATTTGAACAACTGGATTGAAGAGAACCGGCATCTCTTCAAACCACCGGTGAGCAATCGCTATCTCTACGACGGTCGCGATTTCTTTGTCATGGTAATCGCCGGCCCGAATGCGCGAAACGATTTTCACCAGGTCGATTCGGAGGAATATTTTTACCAGCTCAAGGGCGACATCAAAGTGCGCATCCGCGAGGGCGACCGCATCGTCGATCACCTGGTGCGTGAGGGGGAGACGTTTTTCATTCCGCCCAATGTGGTCCACGCCCCCGTGCGGCCGCCCGATACTTTAGGCGTGGTGGTCGAGCGCCGCCGCCCCGCCGGTGAGAAAGAGCATGTCATTTTCTATTGCCCGAACTGCGAGGCGCTGGTGGAAGACATCGAGTTCGATTGCGCCGACATCGTCAATCATTTCAGCCAGGCCATGCTCGATTTCTGGGCCGACGACGCGCGGCGCACCTGCAAGAAGTGCGGGGCGAAAGTGCAAAAACCGGAGCCGGTGAAGCCGTTTTGAGGTAGGGACATCGCGCTGCGATGTCCGCGGACGCCGCAGCGCGGCGTCCCTATCATTGGCTCAAAATGAAGATCGATCTCCACACGCACATCCTCCCGCGCGAGTGGCCCGATCTCGACGCGAAATACGGCTACCCCGGATTCATTCGGCTGGAGCACCACCAGCCGTGTTGCGCCCGGATGATGAAAGGCGACCGCGTCTTTCGCGAGATCAAGGACAACACCTGGGAACCCAGCCGTCGCATCGAGGAGATGGATCGCGCCAATGTTTCGATGCAGGTGCTCTCGACCGTGCCGGTGATGTTCAGCTACTGGGCGAAACCCGAGGATGCGCTCGATCTTTCCCGGCGGCTAAACGATCACATCGCTGAAGTTGTTCGAGAATATCCGACAAGGTTCGCGGGGCTTGCCACGATCCCGTTGCAGGATCCGGAGCTGGCGGCCGGCGAATTAAACCGGTGCGTCCGTGAGCTTGGTTTGCGCGGCGCGCAGATCGGCACGCACGTCGATGCGAACGAGCATTGCCATGGCGCGGATTGCCGCAACCTCGATGATGGGTCGCTCGAAGTTGTCTGGCGGACAGCCGAGGAACTCAATGCCGCCATCTTTGTTCATCCCTGGGACATGGTCGGGAAGGGGCGCATGCCGAAGTATTGGCTTCCGTGGCTGGTCGGGATGCCTGCCGAAACCTGCCTCGCGATCTGTTGCCTGATGTTGAGCGGTGTGTTCGATCGCTTTCCAAAGCTGCGCGTGGCCTTCGCCCATGGCGGCGGCGCGTTCCCGTTCACGATCGGCCGCATCGAGCACGCCTTTCACGTGCGGCCCGACCTCGTCGCGGTGGACAATAAGAACACTCCGCGCTCTTACCTCGCTCAAGGTGGCTCGCCCGCTCGCTTCTACGTCGATTCGCTCGTGCACGATCCCGACGCGCTCAAATTGCTCGTGAAACTTTTCGGCGCGCAACGCGTCGCGCTTGGGTCCGATTATCCGTTCCCCCTCGGCGAGGCTGTTCCCGGCCAACTTATCGAATCACTCGATGACCTTCCGGAAGTGGAGAAGGCCCAACTGCTCTCGGGAACCGCCCAGGAATTTCTCGGGCTGAATTCCTGAACGTGGATATCTCAGTCTCCTGGCGGAAAGGGTTACATTGCGGCCGACGGCGAGGACCACTCAAGCTGCTCTTAACGTTCATCGACGAAAGCTACCGTGCGGTCGCACCGAAGCGGGTCCTGGCAATGCTCGATTGAGCAGCTGAATCCCAGCGGAACAGGCCGGGTTCGATTGCCCCCAGATTGGGTTTGCGGTAGTTGGAATGTCGATCATGAATCCAAACCCCAGTTCCCCGGCTTCCCTCATGCGTCCGGGCCGGCTGCTGAGAATCCTTTTTTCCTACGTCAAACCCTACTCCGCGCGGGCCAGCCTGCTGGCGGCGACGTTACTGGTCGAGGGAGCGTTCAACATCTTATTGGCGCTCAGTCTCAAGCTGATCATCGATTTCGCCATCGTGCCGCGAAACGCCGCGGTCCTGGCCTGGATCATCGGCAGCCTCGTCGCCGGGTTTCTCCTCACTGCCGCCTCCCAAGTGATCCGCGATTACCTGTATGCCTGGTTCGGCGCGCGGATTCCCAATGATCTCCGCAAAGAGATGTTCGGCCAGCTCCAGCGCCTTTCGTTGGGATATTATGTGCGCACCCGGACCGGCGACATCGCAGCGCGCTTTTCTACCGACCTGGCGGCCGTCGAGAATGCGGTCGTCCTGGGTCTGCCGGGGGCGTCGCTCTGCATCATCAATATCATTTTCAGCACCTGCATCCTGTTTGCGCTCGATTGGAGACTGGCGGTGGCGGCGGTCGCGGGACTCCCCTTATGCGTCCTGGGTCCCCGGCTCCTCGCTCCGCGCGCCCTTAAGGCGGGCTACCAATTGCGCACCGAGGAAGCTCAACTGACGAGCACCATCCATGAAAATCTGGGAGCGCAGTCCGTCATCAAGGCGTTCAGCCTCAAGCAGTCTGTCGTAACGATTTTCGAGCGACAGGCGGAAAAGCTGGCTTGGCTGGCGACTCGATTTAATTTTCTCAGCTACACCAGCGAGCGCAGCCCAAACATCGCGATGCTGCTTTTCAACGTCGCGCTCATCAGCGGCGGTTCATACCTGGCTTTCCACGGGTCGCTCTCCATCGGATCGCTCGTCGCTTTTAATGCTCTCTTCATCACGGTGAGCACGGCGGTGATGGGACTGACGGCCGTGACGCCCTCGCTCCTGCAAGCCACCAGCGGCATGCAGCGCATCCGCGAACTGCTCGATGAGCAGCCGACAATTGTCGAGAAGCCCAACGCAAAACAGCTCCCCAGTTTGCAGGCGGAGATCCGCTTTGAAAACGTGACGTTCGGATATACGCCGGAACAGAGCAATCTTCAGGAGGTCAGCATGAATCTTCCGGCTGGAGCCCGCATTGCCTTTGTCGGTCATAGCGGTTGCGGCAAGAGCACTAATCTGAATTTGATCATGCGCTTTTACGATCCGCAGGCAGGGCGGATTACCTTTGACGGAACAGATCTGCGCGAAATCCAGGTGGACTCGCTCCATGCCCAGATAGGCATCGTCTTTCAGGAGAGTTTTCTCTTCAACACGAGCATTCGGGAAAATATTCGCCTGGGCAAAACGGGAGCAACCGAAGCCGAGATTGAGGCAGCAGCAGAGGCAGCTGAGCTCGACGGCATCGTCGTTCAGCTGCGCGAGGGCTACGACACAATCGTGGGCGAGCGTGGAGGCCGTCTTTCCGGTGGCCAGCGCCAACGGGTCGCTATTGCCCGCGCCCTGATCCGGAATCCTTCCTTGCTCATTCTCGATGAGGCGACCTCCTCTCTGGACCCCGCTACTGAAGCAGCGATCAACGACACCATCGAGAACGTGTCCACGGGACGCACGGTAATCTCAGTCACTCACCGGCTTCAGTCCGTGGTGGACTACGATCATATCTTCGTCTTCAAAAATGGCCGTGTTTTAGAACAAGGCTCGCACCAAACGCTCTTATCCCTGGGCGGAAATTACGCTGAGATGTGGCGTCGCCAGCATGGGACGACCATGTCGCCCGACGGAAATTTCCAGGTCACCGACACGAGCATCCTGCGCGATGTCCCGCTGTTTAAGGACCTCGATGAAGCTGGGCTGGAAAACATCGCGGGTATGTTTAGCACCGAACATATCCCCGCCGGCCGCACCGTTATTACAGAGGGGGACCAGGGCAATCGCTTCTATATCATCGTCCGCGGCAAAGTGGATGTGAGTGCGACCAGGGGCCAGGCTGAACCCGTTCACATCGTCACTCTCGTAGACGGCGACTACTTCGGGGAGATCTCCTTGCTCTCAAACATCCCGACCACCGCTACCGTCACGACCTTGACCCAGAGTATCTTCATTACCTTGCAGCGTGAGCAGCTGAATAAACTCCTTCAGCAAAATGACGCCCTCGGCGCCCAAATGCGCGCGGCGCTCGAGCAGCGCCTGGCCCAAACTTATGCCATGACCACCTGAGTCGCTTTTCGCGGTCCTATCCGACGTATCGCAGATACTCGCGATCCCACGCCACCGGAATACTTTCGCGCGGGGAATATGGCCCCGGCTGGTAGGCACGCGAGGCAATTCCTTTCTGGCTCAACTCGCACACGTGCCAGTCCTGCTTGTTCGTCATGTCCCAGAAATCGATCGCATCCTCGGGATGAAAATCAGGGCGATCGAATGCCTGCGGATGAAAAAACCAATCGCACAGGATGAGCGTTCGTTCCGGCGATTGCGGCCGGATTTGATGCACCATGACGTAATCCGGATGCATGCTCAGGAGCATGTTGGGGAAAATGGAATAATAGAAAACGCGGTGGAAATCCTCGACATCGATGTCACCCACCGGTAGCGCGCAGGCATTGCCGCTCATGGTGAGACTCTTGCCTTTGGTGATCGGCATGAAGCCGCCGAGGAACGGCCCTTCGCAGAGATCGTTCTCAGCGAGATCGTAGGGCGTCAATTGTTGGAGCGCCGGATGCACTCCCGGGCAGTGATTGCACTCCGAATAGTTTTGGAAGATCAATTTCCAATTGGCCTGGACATCGTATTCGATCCGTTTAGCCGAGCGCAGCTTCGGCAGGTTCCAGTGAGAGAACTTTCCGGCCAGCGGCGCAAATACTTCCTCCAGCGGAATTGGTTCATCCGCGAGATTGACGAAGATGAATCCCTCCCATAACGCCAGGTTGACCGCGTGCAGCGAGTAGTCGCCTTTGGCAAAATCGTCCACGGCATCCATGTGCGGCGCACCGACTAATTTGCCGTCGAGCCCATAAGTCCAGGCGTGATATGGGCATTGAATCGTCGAGGAATGTCCGCTCTGTTCATCGCATAAGCGCGTCCCGCGATGACGGCAAACGTTGTAGAATCCGCGGATCGTTCCCTCGCGATCGCGCGCGATGATCAGACTTTCACCCGCAACGTCCCGAACAAAAAAATCCCCAGCCCTGGCGATCTGGCTCTGGTGACCGACGAGCACCCATTGCGCGGAAAAAATCGCGTCCTGTTCCTCGGCGAAGACTTCCGGCGAAATGAAATAACGCTGAGGAAGCGTGGTCGCGCCCTGTGCGAAACTCTCAGCGGTCTTGCGGAAGACTGGTGTGGCTGTCGTGTGCATGTGTGGCAAAGTGCCACTTTAAGCCGCAACCTTGCTGCCTAAAGCGTCAAGGGACTGGTCTGCAATCGGATAGGAACCAGGCCGATCAGCTAGCGGTCACGCCCGACGGTGCCCATGTTAGTGGATTCCGCGCCCTTAGGGAGCCCCTCGAGCTTTATACTGGAAGCCGTGTCGTTCTTAATCCCCCGGCGAACTGCGATCCCTTTCCCCGCGAGACTTTCGGGACCTTGAATCTCCGTCCATTTGTCATTCTTGAGAACCAGGAGCCGTGCGCAGCCGTAGTAATCCGCCTGGTCCCCGCCTGCTTCGTCCAGATGGGCGAACGACAGAACCATCGTGCCATCGGCGATCTGATACACCAAAAGGTGGAGCAAAACAGAAGCACCCGAGTTTGGTCTCTCGATGCTGTAGTTTCCGGCGATTCTCGCCTCTTTCGCCAACTGAAGAGCAAGCGGATCAAAAACCCCCTGGCGATCAGAGCGAATCACACGCGCTCCGGAGAGACTTGTCCCGGACAGGTTGGCGCGGACAATAATCCATCCTTCGAGCGGAGAGACGAGCAGGGATTTGTAAAACTTCGGGCTGATCGAGCGTTGTAAGACGCGCGTGGGAATGACCTTGAGGTCGGTGAGCTTTCGGCCCTGGACAGATTGCTGGGTCGCCGCGCTGGTGTTCAGGAGGGCGGCTACAACGGCTAGAGTTAGTAACGGCTTCATGCGCCGAGTCTGGCCGGAAAAAAACGACAAGACAAGGCAAAAACGAACGGACAGCCGCTCAATCCCTAAATAATCCGTTCAGCGATTGAAACTGAAATGCTTCATCTCCATTTTAAGGAGAGCTTCCACCTTATTCTTCATCCCTTGTCGAACCGCCCAGCCCTTCCCCTGCAGACCGGCTGGTCCTTCGATTTCGGTCCACGTGCCGTCGTTTTTTAAAACGGCCAGGCGCGCGCATCCCCAATACTCCATCTGGTTGCCGCCTGGCTCTTCGAATGTAGGAAAGGAAAGCACCATGGTCCCGTCGGCGATCTGGTAAATCAAAAGGTGCAGCAGAACGGAGCCTCCGAAATGGGGCCGTTCGACGGAAAAATATCCGGCAATCTGTGATTCTTTCGCCAGTTTAAGAGCGAGCTGGTCGTAAGCGCCATTGAGCTCAGAATGTATCACTCTCATCCCGGAGAGACGCGAGCCGGCGACGTTCGCGCGGACAACGATCCATCCTTCGATCGGGGAGATCAGCAAACTCTTGTAGAATTTGGGACTTATGGATCTCTGTAAGACGCGCGTGGAAATTGCATCGATATCGGTGAGGGTGCGCGGCCGCGTCAGGGGCGCCGCCGATAGGTTGGAACCAAGGGACATGACGATGGCGATCAGGATGATGAGGAACGGCTTCATGCGCCGAGTCTGACCAGCCCGAGAGGAACAGGCAAGCCAAAACGAGACCTCCCGTCGGCACAGCCAGCTCATAAGCTCAAGAGCCCGGATCTTCGCGTTTCCCCTGGTGCCACCGCGGCAATCATGACGGCTTAAAGCCGTCATGTTCCTTGCTTTGAAAACAAGTGCAAACTGAGAGGCCGCTCCGGTGAAAGCCGCCGCGGTTTACGTTTCGTTTCACGGGTTGAGGCTCTTCCGCTGGACGGCCGGCGTAAGGCTGAATGTTTTGTTCTCGGAAGCTTTTCGCTGAGTTGAACGATCCGAAGAAGGTGCTGATAAAGCGGATGGGCTCGATCGGCTCGGTAAAAACGATAATAGCCATTCGATGAAGACGTTAATAGCCCGACTGCCGTCAGCTTGCGTAATTCATCTTGAACGGTATGCAGGGCTAGCCCGCTCCGAATCGCCAGTTCTCGCCCGTAATACTGGCGCGCAGGCATGGCGAAGAGCAATCGCATCAGTTTGGCTCTTACCGCGGGAAATAGGACATCCAAAACTGCTCGTTTCGATTTCACTCAACCCGATTCAGAACATGACGGCTTTAAGCCGTCAAGTTTCCAGCACGATTGACGGATGAATTTCCTGCACGTTTTCCCGCGCGTTTTCCTGCGCGAAATTAGGTGCAGGAGTAAGATCAAAAGAGGATTTCGGGGTTACTGGTAGTGCAAGGCGACCATGGGATCGACCTTCGTGGCGCGAAGCGCGGGAATGTAGCTAGCGACCAGCGCCACCGCCATCAAGACCAGTGAGATAATGATGAAGGTCAGCGGGTCGGTCGCGCTCACCCCAAAGAGCAAGCTCGCCATCACGCGCGTCAGGACAAAGGCGGCAGCCAGGCCGATCGCCACTCCCATCACCACCAGCCGCAATCCCTGCCCCACGGTCATCCTCAGCACATCGCTGCGCTGCGCGCCAAGCGCCATGCGGATGCCGATCTCGCGCGTCCGTTGCGCGACCGAATAGCTCATGACCCCATAGATCCCTACCGCCGCCAGCACCAGCGCGAGCGTGGCAAAAATGCCGAGCAACATCGTGCTGAACCGCTGCCGCGCGACCGCGCTCGAGACAATCTCTTCCATGCTCCGGATGTCGGATACCGGCTGGTCCTTATCGATCTCCCAAACCACCTTGCGAACCGCGGTTCCGAGGCTGAGCGGATCAACCTGGGTGCGAACCACGACCGCATTCGCCGCGAAAGAACCGACCTGTTCGTGCGCCATGTACATCTGCATCTTCGGTTCCGCGACGAAGTCGTTTTGCCGCACGTCCTTCACGATGCCGATGACTTCACGCCACGGACTTTCCGAGGTGGTCGATCCCGGCTTGAGCCGTTTGCCGATCGGGTTCTGGCCCGGCCAGAAATAACGCGCGGTCTTCTCGCTGATAACGACCACTTTTGCAGCCTCGGGACTGTCGTTCTCGGTAAAATCGCGTCCCTGCACGAGCGGAATTCCCATGGTGCGGAAATACCCGGGGCTAACCACCCGCAAAATCACGTCGGGACTCTGATCCGGCGGCGGATCGGGACGTCCCTCCGCTCCGATCGGCATGGAATCGCCGTTATAGGTCAGCGGGAGATTGCTCGCCACCGCGACCGATTCCACGCCCGGCAACGTCTGCACCCGGCGAATCAGTTCGCGGAAAAATGGCGCCCGCCGCTCCTTGTCGGGATACTTCGTTTCCGGCAACGAGACCTTCATCGTGAGCAAATGATCGGCCCGGTATCCCGGATCCAGTTTGCGCAAATGCAGAAAGCTGTTGATGAGCAGTCCCGCGCCGATGAGCAGGAGAAACGAGACCGCCACTTCACTTACCACGAGCACGCCGCGAATGCGGTTGCCGCGGCTGCCCGCGCTCGAGTCGCGCCCGCCTTCCTTGAGAGTCTCGCTCAGGCCGAAGTTCGAGGCCTGGGTCGCCGGCGCGAGACCGAAGATGAGTCCCGTCACCAACGAGATCAGCCCGGTGAAGATCAGAACTTTCCCGTCCATACCGATCGCCTGCGCCTGCGAGATGCTGGGCGGGATGAACGTCTTCAAGACGTTCAAACCGACGTAGGCGAACAATAATCCGCACACGCCGCCGAGCCCCGCGAGCAGGACGCTCTCGGTGAGAAACTGGCGGGTCAACCGCGACCGGCTCGCGCCCAAGGCGAGGCGCAGCGCAATTTCCTTTTGCCGTACCGCCGCGCGGGCCAGCAACAAGTTCGCGACGTTCGCGCACGCGATCAGCAGAACGAACGCGACCGCGCCAAGGAGAACGAGCAGGGCAGGCTTGATGTCGCCTACCAGTTGTTCGTGCAATTGCCTCACCCGGATCCCGACGCGCGTGTTTTCCTCCGGATACTGTCTTTCCAAACGCGCGGCGATCGTCGTCATCTCGGCCTGGGCCTGCTGCCGGCTCACGCCGGGCTTCGTTCGCGCGATGACCTCAAGGTAATGATTTCCTCTGCTCGACGCCTCCTCGGCGGTGAACGCGATCGGCACCCAAAGCTGGTCGTGCCAGTTATCCATGCTGGGCAAATCGACCGCCGCGGGCATCACGCCGACAACCGTGTAGCTTTCGCCATTCAAGGTGAGCGCGCGGCCGATGATCCCTGTGTCGCCCCCAAAGCGCCGCTGCCAGACGCCATAGCTCAGGATCACAACCCGCGAGCCCGGTTTATCTTCCTCCGCCAGGAAGTTGCGCCCGAGCACCGGCTCGACGCCCAGAATGGTAAAGAGATTGCCCGACACCTTGCGGCCGTCGAAGCGCTCCGGCTCCCCGGCGCCGGTGAGGTTGAAGCTGCGCTGCGCCATCGCGGCCATGCCTTCGAACACCGTGTTCTGTTCGCGCCAGTCGATAAAATTCGCGGGCGACGGCGTGTTGTAGGGGAAACCCATGTGGGTCGCGTCTTCCCACACGGTCATTAGCGCATCCGGATTCTTGTAGGGCAACGGACGCAACAGCACCGTGTTGACCACGCTGAAAATCGCGCTGTTGGCGCCGATCCCGAGGGCAAGGGCCACGACCGCCACGATCGTGAACCCCGGACTCCTCATCAGCATGCGCAGCCCGTAACGTAAATCCTGCCAGAAATCTCCTATCATATTTGTCTTCCCTGCTTTTCCCATCACCACCGGGTTCGGTGGCACGCGCCGCTCCACCCGCTTCAAGGCCGGAGCCAGCAACTCGTTTTCGTTTAATTCCCGCAGGACTGCCTGATAGGCCTCCTGCTCAGTCGCTCCGCCCTGCACCGCCTGCTCGAATTGATCCTCGAGATGCTGGGACAACTCCTCGACAATTTCGCCCTCGCGGGTCGGCGAGAGGCTCAGTTCCGTCAGACGTTTTCTGATCTCTCCCTTAAAATCAGGCATGTTGAATTCCCGTGATCTGATTGATGGCGGTGACGAACTCGCGCCAGCCATCCCGTTGTGCTTCCAAAGTTTTCTTGCCCGCTGGCGTCAGCCGATAATAACGGCGCCGCCGCTGCCCCGATTTTTCCACCCAGCGCCCGCGAATCCACCCGCGTTTCTCGAGGCGATAAAGGAGCGGGTAAAGAGAGGCGACGTTGAAATGGAGGACCCCGCCGGAGCGCATCTCAATGAGCTGGCCGATCTCATAACCATGCCGCGGCCGGTCGCCCACCAGGGAAAGAATCAAAAGCTCGGCGCTGCCTTTCTTCAACTCGCGATCGAGGATTGCTGAAGCCATATGTGCTATAGACATATATTACTTAAACGTTGCTCACAAGTGGATTTGTCTGTGGGATGCTCCCACCGGCCTTTTCGGATTCAGATTTTTTCTCAGGGCCGAAATCCGGTGGGATTCTGATCCTGTAGCCGCTGCCCTGTGGGCAGCGCGAGTTTCGGCAACCGATTTGTCGACCCGCGCTCTCGCTTCGCACAGCGAAGCGGCTACAGGAAGAGTCTGCGCCCCGAGTTACGCCGCCACCGGCGGATTCTCCGTCCGGCGGAGACCGAGCTGGCTAACGTCCTCCGTTGCCGACCGCTTCGGCCGGCTGACCAATCGTTTCGAGCTTTTTGACCGCCTCGATGCTATTTCTCAGACCCTGTCGAACCGCCCAGCCTTTCCCCGCGAGACTTTCCGGGCCCCTGATCTCACTCCATTTTTCATCCTTCAAGATCAGCAGGCGTGAGCAGCCGTAGTATTGCATCTGGTCGCCGCCCGCCTCGTCAAAATGGGCGAACGAAAGCACCATGGTCGCATCTGCAATCTGGTAAACCAGGAGGTGGAGCAACACCGAGCTTTTCGCATATGGCTTGTCGAGTGTGAAATTTCCGGCGATTTGCGCTTCTTTGGCCAGTTGCAGAGCCAGCGGATCGTACAATCCTTTGAGCTCCGACTGAATCACTCGCGCGCCCGAGATCCGTGTGCCCGACAACTGGCCCCGGACAATGATCCAGCCTTCCACCGGCGAGATCAGCAGACTTTTGTAGAACTTCGGGCTGACGGATCTCTGCAATACCCTTGTTGGGATCACATTCAGCTCGGTGAGCATCCGCCCTTTGCTCGGCGATCGGACTGCGCTGCCGGTACTAATGAAGGAGAGGAGAACGAGGAGGATTATGGCAAGGGGCTTCATGCGCCCATTCTGACGAGCCGAAAAGAAAAAGACGAGGCAAATCCTGCGCAGCTGACTAGGCCGCGACCGACGGATGCTGTGACGGCTGCGTTACGCGAAGGCGCTACGACACAATCACCATGTCGGACGCAGCCTCCCCAATCTGGAAAGTCCCTTCGAGCGGCGCGTTGAAGGCGTTCCGTCGTCGTTGGTTTTGACCTTATTCCCGCCGCATGGATTGTCACCAAGCTGATGAGTCCTTCTGTAACCATCGATACGCTCACTTTTAGCGACAAGACTGTCCTCAACATGGCGGAAGGTGATTTCCTGCTCATCGTGGGCCCGAACAACACAGGAAAGAGCCGCGCGCTCCGTGATATTTTAGCATCTTTGAGGACCGAACCCACTGGGCCAGTCGTA
>DASQLH010000060.1:0-4566 GCA_035630155.1 Chthoniobacterales bacterium
ACGCTGGCAGAGGCGATGCTTGGCACGCTGGGCCATCGACTTCACTCGGCCACAGTCGATTTCATCCGCTGGGCCCCTTCCGCCGGCTTTCTCCTCCTCGCCGCGTCGATTCTCGCACTTGTGCTGGCGAACTCGCCGCTCGGCTCCGCCTTCGGGGCGCTGTGGACGACGCCGTTGGGAGTCCAGGTCGGCGGCGGTGGTTTCACTCTCCCGCTCCTGAAGTGGATCAACGACGGGTTGCTCGCGATATTTTTCCTCGTCGTTGGGCTGGAGATTAAGCGCGAGTTTACCGTTGGCCGGCTCGCGACTTTGCGCTCCGGTGCGCTCCCGGTGGCCGGCGCGTTTGGGGGTATTGCCGTGCCCATCGTCATCTATCTCCTCATCGCGCCGAGCGCGCTCTCAGCGGGATGGGGTGTTCCGATTGCAACTGATACGGCCTTTGCCGTGGCCATCATGCTACTGCTTGGGCCGCGCGTTCCCGTGGAACTGCGCGTGTTCCTGACCGCCGCCGTTATCATCGATGATCTCGTCGCCATCGGCGTGATCGCCGTCTTCTATACCGACGCGATCAATGCTTATTATTTGATAGCGTCCGCCGCGGTTGCGCTTTTGCTTGTCGCGCTCAACCGGTGGGGCATCTACCGCGCCCTGCCTTATGCCGTGCTCGGGGTGATCCTTTGGATTTGCCTGCACGACGCAGGCCTCCATGCCACCCTCGCGGGCGTGATCCTTGCCCTCGTCACGCCGACCCTCCCTCCCGCGAATTTCCGTTCACTGCTGGCACAGGCGGAAGAGATCCTGCAGACAGAGTCGAAGCTCCGAGGCGAAGCTTTGATGAGACACGGTCCCTCCGAACCTGCTCTGCAGGCGCTGGACGCGATCCATGGCCGACTCGAATCTCCCGCGGATAAACTGCTCCGCTCGATGGAACCTTGGTCCAGCTACTTTGTGCTCCCGATCTTTGCCGTAGCGAACGCGGGAGTGATCCTAACCGTCACGGTCTTCAAGACGCACGGCAGCCTGATGCTGGCGACCATTCTCGGTTTGGTTATCGGGAAGCCCGTCGGCATCTTCGTGGCATCGTGGCTCGCCGTGCGCTTCCGGATGGCCGCGAAGCCGAAAGAGTATTCGTGGCGGCAGCTTGCCGGCGCGGGCGCGCTCGCGGGCATCGGCTTCACGATGTCGTTGTTTATTGCAAGTGAGGCTTTCCCCAACCCAACCGATTTTGCAGCAGCGAAGATCGCTATTTTCATTGCCTCGTTAGTCGCCGGCCTGATAGGTGCAGCCATTCTCTGGCCGAGAGCCGTTAAAGAGAGCCAACTGTAGCCGGCAAAACGCGCTGCTCTAGCGAGCCGGTTCGGCGCGGATTCATTCGATAGCGGGAAGCTATCAGTATGATCCAAACAGAGTGTTAGTCGCTTTATCGTCGAGGATTAAAGTACTACATGTTTTTTGAAAATGAGCTCACCGGAAGCTTGGCGTTGGTACGGCTCTTACTCGTGCTGCTTCTAGGACTTTCTCCCGTTGCAGTCACGGTCCTCATTAAGGTGATGCTTTATGGGCGCCTCATCGCGGAGGAATCGGCGTTACCAGCGCAAGAGGAACGCAAAACTTTGGCGATCGAAGGCACGTTGGAAGAGTTTGCCGTCGCCCTGGCGATTGGGATTGCGAACTTCCGGGATCCCCGCCGGCTCCTGGAGAACAATTCAAAGTTCAGCTCTTTTTCCATCGCGGGCTGGCGATAATTCTCTGCGGATACTGGCGATAACGGCGTCGATACGCTCTGATGGGGCGTCGATGTCCTGAAGCAACGCCTCAGCGAGAGCGGCAGCGGATTCGGCTTCGTCGTAACGAGTAATCGCAGCGCCTGCCTGTGCGAAAGCCTCGTGTTGATTTATGTACTCGGCTCGCGCGAGAATACGAACCATCGGCGCGACTTCGCGCGCAGCTTGAATGATGCGCAGGCTGACCTCGGCCTGAGGAACCGTCACCACGAGATAAGCCGCCGAGGCGAGCCCGGCCGCTCGCAAAATGTCTGGTCGAGACGCATCCCCAAAAAGGGCCTGTTGCCCTCGTTGTTGAACCTCGAGGACAGCCTCAACATTCGTTTCGATGATGGTCGGATTAATCTCGAACTCCGTGAGCAAACGCGTGACGGTTTGACCGACGGGTCCATAGCCGATGACGATGGCGCCCGGATCTTCAGTTCGTTTCGCAGCGATTTCGTTGGCGCGCGCCCCGAGTATCTCATTGCGCCCTGCGAGCCATCTGGCGAGCAGCGGCCACTTTGCCATCCGCGGTTCGAGGGCCAGCATCCGACGGAAAATCAGCGGATTCAGGCTGATCGAGACGATAGCGGCGGCCACAATGATGTTGTGTCCACTGCCTGGCATCAAACCCAGGCTTTTGGCCATCTCGCTGACGATGAAGGAAAACTCACCGATCTGCGCGAGCCCACCCGCCACAGTAAGGGCGGTCTTCAACGAGTGTCCGCTCACGATGACGATCGCCAGCGCAGCGAGCGGCTTGATCACGAGGATAATCGCCAGCACCCCAAGGATAAGCGCCGGTGAGTCCAGCACCGTGCGGTAATCGAACAACATGCCGACCGCGACAAAAAATATGACCGCGAACACGTTCCGCATTGGCAGAACATCAGCCGCGGCTTCGTCGCTGACTTTGGATTGTCCGACCACCATGCCGCCCAGGAATGCTCCAAGCGCCATCGAGGCGCCGAACGCCACGTATGCAAGCGTCGCCACACAAATGGCCATTACCAGCACTGTAAGGGTGAACAATTCGCGTGAACGCAGTCGCGCCACCCGAAGAAGAAGCCAGGGAACGAACCGCGCGCCGGCGAGCAAGACGATGGCACTGAGCACAGCGAGCTTTAGCAATGCCACGCCCATCGTCTGCCAGATGTTCGAACCTTCACCGCCGGTGGCTGCCAGCGGTGGCAGGAGAACGAGGACAAGCACGGTGATGATGTCTTCCACAATGAGCCAGCCGACAGCAGCGTGCCCCTCCGGCGTGTCAATGCCGCCATGATCCATTAACGCGCGCAGCAAAACGACAGTGCTCGCCACCGACACGGCGATGCCAAGAATTAGTCCGGTCTGCCACGTCCAGCCCACCGCAATGGCCAGTCCGGTGCAGGCCAGTGTCGCTGCAGTGCTTTGCCCCAACGCTCCCGGGACAGCAATCGAGCGAACCGCCAGCAGATCCTTCAAACTGAAATGCAGGCCGACGCCGAACATCAGCAAAATCACCCCGATCTCAGCGAGCTGGGAGGCGATTTTCACATCGCCCACGACCCCGGGCGTGTAGGGGCCGATTAGAACCCCCGCGATTAAATAACCGACGATAGGCGACAAGCCGAACCGCTTAGCGATCAGGCCAAAGACGAGCGCGGCGCTCAGTGCGAGAGCAATAGTCGTGATTAAAGAAATGTCGTGCATGGCAACCGTCGATTGAACCGACTTACTCAATAGGAGTGGAGCCTAACGTTCGCCAGTTCAGGATCACTCTTGGAACGAAATCGCCGCGCAATCCAATAGCCTATGACTATCATTCTGATCCACTCTGAGTCTTAGTTAATCGGTCTGGTCGAGGTAGCGACAATGAGACCTGATGAGCGGTGCACAGTTCTGAGGGGCAAGTTCCGTGCGCGCGAATTGCGCTCGGGAGAAGTCTGAACATCCATCAGCCTTTTTCTTAAAAGATAGTTACGCAACGCTCTGGCGCTGCTACGGCATCACGCAGTAGCCTGACGGAAAGACCATGCGTCGCACTAAAATCGTGGTGACTCTCGGCCCCGCGAGCAGTTCGCCGGACATCATTCGCCGGCTGATAACGGCCGGGATGGATGTTGCCCGTCTCAATTTCTCGCATGGGAGCCACGAGGAGCACGCCCGCAATGTTGCCAACCTTCGCGCCATTTCTGAAGAGCTCGACACTCCGGTGACAATTCTCCAGGACCTGCAAGGCCCGAAGATCCGCGTCGGGAAATTGCCGGGTGGGGAGATGAAACTTACACCCGGCGACACAATCTCGATTGTGCCGGAAGCGGATTTTACGGCCCAGGAGGATGCAATTCCAATCGACTATGCAGATGCCGCGAATGAAGCCCGGCCGGGTATGCGCGTGCTGCTCACGGATGGTTTACTGGAATTGGAAGTCGTCGAGGTCGCCGGACGCGAATTGCGTTGCCGCGTCATCGAGGGCGGCGTGCTCAAAAGCCGGCAGGGAGTTAATTTTCCGAACCTGGCGCTCGCGATTCCGCCCCTGACCGAGAAAGATAAACACGACGTCGAGTTCGGGCTGGCGCACAACGTCGATTGGATCTCATTGAGTTTTGTGCGGAGCGCGGCGGACGTTCAGACGTTGAAGGAATTCATTTCGGCGGCGGGCGCGTCAAAACCGATTATCGCAAAAATCGAGAAGCCGCAGGCGATTGAGCAGCTCGAGGAAATTCTTCAGGAAGTAGACGGTGTCATGGTCGCCCGTGGCGATCTCGGCGTTGAGGTCAGTCCCGAGAAAGTCCCGATGCTGCAAAAGCACATTATC
>DASQLH010000061.1:0-18463 GCA_035630155.1 Chthoniobacterales bacterium
TTTAGATTAGTCGTTCAACCGCGCGTTCCAGTCGAGCGTGCTGGCCTGCGAGCGCGATAACGACCGGCTGAAACCGGTAGTATCTAGAAACGGACATGCGTCGCGTCAAGGGAAACTACCGGCCTGCGGCCGGAACATCCAACGCTCAACGTCCAACGTCCAACGTCCAATGACAGACGCTTTCTCTGAATTCCTTGGCGACAGGAGCATTTGGCGCTCTCTGAAAAGACACGCTATCTCGATTCCGTCTCTTCAAATTCGACGTTGGACGTTGGACGTTGGACGTTGGACGTTTCCCTTCTCCTCTCTCCGGCATGACCTCACCAAAAGTGCTAATCGCGCCTTCCATCCTCGCCGCCGATTTCTCCCAGCTCGCCAACGAAATCCGCCACGCCGAAGAGGCCGGCGCTGACTGGCTCCATCTCGACATCATGGACGGCCACTTCGTGGACAACATTTCTTTCGGGCCGGCCGTCGTCGCCACGGTGCGCAAACTGACGCAGCTCCCGCTCGACGTTCATCTCATGATCGAGCATGCCGATCATTATCTGCCGCGTTTCCTCGAAGCCGGCGCGAATTCCATCACCGTCCATGTCGAGCCCGAAGCGAAACATGATGTGCCGAAAACGCTTGCCGCGATTCGCGCCGCCGGATGCGGCGTTGGCCTGACCTTGAACCCGGCCACCCCCTTCGAAGCCGTCGCGCCTTTTCTTTCGGCCATCGATCTCCTTCTCATCATGACCGTGCATCCCGGTTTCGGCGGACAGGCGTTCCGGCCCGAGATGATGGAGAAAGTGAAACGCGCCAAAGCGTGGCGGGAGGCGAACGGCGGCAAACTCGACATCGAAGTCGATGGCGGCATCAACACCGAAACCGCCCGCCTCTCCATCGAGAACGGCGCGAACATCCTCGTCGCCGGCACCTCCATTTTCCGCACGAAAGATTACGGCACCGCGATCCGCGAATTGCGCGGCGGGTGACGCGTTAGATCTCTCATGTCCCCCCGCCAGCATGCTTGTCATCCCGAGGCTGGCGAAGCGCGCCGAGGGACCTCCCAGTCGAAGTGAAAACCTTCTATATATATTTGATGACCAATCGCAGTAGAACCGTTCTGTATACCGGGGTCACGAACAGCCTGGAGCGACGCGTCTGGTTCCATCGGAACAACACGATCAAGAGCTTTACGAAAACCTATAAAGTGGACCGTTTGGTCTATTACGAACAGTTCGACGAAGCTCGGGATGCGATCTCGCGCGAGAAAGAGATCAAAGGTTGGCGTCGCGAAAAGAAGAACCAGTTGGTCCAGATGGTGAACCCAAAGTGAAAAGATTTGGGACTCGAACTGTTCGGCACGGGCAGCGGGAAGGTGACCCGACGCGAACAATGCGAATGACCCGCTGGGATTGATTGCGTGACCAATATCCGACTGTGAGGTCCCTCGGCGCGCTTCGCCAGCCTCGGGATGACAGGCAAGCACTCGAGCGCGATCTGAAATTTCCGCCTGCCGCTATTGTCCCTGCGGGCCGCTTGCGGACAGATCAACGTCGCTCTCGAGCGGCCCACAGGGCCGCTGCTACAGAGGATGTCACGCAAAGCCGCCAAGGCGCAAAGAGAACCCAGAATCAGAAACTTTGCGCCTTTGCGCCTTTGCGTGAGACCTGCCTGCGCTCCCCTACCCGAAAACGACCGGCCCTTCTTCCGCCACGGCGGGCGCGCTTTGCAGCTCCGTCTCGGCCATCACTTCATCGGTCTGCGTCACGCGCACCACTTCTTCGATGGTCGTCTTCGCTTCCGCCACACGGCGCCAGCCATCCTGCCGCAACGTCTCCATCCCCTGCGCGATCGCGCATTGCTTCAACTCGCCGCCGTCGCGCTTCTGCATGATCAATTTCTTGAGCGGCTCTGTCACGACACAGATCTCGTAAATCGCGAGGCGCCCCTGATAACCGGTATGCCGGCAAACCTCGCAGCCTTCCCCGCGCATGAAACGCGTCCCCATTTCCGCCGGCACACTGATCTCCGCCAAATATTCCCTCGGATAATCCACCATCTGCGAACAGTGCGGGCAGAGCGTGCGCACGAGCCGCTGGGCGATGAACGCCTTAACCACCGACGAAAGCAGGAACGGCTCGACGTCCATATCGAGCAGACGCGTGATGCCGCCCACCGCGTCGTTCGTGTGCAGGGTGCTGAAAACAAGGTGCCCCGTCATCGCCGCGCGGATCGAGATGTCCGCCGTCTCCACGTCGCGAATTTCACCGACCATGACGACGTTCGGGTCCTGCCGCAAAATATGGCGGAGCCCTTTCGCGAAGGTCAGGTCGATCTCAGGTTTCACATCGATCTGCGACACGCCCGGCAACCGGTATTCCACCGGTTCCTCGATCGTGATGATCCGGCGCTGGACCGAATTGATGCTGCTGAGAAAACAATAAAGCGACGTCGATTTCCCGCAGCCGGTCGGTCCCGTCAGGAGGATGATTCCGTTCGGTTGCGCGAGCAGATGCCGGATGATCCGGCTTTGCTTTTCACTCATGTCGAGCCGGTCGAACCCGAAATGCTGCTCCGTCCGGCTAAGCAAACGCAAGCTGATCGACTCGCCGTTCACCGTCGGGATCGTCGAAACGCGCACGTCGATGTTCTGATCGTGCGCCTGCAAATTGATGCGGCCGTCCTGCGGCAGCCGGCGCTCCGCGATGTCCATATGCGCCATGACTTTGAGGCGCGAAAGGATGGCCGATTGCAGCAGGCGCAACTGCGGCGGCACCGCCACCTCGTGGAGGATGCCGTCGATCCGGTAACGAATGCGGAGATCGTTTTCGAGCGGCTCCACGTGGATGTCCGTCGCCCGTTCCAGGATCGCCTCGCGGATCACCTGGTTCACGAATTTCACCACCGACGCTTCCGGATCGTTCGCGTCCAGGTCGGTGCTGCTTTCGATGTCCTCCGCGTTTTCAAACGCGCGGTTCGTCTTCAGGATCTCGTCGAACGTTTCCGCGCCGACGCCGTAAACGTTTTTCATCGCGCGCAAAATCTGCGCGCGCGGCACCAGCACCCATTCGGTGGGCCGCTTCAAAAGCTGCGAGGCGAGCTGGCGCCCCACCGAGTTAAACAAATCGTAGGTCGCGAGCACGACCGTTTTGTCCTTCGTCTCGATCGGCAAAATGTGGTGCTGGAAAACGAACCGGCTCGGCAGGAGCGAGAGCGTCGCGCGCTCGATCCGTTTCGCGTCGATCGAAACCACCGGCACCTGGAAATAACTCCCGATCGCCTCGAGGAAACGCTGCTCGTCCACCTTGCCGGAATCGAGCACCTGGCTCGTCCAGGATCCGCCGTTGAGGTTGGACGAAAGCGCCGCCGCCTCGTCGCGCGAAGGCACCCCGCTGGCGAGCAGAAGTTCGATGAGAGAATTGCTGACCGCGGGATTCACACGCTCATCTTACGCGAAACTTACTGAATTGTCATCCGGGGAGCCCAGACGGTTCCGCTGCGCCAGGGAGCGGTCGCCGACGGCGACCCTGGCTCGGCGACTCGCCGAGCGACTCGGCAACAGCTTTGCGCGCCGCCGCGATCGTCCGCGTGCTGAGGTCTCACGCAAAGCCGCCAAGACGCAAAGGAAAATCAGGATCAGAACTTAGCGCCTTTGCGCCTTTGCGTGAAAAAAAGCCGGTTCGCCGCACGCCTGGTTAGCCTTCATCGTAGGCAATCAAAGAAGTGAACTCGCGCTTTGCACCCGCAAACTGCTCGAATATTTCCGATGTCGTTTCAAGCCATACTCGTCATCGATTCTGAGCTGGATCGGGACTGAGATCCAATAGTGCGTGCGAACTGATTGTTCATACCAAGAATAGTAAACCTGACGTAATTCAATCAAGAAGCTGGCCAGCGCTGTCTTTGGATCATCAGCTAACGGTTTTTGCGGTGTAGTCATATTGGCGAGACGGTCAAAGGCCTAACGAAAATTGTGCGAAAGTTCGCAATTAAAAGACGTGAGATTTCGTCTATCACGGTCCGGGACGGGGCGAGGGACTGGGAGCAAGCCCCCACGTTAGCAGGACGCGTTTCCACGCTGCAAGCGCCAAACCGGCGGCTGATGCCTCACGCAAAGCCGCCAAGGCGCAAAGAAACCGGACTCAGAAATCAGCGCCTTTGCGTGAGCAATCTTTCCGTGGTGCGTTCGCCCAGGTAGCGGTCGCCGCGGCGACTCGGTTTTGGCGTCTCGCCGAAACAGTCTTTCCGGCGACTTTTTTCAAACTGTTGGAATTGAGACTTACTTGGGATTTGGGTTCTGGGGTTTGGGATTTTCCCCACGGACTTTGGTTCTCTCCATTGACCAATCACGAGTCAATATTCACATTTCAAAAGGAACGCAGACGGGGAGAACAGAACTAATGAGATCCAAGATCAGCGACTCCGAGTGCTTTCGGAGTTCGCTCCATCGCCCGGTCAGGCGTTTTCATCTCTGCTCCGGCGAAAAGCAGGCCGACTCGGATCGAGCTTTACCCACGGGAGTTTGTCTTCTGTCCATATCGCGGCCTCCGGGGGAAAGGTCGTTGGATCATCGAGCGACGCTACTGTCACGTCGATCCATTCAGAACTGACTTCGTCCTGCATAAACAAAGGCGTGCCACAACAAGAGGCGAACGAGCGTAATCGGTCTGCATATGAGACTCTACGCAGTTCACCGCTCAGAACCTCCATCGCCTTGCTGGGAACGCCACACCAAGTCACATACGGAGCAGCACTAGCCCGCCGGCAATCTTCGCAATGGCAGTCACTCCCCTGCTTTGGCCTGACGTGGAGACGATAGCGGACGCCTCCGCATAAACACCCGCCCTCGATTGCGCCTGCCATACGCCTAACGAGAACAAGATGAGCGACCGGCCACCGGGAGCGAGTTCGGCCCGGAGCGAAGACGATCTGGCCACGCAGAGCGTAAACGCGCGGCGGGTGGCCGTTCGTCCATCGCCTGGTTAGGCCCTTGTGCCCTTGCCATATAACTCAATTTTATTTCCGTCGGGATCACGCACATAAACAGACAAGCCGTCGTCCTGCTGCATGGTTTCTTCCGGAAAGCCCTGAGCCACAAGGGCACGGCGCGCACTCTCTGCCTTTTCCGCCGGAATGAGGAAAGCGAAATGCTGGCCGCTGCCTGCGCGCCCGTGTGTAAATAGCGCGAGGCTCTGAGCGCCCACCCGAAACCACGCTTGCTCTGGCCCGCGCGAAGATAAATGCAATCCGAGGACGTCGCGGTAAAAGACAATGGACCGCTCGAGGTCTTCGACTTCGAATGCGATCTCTTCGATCCCGAGCATAGGAATGTCGTCCATACAACTTGGTCAGATGTGTGTGACTCGTGGACCTAACGACCCCAAGCTCAGCGACTCCGAATGCTTTCGGAGTTCGCCGCAGTGCATGGTTAGGCGTTTTTCGGGTTCGCCTTTCTCATGGCGAAAAATCCGACGCTTTGCGGTTCAGAAGACAGAGCCATTTTTCTTAAAGCGGTCCCGCTTCTGTTGCATGGTCAGCCCGGTGGCAATTTCATAGTGCGGCTCGTCCTTGAACGACGTCCAGTTTCCTCCCCACTCAATGCCATGTTTTTTAGCCAGCTTTTCCGCCACCGAACGATGGACACCGGAAGCAACGGACGTTTCTGCCTTGGTCCCACCATCAAGATAGCGCTTGCCTTGGAATACACCAAAATCGAGCGCAATGCCGAAGTTATGATTCGACTGTCCACCTCTAGCATTCGTTACAATATGAGACGGCCCAATTGGTGGAATGGTGCGGCCCTTTGCAAAGAGCTTATCTTGTTCGGCGAAAGTTCGGTTGCCGCTAATCGCTATGTATTCGCACCCGAGCGTGGCGGCGAGCGCCTCCGCAGCCTCGATAAATGGCGTGAATATTGCCTGCGCCTTCTTGTCAAGCGTGGCTAGGTTTTTGGCTGATCGAGTGTTCATATTTGTGTTTTTAGGGTGAATGTCTATTACGGTCCGGGAGGGGCGAAGCGGCTGGGGGGCAATACCCAGAGGTTAGCCGGGCGGGTTTCATCACTGCAAGCGCAAAACCGGCGGCTGAAGCCTCACGCAAAGGCGCCAAGGCGCAAAGGAAACCGGGACTCAGAATTGGCGCCTTTGCGCCTTTGCGTGATCAATCTTTTCTGGTACGCCGCCTCTGACTCCTTTGGCGGCGACTTTTACTCCGCTTCCGGCAAACCAGGATAACCGTAAGTTTGTTTTAAACGCGCAAATTTTTCCGTCTTTCACGGTCCGGGACGGGGGCGAGGGGCTGGGGAGCAATGCGCGGAGCTTAGCCGGTGGCGTTTCCCTGGGGCAAGTGCAAAACCGGTGGCGCGCTCTGTTCCCCGCGCCGCTCAAGCTGCTCCCCTTGGCTCAGCTTGGCGTGACCTGCTGAGTCACGCTGATGGCCGATCTCCTCGTCGTGGTCACCGCCGGGGGGCCGGCAACTACTTCATGCTCGGGAGATCAGGTCCCGGCAGCACGATTTCTTTATCCTCGGTCGGGAGCGGCACCGGGCAATCAGGGCAATCATCCTGATCGAGTTCCGGGCCGATGTGTATTTTTTCTTCGTGCTTCTGCCGGAGGCGATGAATATCGAGTTTTGTTAGAGCCACTTCCGGACGCATCAAAACGATGAGTTCCGTCCGCATGTGATTCTTGATCGTGCTTCTGAAAAGGGCACCGATTACCGGGATACGACTGAGGAGTGGGATACCCGTTTTGCTCACCCCCTTGTCATCTGTGATCAAGCCGCCCAGGACAACTGTCGAGCCATTCGGTGCCGAAACAGTTGTCTTAATATATCGTGTCACGACCGTCGGGATCAAATTCCCATCGACCTGCGTGGGAGTACCCAAGCTGTCGAGTTTCTGCAGAATATCGAGCGATACCTCCTTTTCAGAATTGATCAGCGGAACGACTTCGAGCTGAAGTGCCACTTTTTTATACTGAATAGTGGATTGAGTGCCGAAATTATTGACGGGCTGCTGTTGATTGGGGACAAACGAGGACAAGGTGTTGACGGGGACCGGAATTTCGCGACCCGAAGCGATAATTGCTTTCTTGTTGTTGCTCGTGAAAACGACCGGACGATTAAGAACTCTAAATCGGCCGGTCGAATCGAGCGCTCTTACGATCGCGGCCAGCCCATCTCGGGCGCTACTCAAAAAAACGGTTGTCCCGCCTGTAGCGGCGGCTGCGAGCTGGGTCAGGTTAAGAAGGTTAGCGGGATCGAGCGGTTGCGCGGCCGTATTTCGTGCAAATCCGGCCAGACTGCTGTCCCCTTCCGTTCTTGGCAATACCTTACCATTGCGGTCGGTGTGAGGCGTGCCTCCAACCTTAAACCAATCGACGCCGAATTCTTGATCGTTGTTCATCGTGAGCTCGCCGATGACCGTGCTGAGGGCGACTTGCGGCGCTTTCACGTCCATTTCGTCCAGAATCTTGGCGACTTTCACGACCACCTCGCGATTACCCAGCACGATGATCGAGTTGGAGCGCTGATCCGCGATGATCTTCGCGTTGCCAATCGTGACGGCTCTCGGCGTCGTATCGACGGCCTGGGTCGAAAGCTCCTCGGAGAAATTCTGGCTGCCGGTGCCGCTGCTTGAGCTGGAATCAAATCCGCTCGTGCTCGTCGTCCGTCGTTGATTTTGCTGAGCTTGCTGCTGGGGCGCCGCCGGATTGCTGGTAGGATCCGTTCCTGCACCCTGCCCAGTCCCCGGTTCCGTCAGCGCCTGCACCAGGACCGGCAGGACATCCGCCGCGCTGATGTAACGTAGAGCGCGCGTGATCGGCTTGCCGAACTCGACGTTCGCATCGAATTCCGCGATCAGCTTTTTGATGAACGGCATGTTCACCGGACGCGTGATGATGTGGATGCGGTTCGTCCGCACGTCGGCGGCGATCTTGATTTTGCCGACCACAATCGAATCTTCCGAGAGCGCCGTGAATGCGCTCAAGTCTCCTTCGCCCTGCACCTGTTGCGGCGCCTGGGGCACGTTCGGGGCCGGCGGCCGCACCGGACGCACGCCGGGCTGGACGTTGGGGGCGGCCGCGGTCGTCGTGGTCGTGCCGCCTTTGTCGAAAACTTCCTTGAGCATCTCGACCACTTTGGTGGCATCGGCCCGCTGGAGCTTGATGAACTCGCTCACCACCTGGGCCGGGGGCACATCGACCTGCTCAATAATCCGGACGAGCCGGCGGATCACCGCGGAATTTTCCGTGATGAGAATGCTGGACGATTTCGGCAGGGCCAGAAACGAGCTGTAGGTCTGCGGCGGCTGCAAATATTGCCCGAGCACCTGCTGCAGCTCCACCGGGTCCGCGTAATTCAGTTTGAAGAGAAAGCTGACGACTTGTTCGCCCGGCGGGAGGTCGGCTTCATCCGACAAAATAGGAACGCCGGCGCTCCGCGGGCTGCGGTTGGTGCCGATGACTTTCACGATGTCGCCTTCCGCCGGTACGAGCGAATAGCCGTTCATGAGCAAATTGATCTCGATGATCTTGATGGCCTCCTCTCGCGGGACCGGACGGCTGATGAAGATGCTGACTTTCCCCTGGACGAAGTTGTCGATGATAAGCTTTTTGCCGGTGAGCGTTCCGTAAAGATGAAGGACATCGGCGACGTCGCTGTTCGGATATTGCAGGGTGACGGTTCGATCCGGCAGCGGCGTGGAACCGGGAACCGACGGGGGCGGTGCGATGGTGGTCTGCGCGGGAGGAACCGCAGCCGGCGCCTGATCGACAATGATTGGCGAGGGCAGAGGCAGAGCGGTTTGGGTGGCGGCCGTGGGCAACGGGCGCGGAGGGATCGGCGTGGGGGATTGCCCGAAACCGGGGGTCAGCGCTGCTAAAAACAGCGCCACGAAACATAAGATCCGAAGCACGCGCTTTATGTAATAGGTCGGCTGGCCGGGGTCAAGACTATAGCGCCCGCCTGCATCGCTGCCTGCCCGAAGCTGCTGCATCGTGGCAGGCGGGTGCGAAGCATTGCGGGCTGGCCCGCCTACATCGCTGTCTGCCCGAAGCTGCTGCATCGCTTCAGGCGGGTGCGAAGCATTGCGGGCTTGGCCCGCCTGCATCGCTGTGCGAAGCACTGCGGGCAGGGGATGCGACGCGATCAGGATGTGTGATCGTGGACGATGCGCCAGCCGGCAGGACCACGGCGGAAGAGGAGGGTGAAAATTCCGTGAGGGTGGTCGCCCCTGCGGAGGAGCTTCCAGCGGCCGACGACGAGAGCGGCATCGGGCGCGAGGGCGGTGATCTTGATCTCCGAGAAGGTCAGCGTGCCCATCTTCTCACGGCTATCGTATTTCTTTCGGTAGCGATCGCGGACGGTTTGCCAGCCGCGCGTTAGTTTGTCGCCGGAAACAAATTCCGTCGTTTTGGAACGCGCGTAACCGCTCATGAACCCGTCGATATCGCCGCGGTTCCAGGCGGACACTTGCGCGGCCATCACCGCGCGGATTTCAGCGCCCGGGTCCGTGGCCGCCGAAACGAGGCCAGCCGCCAGAACCCAAATTGAGATCGTGAAAAGAACCCGACGCATTCCTAATTTATCCCGCTATCTCGCCACCTCCGCATCCCCTGCCCGCATTGCTTCGCACCCGCCTGCAGCGATGCAGCAGCTTCGGGCAGGCAGCGATGCAGGCGGGCGCATCTCGCATCACGCCTCCCGCAGCGCCGTAAGCAGCTTCTCGTGAATCCCCTCAAACCCGCCGTTGCTGAAGATCGCGACCACGTCTTTCGCTTCCAGCAGCGGCAGCAGCCTCTCTATTATATGAGCAACGTCCGGTTCGTAGAACGCGGGCCGCCCGCTGGCCGCGATCGCTTCCATCACCGCCTTGGGATCCAGGCGCTCCTTTTCCGGGATTTGGTCGAGGCGCGCGACTTGGGAAATGAAAACGCCGTCCGCCAGCTTCAGCGCGTCCGGCAAATCCTGCTGGAAAACAGCGCGCCGGGTGGTGTTCGAGCGCGGCTCGAAGATGGCCCAGATGCGCGAACCGGCGTAACGATGCCGCAAGGCGCGGAGCGTTTCGCGGATGGCCGTGGGATGATGCCCGAAGTCGTCGATGACCTTGATGCCACGCGCTTCGCCGCGCACTTCCTGCCGCCGCGCGATCCCCTTAAAGCTTTTGAGCGCCTTGCGGATTTCCTCGAGCGAGACGCCGTAAACACGCGCGGCGGAAATGGCCATGGCCGCGTTGCGCACGTTGAATTCGCCGATGAGCGGAATCTCGAAATCGTCCTCGCCCAGCCTGAAACGCGATCCGGTGGAGGAGTAGGAGACCTCGGAAATTCGCCGGGCGCAGTTGGGCGAAAACCCGACTTCCTCAAGCGGCGCGAGGAGCGGCTGCACCTGCTGCGCTACCTCGACGCAATTGGGGTCGTCGCCGTTTAACAGGATCATGCCGTTCTGCGGCACGATGTTGAGGAGGCGCCGGAAACTGAGTTTGACCTCATCGAGGTTGTTGAAGATGTCGGCGTGATCGAACTCGATGTTGTTCACGATCAGCAATTCCGGCAGGTAATGAACGAACTTCGAGCGCTTGTCGAAGAAGGCGGAGTCGTATTCGTCCCCTTCGATCACGAAATATTTCGAGTCGTTCAGAAGCGCGCCCTGCCCGAGATTTTTCGGGATACCCCCGATGACGTAACCGGGATCGAGCCTGGCCGAGGTCATGATCCAGGCGAGCAAGGCGGTGGTGGTGGTCTTTCCGTGCGTCCCGGTCACGACGAGATTGTGCCGGCCGCGCAGGAACAATTGTTTCAGCACTTCGGGGAGTGAGGCGTAATAGAGTTTCCGGTTCAGGACCGCCTCTACCTCGGGATTCCCGCGTTTCATGGCATTGCCGATCACCACCACCTCGGCTTCCGCCGGGATGTTCTCGGGCCGATAACCGGCATGCAGCACGATTCCCGTGCTTTTCAGAAAGGTGGACATCGGCGGATAAACGTTTTCATCCGACCCGGTGACGACGAACCCACGCTCGCGCAACGCCGCCGCGACCGCTCCCATCGCCGTCCCGCAGATCCCGATAAAATGAAAATTCGTTGGCGCCCCGATCACGCGGTTTCTTTACGCCGCGCCAAACCATTTGGCTACTGAAACGCTTTTTTTCTCTTACTCGTGCTCGTGCTCGTGATCGAAACGCCACGAAAGAACAGATCGATCACGAGCAGGAGCACGGGCACGATTACGAAAGGAATGTGATTGCCCTTAACACCGCCCTCGAAAAAGGTTAGCGCTATGCCGGGAATGAGACCGTTCCCGAACGAGGATGAACCCACCGAAAATAGTCGCCATCATGCCGGCCTACAACGCCAGCAAGACCATCGAGCGGACCTTTCTCGATATTCCGCCCGGGAGCGTCCAGGAATGCCTCGTCGTCGATGACGTCTCCGCCGACTCCACCGTGGAGGTGGCGCGCAAGCTGGGACTGCGCGTTTTTCTCCATCGCGAAAACCAGGGATACGGCGGCAACCAGAAGACCTGCTATGTCGAGGCGCTCAAGACCGGCGCGGATGTCGTCGTCATGCTGCACCCGGATTACCAATATGACTCCGGGAAAATTCCCGACCTCGTCCAGCCGATCCTCGAGGACCGCGCGGACGTCGTCCTCGGTTCCCGAATGGCCTACGCCGTCGCCGGCGGGATGCCGCTGTACAAACGGATTTCGAATCGCTTTCTCACCTGGTGCGAAAACAAAGTGTTCGGGCTCAACCTTTCCGAATATCACACCGGCTTTCGCGCCTTCCGCCGCAATTTTCTGGAAACCACGCCCTTTCTCCTCAACTCAAACGATTTCATTTTCGACCAGGAAATCATCGCGCAGGCCGTCTGGTTCGGAGCGCGCATCGAGGAAATCTCCGTGCCGCATCGCTACTTCCCGGAGGCGAGCACGATTGGCTTTGGCCGCTCCGTCCGCTATGGGCTGGGCGTTTTGCGCTTGCTCATCGCTTTCGTCTTGAACCGAAGAGGCCTTAGGACGTCCCGCATGTTTCGCCCGCTCCATCACGCCTATGCCGAGGTTCCCGCGCATCCTCCTTCCGATGTCTAAAAGCGGAAAGGCCGTCCCATGCTAGCTCTCATCTACCTCGGCCTGGCTTTTTATCTCGGCGACCAGTTTTGCCGGCGATTCTTTCGGTTTGTCTCCGTCGCCCATCGCTGCGCGGCGGCGGTTCTCGTGGGCCTGCTCTTTAGCTCCTGGTTCACCTATGTGCTGGGATGGCTATTCGCCCGCAGCAAACGACCTCTCTTTTGGGCGGACCTCTGCTTTTTTGCGGTGGCGCTCGGCGCAATCTGGATTTTCCGGCGCCGCTCTCGACGCCGTTGGGGCCCGTATGGCGAGTTCATCCAGCCAAAGCCTCCCGGACGAGCCCTCTGGGATTGGGTGACCCTTGGGGCATACCTCGTTCTCGCCTCCTGGCTAATGTTTGCCACGCTCGATTATAAGAATGACTTGCTTCTGATCGGTAACAATGAGTGGAGCGACTTCGGACCCAACACCGCGATCATTCAAAGCTTTGCCGTTGGCCATAACTTCCCCACTCAATACCCGCACTTTTCCGGCGAGACGATCCGCTACCATTTCCTTTTCTATTTCCAGGCCGGGAACCTCAGCTATCTCGGTCTCAATCTGGCCTGGAGTCTGAACCTGTTAAGCATCCTGACACAGGTTTGCATGCTGGCCCTGGTCATGGCTCTGGGGCAGCTCCTTTTCAATTCGCGAGCCGTCGGCCGAATCGGCTCCGCGCTCTTTTACTTTCATGGCACCCTCAGCTTCCTCGCCTTCCTTCGCGCGCAACCATCGGTTTCGGCCGCGTTCAACTCCATCCTTACCCTCAAGGACTTCCTCCCCTCCGGTTACCCTTACCGCGGCGAGCTGTGGGGCATATGGACGCAGGTCGTTTTCCTGAACCAGCGGCACCTGGCCAGTGGCGTCGGGATACTGCTGCTCGTCCTGATCTTTCTGGTCGATCGCTACCGCCGGCACGCCGCCGCGAGAGCGGAGGCCGTTGCCCAGCCTCCGGCGGATGAACCTGCACCTGCCCCGGCGCCGGAGATCGCTCCGGTCGCCACCGAGGCTTCCAATCCGCCGGCCGAGAGTGAAGCTATCGTCTTGTCCCCCGAGCCAGTTTCAGTTCCCGAAAGCAGCCCGCCGCCGAAGAGAAGCTTCGCCTCGCGAATGCGCGAGATAGCGGGGAACATCATCGTCTTCAACAAAGGCTTTGTTTTCTGCGGCCTCCTTCTCGGCTGCCTTCCCTTCTGGAACGCGATGGTCTTTACCTCCTCCTTCGCGATCCTTTCCCTGCTGTTTCTCTTTTTCCCTTGCCGCCGCCAAATGCTGGGCCTCGGCCTCATGACGGCAGTGGCCGCTCTTCCTCAACTCTACATGCTGCGTTCCGGGGTAAAGACGGCCACTCGTTCAATCCTTCATTGGGGTTACATCGTAGACCCGCCTACAATAAACAATGTTCTTCGTTACATCGGTTTCTCTTTCGGCCTTAAATGGTTCCTTGTCCTCATAGCTCTTGCTTGCGTTACCTGGTTTCAACGCCGGCTGTTCCTCGCTCTCTGCAGCATGTTCCTGGTTACCTTCTGCCTGGAACTGAGCCTCGAAACCCTCGCCAACCATAAGTTCCTGAACCTTTGGCTGATCGTGGGCAATCTATATGTCGCCTATGGGCTTTGGCGTATCTGGCATATCCGGCCACGCTGGCTCATCCCCCTTGGCCGGCTTGCCGCGCTCGCGCTGGCGGCGGCGATTTTCGTGGGCGGGGCCATCGACCTGTTCCCGATCCATAACAGCTACTTTATCCAGCTCAAGTATGGCAACGATCCTCTGGTGAAGTGGATTTGGGCCAACACCAAGCCGCATGACGTTTTTCTGAGCGACCGCTTTGTGAACCACCAGATCCTGCTGGCGGGGCGCCGGCTCTTCTACGGCTGGCCCTCTTTCTCCTGGGGAGCAGGTTACGATACCACCAAACGGGACCACGTTTACCGGACACTCTTCGAAAGCCAGGATCCTTACACCGTGTTTCGCTTGCTCCGGGAAAACAACATCGTTTACGTGGCGATCGACGAAGGTGTTCGCCGCGGTGAATTCATCAAGCGTCCCAACGAGGATGTCTATTCGTTGAACTTCCAGAAGGTGTGGGAGGATAAGGCCAACGCCTATTCCAAGCTTGTCATCTATAAGGTCCCGGAGACGCCGTCCCCCCAGGGACTAAAACGTCCCGACCCTGCCCGTGCCCAAGCACGGTTGATGGAGATCCCCGCGGTTACCATGTTTCAAGGAGGCAAAGGAGCCGCCAGAGGGCAATTCGATTTTCCTCGCGGCATGACGGCGGACCGGGCCGGAAATATTCTCGTCGCCGACACGAGCAACGGGCGCATCCAAAAGTTTTCGCCGGCTGGAGTCTTTCTCAGTCTGTTTGGCAAGACGGGGAAGGGTGAAGGAGAGCTGCAGGAACCAAACGGACTCGCCGTGGATGCCAGCGGTAACATCTATGTGGGCGACGTTGGCAACCAACGGATCCAGAAGTTCACGGGCAGCGGCAGATTCATTTCTCAATGGAGACCACCCGCGCCTGGGTTCTACGGACCGCGCGATCTCTGCGTCACCTCTGACAACTTTGTCTATGTCGTGGACCAGGGGCACGCGCGTATCGTCAAGTTCGACGCGAATGGCGTGTTCGTGACGACCTGGGGCACGCAGGGCCAGAGCGACGGGCAATTCGTCGAGCCCGCCGCGGTGGCCGTGAGCGAAAAAAATCAGCGGGTCTATGTGGCCGATCCGCGCAACAAGCGCATCCAGGTTTTTGACCCGGGCGGAAAGTTTATTGCGAAGTGGCCGGTGCCGGAGTGGCAAACCACGAGCTGGATCTTCCATCATCTCTTGATCGATCAGGAAGCGGATCGTCTCTACGCTACCAGTCCGACCACCGATGAAGTGCTCATTTTCGATTTGGATGGAAAAAGGATCGGCGAACTAAAAGCGAAACCGCCAGACAAATTGGAAGGAGCATCCGCCCTGGCGCTGGCAAATGGAAAGCTCTACGTCCTTTGCACTTTCGCCGATCGCGTGCGGCTGATCGATTTGCGCGCAAAGTAAGCGGAAGGCGCGGAGTCACTGGCGCGCCTGGCGGCCCGGCGCCGATGCAAATTTACCTTTGATCCCGCCCGGAAAAGGCTTAGCCATCTAGACCGGCGCGATCGCAGCAGCGGACTTGCGACGCAAATCATGGACAACAACAAATCGCCTTTTATCTCCGTCGTAATTCCGCTCTACCAGGAGGCGGCGAACCTCCGCCCCTTTCTTTCCGGGGTAACTACAGCTTTGGCTAAGACTGGCGCTCCTTTCGAATTGATTGTCGTTGATGACGGCTCACCCGATGAGACCTGGCAGATCCTGGCGGAGGAAGCGAAAGGGTTGCCTACTTTGCGCGGCTTTCGCCTGAGCAGAAACTTCGGGAAGGAGCTGGCCCTTTGCGCGGGCCTGGAGCGGGCGCGCGGAGATGCTGTGATTGTCATGGACGGTGACGGCCAGCATCCGCCGGAGCTTTTGCCCGAGATGGTGCGCCTCTGGCAAACTTCGGGCGCCGACCTGGTGGAGGCCGTGAAAAGCAAGCGCGGGCCGGAATCATTCACGCAACGGTTCGGCGCTCTCTTGTTTTACGTCTTCCTCAACAAACTGGCGGGAGTGAACCTGAAGGGCACCTCCGATTTCAAGTTGATGAGTCGCCGGGCCCTGGATGCCTGGCTGCAAATGGAAGAGCGCAATGTCTTCTTTCGAGGAATGACCGCGTGGCTGGGATTTACCCGCGTCCAAATTCCTTTTGAAGTTCCCGGCCGCGCGGCGGGACAAACAGGATGGTCTTTCCCCAAGCGGCTGAGACTCGCGCTGACCGGTCTCTCGGCGTTCTCCTGGTTGCCTTTGCAGTTCGTCACCCTGGCAGGGTTGTTATTTTTCATCTTCTCCGTTCTCTTCGGAATCTACACGCTCGCCCTGCAACTCACTGGAAGGTCGGTCAGCGGCTTTGCCACAGTTATTCTCTTGCTCCTGATTATCGGGAGCTTGTTGATGCTAAGTCTGGGCATCATCGGCGAGTACCTGGCGCGGATTTATGAAGAAGTGAAACGCCGGCCTCGTTACGTGATCGCAAGTTCTATCGAACCTTCGAAGCCGGCGCCATAACAGGTTCGCCCCTTGCCCTGCCATGGCGTCTGAAACTCTGTTCAGCGAATTCCCCAAGAAACGCGCTCCCCTTCCGCCTGAGTACGAGGCCATCTATCTCCAGCACTACAGGAACAGCCGGGAGGGCAGCTCACAAATCCTGGGCCTGGCGAAATGGGCCGAGAGCTGGATGCACCGGAAGGTAGCGGAAGATGTGACTCAGGTGCCGCCCAAATCCACCTTGGAGATCGGCGCGGGAACCTTGAACCAACTCCCCTACGAACCCCACTCCCATCCCTACGACATCGTCGAACCTTTTCAGGAGCTCTATCACTCCTCTCCGCATCGGCCCAGGATCAGGAATATCTACGCCGATATCTCAGACGTTCCCCCTGGCACAACATACGAACGCATCACCTCCATCGCCGCCCTCGAACATGTTTGCGACCTGCCGCAATTGGTGGCCCGAAGCGCGCTCCTTCTGGCAGGTGGCGGAGTTTTCCGGGCGGGAATTCCCAGCGAGGGAACAATCTTGTGGCGTCTCGGCTGGCGGACCACCACGGCCTTGGACTTTCGAGCCCGTTACCACCTCGATTACGAGGTCCTCATGAAATACGAGCATGTAAACACGGCCGGCGAGATTGAAAGCGTCTTGCGATTCTTTTTTGCTGACGTTCGCTCCGCCGTTTTCGGCTTGGCCAAATCTCTCTCGTTTTATCAGTTTTACGCCTGCTCCGCTCCGCGCCTCGACCATTGCCACAAAATAATCGCCGAAGCGGAGACGCTTGCTAAAGTGACGCAGAGACATGAACACTGATCGAGCGTCGTCAGCCCCATTCGCGAATGACTGACCTTCTTCAACGGGAGCGCACCTTTCACGATCGATGGGCCGAATCTATCGAAGTCGAAGGGATCAGGGTAAACGATTACTTTGAAGCGTGCACTGCTCCGGAGAACCGTTTCATCCTGAGCCATCTGGGCGACGTCGAGGGAAAAACACTTCTCGATCTGGGATGCGGCGCCGGTGAAAACAGCGTCTATTTTGCGCTGAAAGGCGCTCACTGCACAGCGACCGACTACTCCTCTGGAATGGTCGACAAGGCGCTGAAGCTGGCCGCGGCCAATGGTGTTCAGATCGAGGGCCGGACGATGAATGCGATGGAATTGGACTTCCCGGCTAACACCTTTGACATCGTTTACGCGGCCAACCTGCTTCATCACCTCCCGGAGCCAATGACCGCCTTGCGCGAAATACATCGAGTCTTGAAGCCGGGCGGCAAGCTCTGCTTCTGGGATCCGCTCCGGCACAATCCGTTGATCAATATTTACCGGCGCATGGCGACGGAAGTCAGGACAGAAGATGAAAGAGCTTTAGATATTGGCATCACCAAGTTCGTGAAGTCCCTCTTTCGCGAAACGGTTTACGACACTTTCTGGCTCGCCACGCTCTGGATCTTTCTCCGCTTTTATTTGGTGGAACGTATCCATCCCAACAAAGAGCGATATTGGAAGAAAATTATCGCCGAGCAGCGACTTCTTGCACCCACCTACGCCCGTCTCGAAAGGCTTGACGCACTGGTCAAGCAACTCCCGTTCATGAAGCGGTTCGCCTGGAACCTTGCCGTGGTGGCAACGAAGTAGGCGCGGCAACACCGTTTCTATCGCCGATTCCAGATGAAACCAGTCTTCTCATTCATCGTTCCCATCCTCAACGAAGAGGAGACCATTCTGGAAACCTATCGCCGTCTCGCGGTTGTCATGGACGGGCTTGACGGAGGAAGCGAAGTGCTTTTGGTGGATGATGGGAGCAACGATCGTTCGCTGGAGATGATGCGCGATTTGCACCAGCGCGATCCCCGCGTGCGTTATGTCAGCCTGGCCCGGAACTTCGGCCATCAAATCGCGGTCACGGCCGGGCTGGTTTTTGCCCGAGGCGACGCCGTGATAGTCCTCGACGCTGACTTGCAGGATCCACCGGAGCTGATTCCCACCATGATCGAAAAGTGGCGCGCGGGTTATCACGTCGTCTACGCCCAGCACATTTCCCGGCAGCGCGAAAGCGTAGCGAAGAAAGTGTTCGCTTACGTTTTTTACAGGTTCCTGCGGCTCCTTACAAATGAGGACATTCCCGCGGACACCGGAGACTTTTGCCTGATGGATCGCAAGGTCGTCGATGTCCTTAACTCGCTTCCGGAACGGGGCCGTTATCTGAGAGGCTTGAGGGCTTGGATTGGTTTTCGCCAGACGGCGGTGCCGTTC